>CAZURU010000030.1:13758-16054 GCA_964623585.1 uncultured bacterium
GTAAGAATTTGCTTGTTTACGGTGAGAATGGTAGTGGAAAAACGTCATTGTATCAGGCGTTGAGAAGATTCTTGGAATCCAGTGAGGGAGAGCACCAATTTAAACCCCACCAAAACATCTTTAACTCAGATGATGGATATATCAAATTGCACCTTCGGACTGATGCACAGTCGAAACAGGACACTTATGAATGGTCTGAGACTGTTAAGGACGAGACAAATGATCAACTTCTTACTCAGGCATCAAAAGCAAAAGGCTTCCTGGATTACAAGGATCTATTGGAAACGCACTATTTGCATCGTGAAGATAAGGTCGTGAATGTGTTCGGTTTGCTGGTTGATAATCTCTTAGCAAACACTATCAGTGACCAAACGGATCGGACTCTTGCATTAGATTGGACGAGTATTCAGCCTCCCTTCCCACGCCGAGACGCGACGACTCGAATTGCAGACCTTGAGGAGCAAATAGTGAATTTCAACCGTGAGTTAGCAGACCGATTAACAGAGTTGAAAACGAATACCTCTGAAATTCTTCGAAAATTTGGACACAACGTTGCCCTTAACTTAGATTTTCAAGGGATAACATATAACCAAGTTGAAAAGACAGTTGATAATCAGGAAATTCTCTTAAATGTTGAATTCTTTGACAAAGACATTCCCGCGCATCACCGCTTTCTAAATGAGGCAAAGTTGTCAGCGATTGCAATTGCCATTTATTTTTCAACAATCTTACTCCAACCAGAAAGCGATCTCAAAATCATCGCGTTAGATGATGTGCTAATCGGTTTGGATATGTCAAACCGCCTCCCAGTACTTGATATTTTAGAAGAGTATTTTGCAGATTACCAAATCTTTTTGACGACTTATGATAAGGCATGGTATGAGATCGTCAAACAGCGAACATCCCACGGTGGGAAGTGGAAAGCAGTTGAGTTCTATTTTCGGCAAACCGACAAATATGAAATTCCTGTTTATGTGGAAGATAAGGCATATCTTGATAAGGCAAGGGAATATCTTGAAGCAAACGACTATAAAGCATGTGCAATTTATCTCAGAACAGCGTTTGAAATGATGATAGAAGAATTCTGTGCAAATAGACATTTACCTGTCAAATACCACCGGAATCCAAACAAACAAGATAGTCAGGATTTCTGGGATGCCATCAAAATTGAAAATCAGACATCCACGTTGCTAACTCAAGGACTCATCAACGATATTGAACTATATCGGAGTCGTATTCTAAACCCACTAAGCCATGCTACTATTGCAAATATACCAAAAAAGGAAATTGAGGATACCGTTGAGGCAGTAGAGAACCTTAAGACTGCATTAGAGTAGGTGGGTTTTACTATCTTGCAACTAACCACCGAATAAACTATAATTCATAAGAAGAATTTTATGTACGTAAATGACGCACTACATTCAAGACAGACTATAAACCCAATTACTATGACACAAAAAGATTGAGACTCATGATGGAAAAAATCCAAGAATCCGCAGAAGTGTTGGATCTACTTAATAAATTCCGAAACGCTGGCAAACCGTTGAGCGAATATCTTCAAGATCACCGGTCGAGTGGAATCATCACAGGATATAACGAAGCGTTTATTGTCCACCTTAAGACACGGGATGCACTCCTTGCCAGAGACCCATCATCAGCAGAGATATTAAAGCCGTTTCTAATGGCCCGCGACATCCAACGTTGGCGAGTGAAACCGACAGACAAGGCACGGAGAGAAGTTCAAGATAAGTGGCTTATCTGGACATACCGAGGAATAAACATCAATTTTTATCCAGCTATCAAGAAACACTTGACAAAGTTCCGTGACGCGTTGGAAAAGAGATCGGGACAACAGGAATGGTATGAGATCCAAACAGCTTCAAAGGATATAACGCGATTCACACAACCGAAGTGTATCTATGCAAATATGGCGAGTGAAACAGCATTCGCTTTTGATGATGAAGGATACTGTGTCGGAAGTCCCGCATTTCTATTACCCACAAGTGAATTGTGGATTCTTGGTGTGCTGAACACCAGAGCGGTTTCATGGATCTATGCGCGGACTGAAACAAAGATACGGGGACCGTCTTTAAAATTCACGCCTCAAAAAGTCTTACAAATTCCGATCCCAGATATGAAGCCAGAACAGAAGACATTGATAAGCAAACTTGTTGAATACATGCTTTATCTCAAGAAACAACCTACGGTAAACAGAGAAGATTTAAAATACACCCGCGACGCACTGATGGTTGAATATTTCGAAAATATCCTTAACGGGTTAGCCTATGAACTCTAT
>CAZURU010000030.1:16064-22124 GCA_964623585.1 uncultured bacterium
CTATTTACCTGATGAACTCCATCGGGGTGATATATACTTTTTCCAAACGCTATTCGCCGAGCAGTTGTTAGAACTTAAAGATATTCAAGGAGATAAAATGTCTGCGTTAAGGGATATTTTTGAGTACTTGCATGAAAGAACACATCCCATCCGGAAAAATCTACTCCTTATAGATAGTATAAAACTTATCGATATCATCGAGAGTGAGGCATGAGAATTACCAACATTGAAATTAGAAACTTTAAGTCTTTTTATGGGGAATAGCTGATTGATCTGTCGCGCGCAATCAATCACCTAATGAACTATAATTCCACAGGAGAATTTTATGGACGTAAAAGATGCAATAACTTCAAGAAGATCAGTCTTCAAATTCAAACAGGAACCCGTGCCAAAAGGCGTAATTGAACAGATCTTCAGTTACGGAATATGGGCACCAAACCATCATATCACAGAACCGTGGCGATTTACATTTATTGGTGAAAAAACTAAACTGATGCTCGCCGAAAGATACCGTGATATAAAAATGGAGGATACACCAGATCACGTGGATGCAGTGAATCTTGCAAAGATTGGTCAAATGGCTTATGAAAAATTTATGTCTAAACCGACTATCATTGCAGTATCCTGTATACAAAACGGAGATGACCAAAGACAACGCGAAGATTATGCAGCTACCTGTTGTGCCATGCAAAACATACAGCTGGCAGCTTGGGATGCTGGTATCGGAATGCAATGGAGCACCGGTAGCATCACGTTGGAGGAAGCAACCTATAAACTACTCGGTATAGATTCATCTGAAGAATACATTATCGGATTCTTCTATACCGGTTATCCAGCAGAAATTAAGGATCCCCACCGCAAATCAGCAGATGAATTTATGCGATGGGTAGATTAACCAGATAATTAGCCAGATTATTTGACAGATAATTGGTAAGCTTCTTTAGCATTCTTCCAGAAATATTTCTCTTTTGCTGCATCGCCTTTGGCACTGAAGTAATCATGCACTATTTTTTGGACGACTTTATACTCTGCGAAACGTTCCGATACGGGCCAATTGCTTCCATAGATAAGTCTGTCTTCACCGAACGCTTTCCATAGAACATCAATCGTCGGTGTGTAGAAGGCAACATCGTCTGGAGCAGGTTTCTGTCCCGTATGTTCTGCTAAACCGGAAACCTTACAAAAGACATTAGGATAACGCGCAGCTTCTTGAATTGCTGTTATCCAGTCTGAATCTGGAGCGTTACCGTCAACCCGCACTCCCGCAATATGATTGATAACAACTTGCATTGTTGGCGTGTGTTCAACTAAGGCAGGAACTTGTTTTAACGCATCAGGGTTAATTAGAAGGTCTAACGTCAACCCCTTCTGAGCCAGTTTCTCAATACTCTTCATGAAGCCAGTATCACCGAGTGATCGTAGATGACCACTTCCAATACGGATTCCTCTGAATAACGGGTTGGCAGAAAACCGATTTAGATACTTTTCAAAGTCAGCATCATAAGGGTCAATATTCCCAACAAGTCCGATGATGAAGTCATCTTTAGCAGCAAGATCAAGTATCCACTGGTTATCTTCTATCCAGCGACTTGCTTCAACAACGACAGTTCCTGTAACACCTTCAGGAACAGCAAGTCTCTTGTAGTCTGTTGGCATTACCTTTCGGTATAGAAGATCATCATCGGGATTCGGCCACGGTACACCTTCAGGTCGAGTGGGGTCATAGAAATGCGTATGTGTGTCTATAATCATCAAAGTAATACTCCTCATTATATGTGTCTGATTAATTTTTGGATGGCAATGTTACGAACTCTCGGTATTGTAATCGTAATAATAGTGCAATTTATTCTAAGTGGTTGTCCTGCTGCAGATGAAGCGGAACGCAAACGTAGAGAACTTCAACGCGAAGCAATGAAACTTGAGATGGGACAAGTACTGAACCCAATTGACCCTGAAGGGTACATAGAGTTAGGAAAAACATATCACAAACTTGGCGAATTAGAAAAAGCAACAGAGTCTTTCCAGACAGCAATTTCACTTGACGACAGACACCAACATGCCTATAACAACCTCGGGTTAGTCTACATTGACCAACGATTCTTTCTCCTTGCTATAGAGATGTTTATGGCTGCCCTTGAAATAGACCCTCAAAATCCTGCTTTTTACAATAACCTCGGCTTTGCCTACGATCTATCCGATAGATTCCCCGAAGCATTAGTGGCATTCCAAAAGGCAATTGAGATCGATCCAACGTTTGTTGACACCTATTACAATCTTGCCGATGCCTATCTCCACCAAGAACGCTATAATGATGCTATTGAATACTATGAAGCAGGTATAGAACTTGATGGTGGTGATGCCACCGTTTATTTTAATTTAGGACTCGCGCATGAAGAAACTTCAAACAACGACGCTGCAATAATTGCATACCAAAAAGGCTTATCTCTTGACCCAGATGAAATAGAGGCATATTATCGCCTTGCATCTGCTTATCTGAAAAAAAAAGATTTCGTCATGATGAATCGGAATCTAAAAACATTTCTCAAACGTGCTAAAGGGGTGCCGAGATTTGAAGAACAATATCTTCATGCAATCAGGTTGCAGCAACAATATGATGATAGGTAAAAACAGTACTGTTTCCTTCACTTCTCTTCAGAACTTGTCCTTGTCTGGTAACGGATTGTCAATTTTGGACGAAGATTCTCGTCTCTACTCTCTTTAGACGTAAAGACTATAGGTGTGGCACCCTCGCGCAGCGCAAACAGATAACCGTAGTTGTAGTCAGGATTCTTAACCCAGAAGCGAACCGCATCTGTAATTAGATCACTTTTAAATGTAAAATGTTTGCCTTGTTCTTTGACTTTAAATTCACCATCGATTCTGTGTGCAACATCCTCAGAACCGTTGTAATCGCTTTCTCTATTCCCATCTATTCCCCTAAGCATAGCCTGTGCTGGGGATTTGTTCCACGGTAGGTTGCGATGAAGCGGACTGTTGTAAGTCAGTTCATTCTCTTGCGCCTTATCTGATGTGCCTCTGCCTTCCTTCCAGGGTAGCAATACTCTACGTAGTATTACTATCTGTTCAATATCAGGGTCAGTTTTCGCAACATTTAGACTGATTGATACGTCTAATACTTGTTCAGGAACTCTGATACCCATATCTTCAAATGCATCATATAGATCAAATGCAACGAAGAAAACACTACCTATAGGATTACATAAGAGGGTTGTTTCAGCACCTGCGTTGTAATTACGGGTTTTCCGGTCTTTGTTGACTATTAGACTCGTATCCTGTAGTCCGCCTGAGAATGTAACTAATTCTCCCTCTCCAAATGTAATCTCATTTTCTGATGGGAGACTAAAGTCTATTTTTGTTTGTGTATTCTGAATGCTGAGACTGTAAGACTTCTCTATCTCAAGTTGCGAAGTCAATAGCATCACACGGTTCTGTCTACTATCCAATAATGCTAATTCTACCTCAATTTTTGGCTCAATCCTATATATTTCACTGTTTTCTACAGTTTCAGCTTCAAGTGTATTGTCAAATTGAAGTTGAATAGCAGTTTGTGATAGAGGGACGACTTTTAGTAATTTTGGTGTCTCCTCGTCAGTCTGAATGTCAGAGACATTAACAACAAGTATCAAAATAAACAAAAGTGATAGATAAGTTTTCAAAGTTCTCCTCCAATATACTAACTAATCTGCGTCCATCGTTATAAAAACCGCATTCAGCACTTCTCGTTCCTTCTTTCCAGAAGGTTTATTTACAACTTGATCATTTACGACAAAAGTACTTGAGGATCCTCCATCAAGATTTATTGCTTCAGTTGCGCCAAGCTCAATTAGGATACTCGCAAGCTCATATAGCGTTAGTCCTGTACTGTATTTGGGTTGTCTGCCATCTGCTACAGCTAAATAAAGCGTATCTTCATTGTATCCCAGGGCAGTTCGGGGTTCATGGCTTAAGTTTAAGAACTGATTCCGTTTTCCTGGGACATGTTTATCCAGATTTTTCTTATGTAAATCCACAAGTTCTTGATTTATCTTCCCATTTTTGAGAAGACGTATACGTCCACCAATCGCATGACGGACATCATTCCACCCTGGCGGGTCCAATGAGACATGGATAGTGCCGCTGGCATTCTGTTTAAACGCTGATACTGCCGGTTCTTTTATCTGTGAACTTATCCACAGTATGAGTCCATCTTCTGGTATAGAACTGTTGCCATTAGTTGAAACAGTGTCCACGTTGTAATCATTAGCGTAGAGTGGCGAAATCGGCAGTTTAAGTCCGCTGAGTCTTATCTCTTTACCCCTGCGACGGTTGGTGCGTGTCGAATCTCCAAAGCGCGGTGTATAGAGTGTTATTTGACACCCATCGAGTCTTCGTTGGTTTATGCATCCAATTTGTAATGTATGGTCCCCGATCTTTATGCTTGCTTTCAACTTAACCGGAGTACTGATGAATTCTCCAGATTCTGTAACACCGAAACATGCATCGTTATCAGTCGGTTGTGTGATGAGTTCACCATCTTGTATATAGATATTCTCCAGAACCCCACCATATCCCCGCATATCTCCAAGCACGCCAAAGCCTCCGTTTACTGCAACAACAACCTTTCGGTCACCATCTTCTGTCCTACGCATTGCCATAGAACGCACAGTTTCCTTACCAAGGACTTGTGAATTCGCAAGAGATACTTCAAACTTTAGTGACGGTTCATCACGAGACATTTCTGCAACATAAAGCACACAAGTTTCAAGGTCCCAATCATATCGATATATATTTAAACCCGGAGAAATATCTGAATAGAGTTGTGTTTTCTTTCCTGCTGCATCTGCCCTTTTCTCTATAGAAACGGCAGAAATGATAAAAAACAGGATGAGAACAACACATATTCGAAGTAAAAATCGCATTATCACTCCTTTTCTCGATAAATCTCAACAGCAAAATAGGTAATAGGATTATGGATCGGAGGTTTAAGTTTTTTTATCGTAAGGCGGATAGCTTCTATATCAAATCTGATCAATATCTCAGCTACTATCTTTTCTGCCAATGCTTCAATGAGTTTAAACTTCTCTTTTGTGGCAATGTCAATTAGCAAGTTGACAACACTTTCATAGTCAATTGTATCTGCAAGAGTATCGTATTTTCCTGCCTTCGTAAGCGATAAATATAGCGTCACATCCACTTCATAGTGCCCTCCAATTTTTCTCTCTTCTTCAATGACACCGTGATGACCATGAAATCTTATGCCTTTTACGACTAAACTATCCATTTATCCACCGTTCCTTTTCAATTATACTACAAATATTCTATCAAAAAAACGTTCATAAAGCAATAACAAAATTTGACACTATCATCCCATTGTGCTATACTCTTTTAAAAACTATGATTCTACAGATTTCTAATCCATGAAGGAGTTCTTATGAATGTAACTGTAAAATACTTTGCTGTGTGTCATGAGATGTTAGAAAGATCTCAGGAAGAGATGCAACTTCCAGATGGTGCTACTGTCCAAACGATATTGAAAAGACTTGAGGAAGAATGGCCAGAGATAGCCGAGTTTTACGAAGTGATGCAGATGTCAGTTAACTGGGAATATGCCACAGAAGACACTGAATTGTCAGAAGGAGATGAGGTGGCATTGATACCACCCGTCACAGGGGGTAAGAATGTTTAAAATCACTGATGAAACTATAACAGAAGCTCACGTGCGCGAAGTTGTAGAATCTCCTGAGGCAGGTGCTGTAGTCCTGTTTCTTGGAACAGTTCGGAATAATACCGATGGGCGGCAAGTCAAACACCTTGAATATAATGCTTATGAACCGATGGCAGAAAAAAAAATGTCAGAAATCGGGCAAGAGATATTAGAAAAATGGGGGATCAAACGCGTTGCTATAATTCACCGTGTCGGAAAACTCGAAATTGGTGAGGTTAGTGTCGCAGTGGGTGTCGCCTCTCCTCACCGAAAAGATGGTTTTGAAGCATGTAAATATGCAATGGACCGTCTAAAACAGATTGTTCCAATCTGGAAACGCGAAGTCTGGGTAGACG
>CAZURU010000031.1:0-2666 GCA_964623585.1 uncultured bacterium
TCCGTAAGACATGAGATATGCATTGTTGCGAAAATCGTGATCTAAACCGAATGCATGGCCGAGCTCATGTGCTGCAACCACAATACCAGTATCTCCAACAAAACAGTTACCGGAAGCGGGAATAATTGCCTTTCCACCGACAGTGCCATGGAGACCACCAATCCCACACGAGTGAGTATCGATTCTTTCACTGCTTGTATCTACGGAGATGAGGTAGATATTTTTGGATATATCGAAATGGTCCTCAATTTCTTCCATAATTTTATCAAAAGTCTGATGATCGTAATGCCTATCCGTGAATCGTCCGTTCACATGATGCACGATCGCTTTACCGGCGGCATCGGTCTCAAATGTGAAAGTTTTCCTGTCGAATCCGTGCCGTTGCATCTCTTCAGCGTAAAATTGTTGGACATCTCTAATCAAGGTATCCAATTTCGCGTCAATATCCGCTTGTGCGGTGCGGTTAATCGGGAGAAAGTAGATTAGGCGCACCATTTCACGTCGCTGCAACGTCTGCAGATAGGATTCTACATTCTGGATACGCACATCACCATCGTCTCCACCACTGGCGAGGAGTCTGCCATCAGGTGAGAAAGCAACCCCGCGCACCCACGTCGAATGTCCTGTCAAGGTCGTGATTTCCTCCCCACTTTCGACAGACCACAAGGTTACCCCTATTTGTCCCGTACTGGCGAGTGCTTTCCCATCAAGGGAGAAATCGAGGGTATACGCCGTTCCTCTATTCTGGAGGGTGCCAATGAGTGCCCAATCGGAAACAGCCCAGATTTTGATCAACCCGTGATAACCAGCACTTGCCAGGGTTCTGCCATCAGGAGAAAAAACGAGTGTATCAACCCGCGCTGGGTCTCCTTCAAGTTGTGCGATAACTTTTCGCTCTTGAATGTTCCAAATCTTTACACGCCCCTGATTATCTCCGGTTGCAAGCAGCTCTCCACTTGGAGAGAACGCTAACGCCACGACCCACTCGTTGTGTTGCAGCGTCTCGATTTCGTTTTGCGTGCTGATTTCCCAGAGTTTTACATCCACACCTGCTGTAGCAAGGAGTACTCCATCGGGTGAGAATGCCACCTCCTTGACTTGCGTCCGATTTCGACCAATAATATGTTCAAGAGTTGCGATTTGTGATCCAGTCACGACATTCCACAATCTGCAAGACCAATCATCGCTGCCACTGGCAAGAAGTTGTCCATCCGGGGAAAATGCCACTGAATTAATTACTCTATTATGTCCTCTAAGCGTTGTTCTGATGGTGTTGTTCTGCAAATTCCATAATTTGATGGTGTTGTCGTTACCGGCACTTGCAAGCAGTGAGTTGTCTACAGGTGAAAACTTCACTGTTTGAACGGAACGTCCGTGCCGTAACACAACGGGTTGTTGCTGGGCAAAACTAAACCCCAAAAAACTGAAAAAAATAGGTATCGTAAGAAAGATATGTTTGAATTGCATAAAATACCCTCTAATAAAGTCTTATTTTCGGATTAACATTTTTCGTGTAGCCGTAAACTCCCCTGCGGTGAGGGTGTAGAAATAGACACCGCTTGCGATGGGTTCACCCAACGCGTTCTTGCCATCCCAATAGGCTGCACGGCTACGATGGTGATATACACCAACAGGTTGGTGACCTAATTCAAGCCTTTGCACCAATTGACCATCTGCAGCATAGATGGATATACTCACATCTGCAGGTTTTGCTAACTGATACGGTATCCAGGTCTCTGGGTTGAACGGGTTCGGATAGTTGGGTAACAAGGCAGTTTTCTCTGGAATTATTTCTGCTTGTGTCAATGTTGCCAAAAGTTGCTCAAGTACAGCAATACCCTTTCGGTAGGTTGGATCGCTGATGTTATGTTGCTTCGCTTTATCTATCCATCCTTGTAAATTCGCTGTTGTCCATACAGATGCAGGCGAGCCAAGTGCGGCTTCTAATGCTGCAAGCACTAATGTTATATCTTCTTTATTGACGATACCATCTCCGTTTACATCAGTATTTGGTAAGATGCCTTCAGGTGGGGTCATACCAATTGTTGCTGCAACAAGGACAAGGTCCTCAATATCTACGACTGCATCAGCATTGACATCGGCTGCAATACGGTTTTCCGGTAAAATAACGGTAGCGGTAAAGATCGCCTCTGAACGTATCCCCTCTACGGATGCGTGAACCGTATTGATACCGGGTGTCCACCCGAGTGTAAGCGTTGTTTGTGCGTGCCCATTTGCATTGGTGGTCGTAGTTTTATCCGAAATTGTTTTATCTCCGACGTTGACAGTAAAAGTGACAGATACACCTTGCATAGGTTTACCTTTTTTATCTATCACTTTCACAGCAAATGGAGATGATGGGGCTTTTCCTGCAAAGACTTCTTGATTATCTCCTGAGATTTTCTGGACCACTGGATGTGCAATATTATCAAACTTTATCTCAACACCTTTTGCTTTTAAAGCAGGAATATAGATATTGATGGAGTCATAACTCAGCGAGTTACCCCAAAGATTCAACGTTTTCAGTAGTGTAAGTTCTGTCAGAGGGGACACATCGGCAATCCTGTTGCCACCAAGATCCAACGTTGTAAGTTGAGTAAGTCCTGCCAGGGGGGACACATCGGCAATCCTGTTGCCACCAAGATCCAACGTTGTAAGTTGAGTAA
>CAZURU010000031.1:2766-21937 GCA_964623585.1 uncultured bacterium
GGGGACACATCGGCAATCCTGTTGCCACCAAGATCCAACGTTGTAAGTTGAGTAAGTCCTGCCAGGGGGGACACATCGGTGATCTTGTTCGATCTAAGATTTAACGTTATCAGTTGTGTGAGTTCTGTCAGGGGTGCCACATCAACGATACTGTTATTTTGACCAAGATCCAATGTTTTTAGTTGTGTAAGTTCTGCCAGGGGGGACACATCGCTGATACTGTTGGCAGCAATATTCAGGGTTTTCAGTTGTGTGAATTCTGCAAAATGTGCTATATCGGTGATATTGTTGCGCCTTAGATGTATCGCTCTCAGTTGTGTAAGTTCAACCAGGGGGGACACATCGGTGATACTGTTGGCACTAAGAGACAAGTATGTTAAGTTGTGCGCGTATTCAAGTCCGGTGAGGTCTGTAATTTTACGATCAGGGGCAGCAAATCTCTTGAAAGTTTGCATTGTGTGCGTTGTAATCGCATCGTTCGGGTCCAAATTGATAGATTCCCGTATTGCTGCTGCCAAATGTGGATCCGGAATTGACACAACTTCAGGAGGGGGCAGCAGATGGGAAACATCAATCCGATAAACCTCTCGCCACGAAAAATTTCCGTTTATATCAATAACTTGAAGAGAGACAAATGTATTTATCGGTGACAAAGTGGTAACAAATTCAACGGTGGTGCTGGTTCTTCCGTATAACGCTTGGCAACTAAGCAATTCATCAGATCCTTGAGCTACACCTGTAAGTGTCGGGGTGAGAAGCTGCACTTGATGGAGGCCATCCGGATCAGAGGCTTTAAAACGGAGACGTATAGCATTAGGGGGAGCAGCGAGACTCGGTGGGAGCATTTCAACTTTTGTACGGGTATTGGCAGTCGGTTGGGCAGCATTAAAGGCACGGTGGACATCCAACCATTCTGAGAAACACTTTGATATGTGGTTTCTCACGCTACCTCCGTAGCTCATGATATAGGAATTGTCACGGAAGTCGTGTTGCAAACCAAAAGCATGTCCGAGCTCATGTGCAGCTGTCTTAACATTATAACAGGAACCTGACGCGGGGATAAGGACTCTTCCTTTAGCACTTCCCCGTTCTCCACCGATACCACACACACTACGTCCACGAGATTCAACTCTTCTTATATCTATCGCAATGAGATAGTAATTTCTTGACATATCAAACTGATTCTCAATTTCTTCCCAGATATCCCATGTGTCAAGTAAATTATTATAGTATTTATCAGTGTGCTGTCCGATCACACGATGCACCACTGCTTTTCCGCGCGCATCAGTTTCAAACAGAAAGGTTTTTCTACCAAACCCGTGCGTTTCCATTTGGTCTGCATAGAATTGCTGGACGTCTTTTATCAACCTATCCATCTTTCCGTTTATGTCAGGCTGTGGTCCACGGTCTCTTGGATGGAAGTAGATCAACTTCACTATAGGTCGCGCTTCTTGGGCAAAACTCAGCGGTACAAAATTCAATAACATGATAAGGACTAACAGGTAATGTTTCAGTTGCATAGTGATATGGATAATCTCCTTCAAATTAGCGTAATAAATCTAACTTATCTAAAATGGTAAATCCTTCACACACCGGAAACCGACACTGTTATTTTGACTGGATGGTGGGAGCCTAAATCGGACAGCATTCCGTACACCGTTAGAATTAACCAACCAAGATCCACCACGTAACACCCGATTTGATTGAACAGTCTTAAAGTTTTGGAGTATCGCTGCTATTGTGTATTTTCCCGAAATCGGATTTTCAGGTGGAGAAACAATATAAAAACTTTCATCATATTCGTCAAGGCACCACTCCGACACGTTCCCGCTCATATCGTATAAACCGTAGTCGTTTTCAGGATAACGACTAATATAAAGACCAACTGGGGCGGTAAATGTGTAGCCATCATCTGCATTTTTATCTGCCCACCAATGCTGTGCAAGATTTTTATCAGCGAAATTGCACTGCTTTCCGGTTGGTGCAAGGTTACCCCAGGGATAAGTCTGCTGGATATGTCCGCCGCGTGCTGCTTTCTCCCATTCAGCTTCGGTCGGTAGGCGTTTACCTGCCCATTTCGCATAAGCCATTGCATCGTGCCAACTCACAAAAACAATCGGGCGCAGATCTGTTGGGGCATATAAGGCTACTTTCCCCCAATCAGGTTCGTTATACCCCGTTTCTTGAACGAACTGCTTGTATTGCCCTACAGTTACCTCATAAATGTCTATGTAGAAGGAGTCCACAAAAACAGTATGGACAGGTCGTTCATCTTCAGCAGCAATTTCCGAATCGCTTCCCATCTGAAACTCGCCGCTGCGAATCATTACCATGTTTACTGGAATAACTGTATAGTTCAGCGTATGGTTGCCATCTGCCCAAGTCAGTTCTATACTTATATCTCCGAGGGGAAACGGGCCTGATATTTTGATTGGGAATTCCGAATTATCAATCTTGCCGGGTGCCACAGTTAAGTTTTCTGGTAAGGCAGTAAAATATATAGCAATAGGTTGATCAGGATAAATTGTATTGTTGGTTTCTGGGACAGCATCTCTGAAATGGACTGGAGGGGTGATCGGACCCGGTTCAACAATCTCCCTGTCCTCAGTATCTGAATTGTACCCAGTATCTGAACCGCAACTAAGGATTGTAATGAGGAAAAGAATGGTCATGACCAAAACAGAAGGGAGAGAAATTCTCTTCACACATAAATGTTTGAATTGCATAGAAATTCCTATGATTATAATGTTCAGTCGACCAACTGAAATCCTTGTGCCGTCATTTTATGATCTTGATAATCATTTTCGGTAGGTAATCAGATAGTCTCCGTTGGTATAGGGTGTTTTTTACATCACCCACTCGGAATGATAATGGTTTAAGATCATCGCACGTACATTTTTAGTGCTTCTGCAAGTTCATCAGCCAATTTATTCGCAGCATCAAGTACCATAGCTTCTTGTATCGGTGTCTTTTCTTTTTCGCGCGCTACTAAGATATGGTCATCTCTTGTTAATGCTTCTTCGTTCCCTGTAAAACTCCCCCATTCCGCTATAAAATCATGTGCTGTATTAAAATTATCCGCTTTTTTGAGTTCAGCAGTTTGCGCGTCAAGGATTTTGTATGAACCGATTATTGAAATAGAAGATTTTAGTTCATAATGTAGGAGTTTCGCTGTGAGAGTTACATCAGAATATTTCGGTCTGGTTTTAACATTCCCATTCTTATCAACGTATCTCTCTGTTCCTGTTTTCTTACGGACTGTTTTTTTTCGATTTAATGTTGTCAGTTTGGTTTCTGGAGGTATGTAGATAATTTGGGTAATCTGCCCGACAACGATTTCGTGTACACCGAGCACATTGCCTAAACCGGCAACTGTACGTCTATCCAGTAAGTCTGCAAGATTTAAGTCTTGTTCAGCAATAACCTGTTGAAGGTGATTTCGGGAAACAATTGTTAGGAATTCAGTTGCTTCTGAATCGTTAAGGATACTACTGATGATTTTGTCGGTGATTGTCTCTGATAGAGCACCGTAGATACGCCTTTTTCCAGTTTTATCTTCAAACGTTAGGATTGCGATTCTCTTAACACCGGCACTTCTGGAATGTTCATATCGGTTTTGGGTATCTTTATAGCCGACAATGAATTCCTCAACTATCTTGAATTCTTTCGCTGCGCGTTTCTGCGTATCGGGATCATCGAATAATTCCGCAAGGTGAATTCCCTCTTGATAATGTGCTTCAGCAGCTTTTTTGGCAGCATTGTTCAATTCCGCAGTGTAATGTTTTATGTCAAAAGTAATTGGTTGTGATGTCTTCTTATTTGTCAAGGGTGGCAGACTTTTCACCAGTGAATTGACCTCAATAAGACCTTCATACTCTACCATGAGCTGATCCCATTTAAACCTATTCGAATTGTTTTCAAGGGTATTTATATTTTCTTGATGGACTCGCACAGCGGTGTCAAAGAATGCCTTGACGTAAGTCTGTGCCTTTTCATAATTTGGATTATACTGCAATGCCGATACAGTATCGCGTAAGGCAGCATTGTAATCCTTATTCCAATAGTTCGCTTGTGCCCTATCCATGAATTCACTGTGTTTGCCACTGCAACTAGTCAGAATGAGTGAAGTAACTACAATTAGTTTTAGCATGCTCAAAAACCCCAAATTCTTCATAGCAATCATCCTATTTTCCTTTGATATTATTGAAAAAACTATTCTTCCCCTAAAGACGTTGTCGTCTTCACACACCGAAATCCAGCACCAAAGAATGAGAGTCTTGGATCCCCTTTTGTGCGATCAGCTACGCGCACAGCTTGTGAGAGCATACTCCAGGAACCCCCACGCAATACACGCGGTGTTGTCACTTTAGAAGTGTTCGTTGTTATGTTTAAGATAGTTCCTCCAGCGATCGGATTTCTGCGCGAGGCACTCCGATAGGAGTCCGGATCATATAAATCAAGACACCATTCCATCACGTTCCCTGCCATGTCATACAAACCGTAGCCGTTTGGTGTATATTTACCTACAATTATGGTATCACCAATTTCCTTGTTGTAGTTTGCCTTGGTGGTATCAATATTATCCCCCCACGGGTATTTTTTATTAACTAACGCGCCGCGCGCTGCCTTCTCCCATTCTGCTTCTGTCGGCAATCGCTTTCCTGCCCACTTTGCATACGCCATCGCAGCATACCAACTCACGAAAGTAACCGGATGGTTCGCTTTTCCACTCGGATAATTGTTTCCGTTCCAATGTTTTAGATAATCGCCATCGTGATATTCTGATGCTATCCTGCCTTTTTGCCACTGTGGGTTCGCATGGAGAAACGCCTTATATTGTGCATTCGTCACCTCGTATTTGTCCATATAGAATGCATCTGTATAGACTGCATGCACTGGCTTTTCATCATCGCTTTCAATACTGCCCATTTGAAATTCTCCAGTTGGGATCAAAACCATATTCACCGGTGCTGAAGGAGTTGACAGCTTTGGCACCACAGCAGGTGTTTTCACTGTATTCTGCTGTGTAGAAACACTGCTCGGTTCTTTAGGTTTGATGGGTATCGGAGATGTAGAATCCCGTCGTTTCGTTGCGCGCACTGGTGTCCTACGCGTGGGCGAGTTTTTCTCGGTTTCAGTTGCAGCTTGCCTTGTTGTAGTGATTGCTGGTTTCGTCCGCGTGGTGGTCGACTTTTGCTTAGTATCAGTTGTAGGTTGCTTAGTCGTTGTGGTCTCTACAGGTTTCTGTGTTGGTTGAGTTGTTGTTTGTTTTTCTTGCGTGAGCGGCGTCAAATATGATGCCGCTTCTGGTGGATTGATGCCTTTAACTGTGTTAATTAGTCCTAATAATAGTAAGGGTGTAAGCGCAACCAATAATCCTTGTCCTTTCCGTCCATACCTCCGCATTTCTTGGAACCCTTGAATTGCAGCACCACTGATAAGTCCCCAAAAGCCCCAAACTGCAGAAGCTGGTGCGTTGAATCCAGGGTAAAAAAGTTTATCCAGTGCAGTAAAAAAGTTTGTAGTAAGAAACTTTAACCCCGCATATAATGAGATCGGTATACCTGTTGTAGCCCAGACTATTCCATAACCGAGAGCCCAAAACAACAAACCGATGAAGATAAGTATAGCAACAATGCGTAGAAGGCAACCTCCGCCACGAGACTTCCCATTGTTTGTGGACAGGCGAAAGAGTTTGTGTGCAGTCGCAGAACTAAGAACACCGATAATAAATTGTTTTAACATGTAATTACCTCCTTAAAACAAGAATAGATGCAAAGGTTTATTCGAACAAATACGATGTGTCATCAGGACATTATTTTTTTCTTAAAGAAAAAGTACCAATAACCAAATATACCTATCCCGAGTAAGGTAAAGGCAATTACAAACCCTAAACCTGTCCCCGGTCCACCCAGAGTAAAGACTCTCCATTCAAACCATGGCCACTTAAACCATTCTACCCACTGCCAATAATGTTCCCATCCTATAAAACCTTCACCAGCCAAATGCGTTGCTAACCACCCAGAAGTTGCGACTTGTTCAACGATTAAACGAGCGACAACGGCAATCGCAGCTACAGAAACTCCGCTGATTGCAATGCGTTGGACTGCTTGTTGAATTGGGTTATCAACATAACATGAAATCGGTATATTTATTTTTCCACCGTTAGTATTGACTACGAGGTTAGCGTGATGTTTCTGTTTGGCTTTCAGTACTTTTGCGTTAAGTTCAATGGTAACAACACCATTTCCATATACTATCGTATCTGAAATCTGAAGACCGGGTAAGCCATCTTCTATCTGAGCTTCACCGAATAGAAACCCACGACCAACATTTTTTATTTTAAATTGTGTCGTCTGTTGACTGTTAGCATTTATAGTTCCGAAATCTATATCTTGTTGGCTAACTTCAGGCTCCGGCTTTCCGATCTGCGGATCAAGTCTTTGGACGAGTTCTTCTAATCCGATGTTTTGATCGTCCTGATAAGTATTCACAACCTCTTGAACAGTGCCGGCGATTTTTTCTTGGTTTGTGTGTTGTAGCCAAAGTGCGATGAAACCGCTATAGAGAAGTATTTTTGCTTCCTCCCAGTTTTGGTCAATCGAACGTGCAAGTTCTTTTGCAGTGCTTGCTTCAATGCCCTGCTTAAACTTTATTTTTTCGCGAAGTATTGCTACCATCGCTACCAGTCCCATAGAACGATCACTATCACTTGAAAATTGATGGGTGACTGCATTTGCCGCCTGGGCAAGGGGAGTTTCTCCTGCTCCTGCCAGACCCTGTTCCAGATAACCTTGATAGAGTATATCGGTGGCTTCACTGGCATTCTTTTCCATTAGGGTGGCTAACTGTGGAATGCTGGTGGCTTCATCTCCGTTTCGGAATTTTACGATGGTGCGCGTGCTTTGTTGACGCGGCAGCGGGTCGTAATGGGGATCCGGTTCAGGATCGATGACCGGTTCAGGTGTCAGTTGTGCAATGTGTTCTTGCCGACTCTGCGGGTCTAACAATGTATCCCGTGCGCTATTCAGAATGTTCTGCCACCACGCTTGGGTTCTTCCATCCGGACGCGGCACATTCGCATACGGACCTATCGTGAACGCATAGAGCCTTTTGTGCGCAGCCTCAACAGTCCTTTTTATAGTTGCCTCATCTTGAGCTTGGATTTCATCAATTGAGAGTTCAAGTACTTCAAAATAGTTTTCCATTCTATATAAATTCTCCTTACCTTTTATCGTGCGTATGGCCCAATACCCATTCTTGTTGAAGTAGAGAGCACAATCTAAGTAGGTACACCTTCAGACAAGTTTAAACAGAATTGCTTCGCCGGGGTATACCTGATGAAGATCTGGTATTTTTACTATTCAACTTCCAAACTTTGCATGTGCTGGGTAGCTTCAGCGACCTCAGCCTCATCAAGTGTTGGACGATCAATAGTTACAATTGCTGTCTGTCCATCCGGTCCCTCTGCAGTTACTTCAAGCGTTTGATCCAGGTTATACTTGTAGGTAACATCAACAGGTGCCCCCTGCGGTAGACCCGAAGGCAAGTCGAGACGGCATTCACCTAACTTGTGATTCTCAAATTTGATTAATTCATCTTCCTCTTGATCTTGTTCAAGACCTTGGATAACCTCAACGAGTAGTGAAGTCTGGTTTTCTACGAGTGTTCCGAACCTATCTTCTACCTCACAGGGTACGGGTGTCATTTTGGCAATCATCACGTGAATGGCTCCCTCACCATCTGCGGATTCATACACCACAAGTCCAAGATTGTGCGTTGCACCGTCAGTTACCGTTATTGCCAAATCTCCGCTTGGAGCAATGAACCGTTCCTTGACAGCAGTAGCGATATCTTCTTCCTTTGTTGTATCATCTATACCGTCAATTACCACTTCCTGAAGCTGGCGGAGTGTACCCTGGATTGCTGCACCAAGGGCAACAGCATCATCAGGATTTACTTCCCGTGGATTAATATCTTTGCCGCTAATTTCCGTAACCATCTCTTGCACCATCGGCATGCGTGTTGAACCACCGACCATTAACACCGTATCAATATTATCCCACGTCATCCCAGCTTCATCAAGAACAACATCACAAAGGGAACTACACCTTCCGACCAAATCGGCAGTGAGTTCTTCAAATTTTTCCCGTGTTACTTCAACATTGCTACTCTTTCCATCATGGCTACATCTGATACGCGCTTTTTGTCGTTGTGATAGAGACTCTTTCGCACTAATTGCACTCAATTGGATATCCTGATACGCATGAAGGTCGTGCAACGGATTTACACCGTGTTCATTTTGAAATATTTCTGCAACATACGTGATAATCTTATCGTCCCAATCCTTACCCCCGAGCATGTGGTCTCCGTTTGTCGCAATCATCTCTAACTCAGATCCAGAAACCCTCATGATGGTTACATCGAACGTTCCTCCACCAAGGTCAAATACGAATACAGTCTGATCGCTACCGTGTTGATCAATTCCGTAAGCAAGTGCAGCAGCGGTCGGTTCATTCACTACTTGCAAAACGTTTAATCCTGCAATTTTTCCAGCATTTCGTGTCGCCTCGCGTTCTGCGTCCTTGAAATAAGCTGGGACAGTAATAACCGCATCCGTAACTTCTTCATTAAGCTCTGCTTCAGCATCCTGTTTGAGCTTCTGCAGAATCAGAGCGGAGAGTTCTTCAGCTGAATACTCTTTACCATTAAATTCACGTGAATATTCACCTTCAGAAGTGCCTTTCGGTTTACCCATCTCGCGTTTGACGAACTCCACAATGCTTTCGGGCACCGCACTTGCATTCTGCTTCGCAATTTTTCCAACAGTGACAATATCGTCCTCAAACATAATCACCGATGGTGTGATTCGCTCGCTTTCTGCATTCTGGATAATCTCCTCCTGTGCATGGTCATTGACATACGCAATCGCGGAAAATGTCGTTCCTAAATCTATTCCAACAACTTTACCCATCTGTATTATCTCCTCTTTCTTCTATAGAGTTTTTGTCACCTGTTTTTTCAATTGGTGTTCCATCGGATTCTTCATCCGCGGGAAATGTGTAGCGAAAAATATCTACCTCTTCAGGACGGAATACCTTCTCACGCCAATAGAACCCAATTTTTCGAACTTCTGCCACGCTTTCATGTCGATCGGGGTCATCGGTCGGTATTGTTTTGATAGTCTTGTGCAATTTCCGATCAAGTTTCTTTAGATGTTCCGTTTGCTGCTCGTAAGGCTCTACATCCATACGATACAACACCTCTTCCAATTCAATATGGACATTTTCCATGTTATTGCGAAATTCAGACAGTGCTTTTTTCAAATTCGTCCAAACCTGCGGCATATCGTCACCCATTTCTTTCAATAGAAGTTTATTCAACTTTTTATCTGAAGTATTTTCAAACAAGGGGGCAAATGATTCGAGTGTTGCACTTATACCGTCCAGCTGGGTTTTTACCTTTACATAGTTATCGTAGAATTGAATGAGATTATGGATCACAGGTTTCTGATATGTATCCAGAAGTGAATTCTCCTTATACTCCTTCATTTCACGATAGATAGAATCGAACATCTGTTTTTGGTTTTGGTTGCGTGCGATCTGCCCTGTAAACAACTCCTTCAAAGTTGACAAATGCTGTTCCACCGATTTAAGCACGTTCATGTATTCCGGATCAGGTTCACTTTTTACAGACGGTGGCTCTGTTTCTACAGTTTCATCTGATCCTGTAGCAGTTTGTGAGTCATCTTCTGTCGGGGAATTTCCATCAGACAGTTCCTTTGACGTTTCTTGACCTATTTCTATATCAGCGTTTCCTTCCTCTAAAGGCATCCCTTCGGCCATGTCCTTATTGGTTACTTCAGTTGATTCATCAATTGTTTGTTCTTCTTTATTCAAAATTGTGATCTCCTCGTTAAACATTTAATTTGTAGACACGTTAACGTTTCTTAATGCCAGCAGTACCACCCGAAGATTCTGTAACAAGGCGACTGGCAATTGTTGTAAAAGTGGATTCAAGTTGAAGGCTCTCTTCCACAAAATAGTAGTCATCAGGTGTTGAAGCAAGGTCTTCAAGGTAGTCGCTATCGACACCATCTCCAACGCCTATTGCAATAATTCGGATATCCTCCCCTTTGGCAAGTTCAGCCTCTTCAAGGGTCGTATCTTCATCATCAGGATAGCCATCAGTCAGGAGAATAAGCACATTGACATTCTGATTATCGATTAGTAATTCTTTTCTAGTCAAAGCAATTGCCTTGGTCATTGGTGTCGTTCCTCTGGTTCTAAGGTTTTCAATTGCCTCTCGAAGTTCATCAAAATCTTGTGTGAGAGCCATTTCTATTTCAACCCGGGATCCTCCAAAACTGATAAGTCCTACGCGGGAACTCGGCTCGATATTATCAAGGAATCGAGTGGCGGCATCTTTCGCATCGTCAAGCTCGCCTGCACTCATACTACCCGAACAGTCGATAGCGAGAGCAATGTCCATTGGCATTGATATCGGTTCAGGTGTTTCAAGTGCCTCCCAATCAATCTTCTCTGTTTTCTGACGTATCGGAAGGACTTTTTGGGATATAACATCTTCTGCCTCTACTTCAATCACACCATCAGCGTTATATTTAAAGGTTACTTTGATGCGCGTATCTCCAGCAGGACGCGGCGGTATATCATAAACTTCAAAAGCGTCGTTTACAGGACAGTCGCGGGGTGAAAGTTCTTCAGGACCTTGTAAGACTATCACATCAAATTCAGTCTGATTATGGCTTGTTGTCAGAAAGTTATCTTTGCTAATATCACAAGGGATATTGGTGTTCTTGGGGATAATTATGCTATTCTTCAATTCTCCAATGGCATCCTGCACAACCATTCCAAGGCTGTGAGAACAGACATCACTAATGCGCATGATACCGATGCTTTGCTTGGGAACCTTGGGGGCCCCACCTATGAATGAACGTTTTTTTGTTTCCTCAGATTGAATAAGTTCACCCATGACCGTTGCGCCAAACACTACGGCTTCATCAGGATTGACTGAGGTATCTGGTGGCTTTCCAAAGTGTTCTGTTAACATATTTTGAATCATTGGCAATCTTGTTGACCCGCCAACAAGGAGCACGGTATCAACTTGATCAGCAGTAAGTTCGACCTCGTGCAAAACTACTTCTACAAGACTTCTACATCGTTCAACAAGATCGACCGTCATATCCTCATATTCCTGCCGAGTAAGTTGAAGACTGTGTGATTTACCGGCAAAATTGGTAATGATAGTAGATCTGTTGAGAGTTGACAACTGAATCTTTGCGTCAATTGCCCTTGCTTGTATTTCTAGGTATGTAGCAAGGTCAGTCAAAGGATTCACACCATGTTCTCTTTCAAAAAGTTTGGCAGTGTGAACAATAATTTTATCATCCCAATCCTTCCCACCGAGTCGATGGTCACCATTCGTCGCCAATATTTTCATCTCTTGGGCAGTAACTTTCATAATCGCTACATCAAAAGTACCACCACCAAGGTCAAAAACTAAGACTATGGCAGTCCCACCACTATGGTGCAAACCGTAAGAGAGTGCAGCAGCAGTCGGTTCATTGATGATGCGTAGGACGTTGAGTCCTGCGATTTCACCTGCCCGGATAGTTGCTTGACGTTCAGGGTCATTGAAGTAAGCAGGAACTGTAATAACAGCATCAGTTATCTGTTCACCAAGTTTAGATTCAGCATCCTTTTTGAGTGTCTTAAGTATCTCAGCAGAGAGATCCTCTGCTGAGTATTCTTTCCCACCAAATTCACGACTGAATTCCGTAAAGGTTTTACCCATTTCGCGTTTGATGAACTCAACTGTATTTTTGGGTTCTACTGAAGCATTTTGTTTTGCATATTCTCCGACAATGAATTCACCATCATCATAAAAGATGACACTCGGTGTGAGGCGATCACCTTCTTCGTTAGTGATGAGTTCAGGAACCCCGTTCTCGTTGATGTGCGAGATGGCACAGAACGTGGTTCCTAAATCGATTCCGACAATTTTAGCCAATTGCGTTGCCTCCTTTATCATACCATTCAAATAGTTTATATCGGATTAACCAAACCGTCTACTCAGATTTGGTAAGTGTGTTTCCTAACCGTTGTCCCACTTGGAAGGACGCCGGTCAGAAATCAAACAGTAAAAGTTTTTGCCTGATTTACAGTCATTCAATTTCAATAACCGTCTCTCCACCGAAGCCCTTTGCTTCCTCAAGGTAGGCCTTCAATGTCTCACAAGCATCCACCAAATTCTCTGAGTAAATAATCACTTCAGCTAAGTCCTTACATTTGTAGACTTCGCCGTTGAGTAGGTTGCTTACGGTAACATTTACCTCTTCGTCCGTAGGCTGTCCCCATATATTGTTTAACTTCTTTGAGAGCAAGACCTCGTTTTGTAATTTATAGTGTGTGATGAGTTCTTGCTCTTCATCCGTTATCTGAACCTGAGCTTTTACTTCGAATTTAACATTCCCTAATAACCCTTTGCTCTGATCTTTAGTCAAGACTAATTTCATTAGATATTCTCCTTTTAGGTATTACCTATCCTTTAATAAATGTAATTGCTATCTATGCAAAAAACACTAATTTGATTGCCAAACTATTTAAGCAGCTATGATCCACATCCATATTTCCTTTACAGAATGAAACAGAATACACAAATTAGTTTGGTTAGCTTTTAAAATTAACACAAGAATGACCATGACTCGGAAGCATTTTAGTCAAAATTGTGTTGCTACAATTTCGATCTAAGGTGAGTGAAATATCACACTACCGAGTCACAATGCAAATTCTTCTGTTTAAACTAATAGACAGACTCATTAGTGCTTCGTCAACTTTGAATTCCTTCGTGACTCTGTTTGTAATAGGGCAATTCAGGGTTGTCCTATTATGGACGTGCGATAGTGCACTTTAGATTTAGGCGAGTACGCCGCAGAATCACGCTACTACGAACCAGCCTTCAAGCTCAAAATTGACAGAACACTAATTGATAAAAAGTAAACAGATTTCAACAAATCTGAGCAAATAAACTTATTCTGTTATTTACTCAGGTGTGCCATACCCTTCATCCCAGAGTGCCTCAGCCATCTGCCTCCTCTCATATTCCGTTTCAGTTTCAAAGAAACCTCTGGAACCTTTGTAAGGATTCTCACTTGGACGTTTCCCTTGTGCTTTAGCTGTCCGGCCTTCTTGTCTAATCAAGTCGTGAGACTTTTTTCCTGGATTTTTTGGCATTAGAAACACCTCCTTTCCTAACAAAAAATATCTTAGATCACTCACCTAAGTCGTTCAATGTCAATTGCATTACTTACTTCTTTATGGTATCAAGAGAATTTATCTGCTGTTTCCTCTTTGAACCGTAGCACTTCTTCACGGAGAATTGAACTTGGGTCTAAATGCTTTGATTTGAGAAAATCTTGAATAACTTCAGGCCTCTCTTGGTCTAAGGTATTGATAAAATCCTGTTTCTCTTCTTCGTCAAGACTTTCTAAGATACGATTGAGACAGCGCTTTTCAATAACTCTCGTTGCTGCTTCAATGATCTCTTTCTGTCCGTCAACTGGTAGATTCTCCAACCCAAGAATCTCAATCAAACTTTCTCCATCTGTACCGTTTGATAGTTCACTCTCAAGAAGGGAATTGAAACTGGCCGCTTCCAACTGCGAGTTGTGTGCCTGATATTGCTGTCCTCTGTTATTTTTTATAATAGCCAGAATCACAATTAAAACAACCAGTACAATTATTCCGATGACAATTCCGTAAAATAACATACTATTCTTCTCCATAACCACGCACGAAATGAAGCAGTACTTAAACACTTCTTCTTAAAATCGTCGTGATAATAGTACCTTAATTAAACATATCAATCTTTAGTTTATGTCGTCATCTCTAAGAATAGCCTTGACGATGCTATTTATGAGAAAATAAATCCCGAAAGGTAGGGAAAATCCTAAATGATACCAAACGGTAGAGTAGTTTTCATAAACCTGAATTTCAGAATTAAAGAATTTCACTACAAGTACTATCGTAAAAAGCACACCATGCAAAAGCCCATGTAAAAATCCAGCTGGATTTTCCTCAGTGTGTTTTCCGTCTCCTGCGAAACAACCGCTGAGCGTTACGACGACCACTAAAACTAAAATTAAGCAACAATTTGTCAATATTTTCTTTTTCATTATGCGTTCCTTTTAATGAAATCTGACAATCAAAAAATCCCTAATTTCATCCTGAAATTAACTTTATTTTGAACCTCCAAATTCCATAATTGTTTCCACTTACTCTGAGAATCTCTCCAGAATTCAGTGGAAGATGATGTAAAAACTAATCGAGTAAAAGCATTATATTAACTTACATTCCATCAATTATCTGTCAGTCGTCGTGAATGTCAACTTGAATTCTGTGTCGTTAGCAAAGTCTGTGACTATTCCAGCGACGATATAGGTAGTTTCAGGTTTAAGCGGTTGCCCATCTGAGAGAAAAACTTTAATACTGTTTTCCTTAAGAAAAACTTTCTCTGCTTGCCAACCAAGTTTTGTGCCATCTTCGGTCTGAATATCAGGCATCCCGGTCACTTGTTCGTGAAACCAAATCTTTTCATTAAAATCAATTCTTATCTCGTTGGCATCTGGAGAAAATCCCCACCCATCCTGGAAGGTCCAGGTCCATCCATCGTTAAAATATACCTGGGATCGGGCAATTTTAGGAGGATCATAGTCCGGATCAGTGATAAAATTGTACCATGTGTAATGCTGCCTACCCTGATTCCACCTGAGCTCTACTTCAATATCCCCAAGCGGGAAGAAACCCCGAACAATTACCATATTCCCATCTATTATGAAGTTCCCATGGCTCACTGTTACGTCTTCTGGTGCCCTATTAAAAATAAAAGTGAGAATGGCATTTGCCGGTACCGAGGCAAAGAGACTTCCCCTTGAACGTGGCCAGTCATCAAGTAATTGTGTTGATATCTGTTCTGTCGAGACGCTCGAATTACTACCCAATCCGTACTGCTTAAACTCAAACCCGGTCGGCACTTCGGTGCCTTCAAGTGGATAAGTATTCAAGTCCCTCCCACTTAAAGATAGGATTCTCACCTCCCATGGAACGAAAGTATCCAGATCAAATTTGAAGTCTCGTGTGTTTGAAAACCGCGGCACCCTGAGCCAGGTATACCCAATTTCATAATCATCACCATACGGTCCCAATGCCTGAGTCTCTATAAGAACTGCAAGGTCGTTTGCAGGAGGTGGACTAACACTGAGTCTAAATGAGACTTCATTCTCTTCCTGATCAATCAGCTCTATGGTAATAATCGGAATATCAGTTGCACGACTGCTGTCTTCATCGGCACCACACCCGAATAAGCAACCGATAATCAGTCCAATAAGTAGTCCTCTCATTAACCAAAACATCTCTTATTTCGCCTCATATTTGATTATTCGCACTTGAAAGAAGTTCCGCACAAGTGCTCGCCAAAAAGTCCATCCGTGCAGAATAACGGACAAAGTCATCAACAGTTTTTTTCAACATATTTTCTATGTGAACCTTCAAAAAGATGTCACCTTCTACTATTTCTGAATGAACAGAAAATTGCTTCCTGGTGCATTACTACCAAATTCGCCAGCACGTGGCTGCGGGGTAGCTTTTTCAACATAACGCCGAATATCATCTAATGTCAGGATTCCGTGTTGTCCGCCTCCACTACGGAAAGCATCAAGTATCCGTCGCGTAAATGGTGAATGTCGGTTTGGTACGCCATCCGATACATACTCTTTACCACCGGAGGTAAGATACCACCGGCTTTTGTATGCTAAAGTTTGCTTGATAAAATTTTTCTTGGAAACATCGTTAGGTATCCTGTTGGCACTTCGCCCTCGATTGAGTTGAGCGACAGTCGGATCAAACGTTCCACTAAAGCAGGCATCAATCATCAGAAAAATATGTTCACATCCGATATTCTCAATCCTGTCCCGGAGATCCCCGTGAGAGATATAGCTGGATTTTCCACGGTCAGCATCTGGCGGCAATGTATCGCTTGCAACGAGGTAGCCGATGCCGACATCGTTTGTTTCTTCAAAATAGCCATGTCCAGCAAGAAATATCAGGAGTTGGTCGTTCTTATTGTAATGTTTCTGCGCGTATTCATTGATTTTCGTCAGAATGTCATCACGACTTGGGTCACTCACTAACTCAACATTAAATCCGTATTTACCTTTCAGCTCATCTCGTATAGCTTCCGCATCCGGAATAGGATTATTGAGTTTATGCCACGGGTCAAAATGTTCATAACTATTTATACCGAACAACAATGCATAATCGTTACGCACCTCTTCACGTTCACGGGTAACTGATAGTGTAATTGTGTCAGAAACACGACCACTTATATCGGTGGCATGTAGTTTAATCGTGTTGAAACCGTAATTAAGTAGGACATTCTTTTGCATTCTAAACACAGTTTTCAGTGATGTGTTCCGATTGGTGACACTGGGCTTTACAATGTCTTGTACTTTCCCATTGACAGTTACTGTCACATCTTTCAGTCCTTTATTTGCGATAGCGATTGCTTGTATTGGAATTGATCTGTCCTCAACCACTATTTGCTGCTGTTTCGGTTCAAAGATTTCTAATATTGGCGGTGTGTTTTGGAACACTTCAACCACAGCAGGTTTCTTTATTGGTGAACTTCCCTGTCTTGGAACCTTTGTTGTTGTTACTTGTTCTTGATGCACCCAGCCTGTCAACTTTCTGTTTTGGACATTAAGCTGGACGCGATACCACTCACCGAGTTGTCCCGATACTTTAATTTGTGAGTCTCCTGGAATTTCTGCACTGATGGGGGTCTGATTTGACGCACCATTATAGACCTGTCCAGAATTTGCAGTAATCGTCGCAACTAAATCAAGGTCTTTTACCTTCGGTGCAGCAACCCGTCCTATCGGCAGATTTATTGCTTCTGTGAGTTTCGTTTCTGTCCCGAAGGTATTATCTTGAACAGACAAATTTAGTCGTAATCTGTTAATTGAAGAGGCACGTTTAACACCAACGTTGAAGGTAGCAATCTTAGAAACACCTGGTTCAAGCGTCTGGAGGTTTGAGAAATTATCTCCATAGAGGTCAACACCCGTGTCGTCAAGCAGATGCACTCGTGCCATCACACCAGAAGCATTTCCCCTGCCACTATTTCGGACAGTTACTAAAATATCTGCTGATTCACCTCGTTGAAAAATGCCATCACCATTGCCGACTGAAGTCTTTGTTCCTCCATCAATGATGCGATACGCATAATCAAACTTAGGACGCGGTATCTCAGTCACCTGTAACTTTGTATGAATGGTTTCAGGGGTGTGATCATTGTGTTCGGCAAACATGACACCGATCGGAATGTCTTGTGTGTGTGTTAGTTTATCTATTTCGAAAGAAATAGGAACTGTGATCGATTTGCCAGGAGAGATTTTCCCAAATTTTAGTGCTTTATTGTTAAATTTTGGGAAAGTACTCACAGTGCGCGCTGTCAGTCGATACAGTTCTCCTTTCCCAGTGTTCTTGATCGTAACCCGTAAAGAAGCAACACTGCCCGCCTGTATTGATCGTTGACTCCATCTTACGGATGCTTCTGGTCTTGGCATGAGACGTGGTTTGCCCACTGATACCATATCAATATCTAAAGCAGTGAGTGCTATGTCATGGAACGGTTGGAGCTGCGCTTGCGTGGTAAGATTGACATCTTTTTGATATGTCTTTCCATCAAACTCTGTCAACGCAAGAATCCCAATTGAATCAATATCTCTAAACCTAAGTGGATTGTTAATACCAGAAAGGAATTTAGTCAATTGAACGTTCTCACTGCCAGTTTCAGAGAAATAATCTTTTCCATAATTATAGGCAGGAAGTTCTATACGGTATGGGTGATTACGCAAATATTCCCATTGCCCTGGAACTTCACTGCTTTTCTTCCACGGTTCATGAACTGTTACCTCATATTCCTTAGCGACGAGATAGATAAGACTATCCAAAATAGTTCCCGCGATAATTCCTTTTTGTAAAGGTGTAACACTATTCCAATCTATATCTTTCTTATTATATAATTCTCCATCGTCATTGACTGCGACTTCCCCTGTTTCAACGAGATTATCAGAAACTGCCCATGCAAGTAAGCCTATTTCAGCAAGTCCAAACACTATTTCAAGGGCACTTGTCTTTTTTGCAGGTTTATATCTTACAACTTCCTTTCTCTCGACATCATAATAGGGACGATATTCAAGCTGTATTCCAAGTTGATTTTGCCTTGATAGGAAGTTAAGTCTAAAATCTCTTTTGTTTGTTTTTGTTTTGCGTTCTTCTGATTTACTTGCTTTTGTCTCAACAGCAACACCGGCTTGTGTTTGCATAACTCGCACGACAGAACAACCCGATGTAATCATCAATATTAGGACAATTAGCGCAAAATAGATAAACCTATTGATCATACTTTCCCCATCCTTGATAAAAATGTATCATTACACATTCATCCAAAATAAGATTTACTGACATTTTTCAAAATATTACTTCTACTACTAACAATGTACACATTATACCGATTTAGTTCTTATACACTTTTTTGAACCCCTGATTATCTCGTATAACACAACCTGAACGTAACAAGCGAAACCCACACACATCCAAAATGGACGTGTGGGTACGGCAACAGTAGAACTACCATTGCATTTAAAGTTTTTTTGTCGTAATGTGTTGTTATATTTAACGGTGACGTTGGCAGGGGGGGGGGGTCTCAAAACCGATGTTAAAAAAGAACCGTCAAGCTGGACACCAACCGATGCGCCACATACACAATAGACATCTGGCGCGTTTCTTTGGACAAAATGATGGATATTTTCTCGGTTTTTCATTGTTCCCACTCAAAAAGAAAAAATTCAAATCTGAAAACTAAAGAACATAATGGCATCCATTTTCCTTCGTATTTATTACGGACAAATGGATTTTACTCTTAGACGTACTTATTGTACTTTAAAACGTAATTAATGTCAAGTTTTTTTAAAATACTTTCAGTGGGGTATGGAAAAATGGAAGGGTGGAAGGGTTGGAAGGATGGAAGAAGGGAAGGGTGGAAGGATGGAAGAGGGGAAGGATGGAAGAGGGGAAGGATGGAAGAGGGG
>CAZURU010000032.1:0-21907 GCA_964623585.1 uncultured bacterium
TAGACTATATTAGAGCAAAGAGGAAAATTATTCAAGCAAATTGCGTAAGTCCTAACAGGGTACAAAACAGGCAGAGATGCTTACATTTACAACTTCTCAGCAGATGCCTGTGCAAAAAACACAGAACTAATGGCACAAACCTATCTCGCAGCACTCTCCGAACTGGAGGCTAACCCCGAACTTACTATAGAGGAAATAATACAACGACACAACACAAATATTAAGTGGGATCGGGAGCTCAAGAACAATTTAAAACGGATGAAAAAAACTGAATTTGACAAGTATTATATCCAAAAAGTTTTGTATCGACCATTCATTGCTACAAATTGTTATGCTGACTATACCTTTGCACAGGTGAAAGCTCAAATGGATCAAATCTTCCCTGATAGTGCAAGTAAAAATTACGTTATATGTGTTCCCAATAAAGGATCTAAAAATCCGTTTTCAACCTTGATGAGTGACACGATGCCAGATATGCACTTTATTGAAGCAGCACAATGCTTTCCGCGGTATCGGTATCAGAAACTTGCAGAGGCATCAGAAGAAATAGGATTATTTGAGGGAAATAAGGAAAAATTAGTACGGATTGACAATATTTCAGATACAGCATTGCAAGTCTTCCGTGAACACTACAGCGACAATTCCATTACAAGGGATGACATCTTTAATTATGTTTACGGTATCCTGCATGCCCCTACTTACCGCGAACAGTTCGCAAACGACTTGTCCAAAATGTTACCGCGTATCCCTTATGCTCCAGACTTCATTACCTTTGCTGAAGCAGGATATAAATTGGCAGAGCTCCATCTTAACTACGAGACGTGTGAACAGTATCCTCTCACAGTTGAGTTTCAGAACATGTCCTCACAACCAGGAAATCTTGAAGATGCAGACGCGAATCTTTTTCTGCTAACTGAAAAGGCGATGCGTCACGGTGATATTGAGAGAAGAACGCTCAACATCAATGATAATGTTCGTCTAACTGGTATTCCTGAAGATGCACATCGCTATATCGTCAACGGCAGATCACCTTTAGGGTGGTTCATCAACCGTTACAAGATCAAAACAGATAAAGACAGCGGCATCGTCAATGACCCGAACGGTTGGTTTGCTGATCCGCGGGATTTGGTTACGGCAATTAAGCGTATTGTTTATGTGAGTGTGGAATCTGCGCGGATTATTGATAATCTGCCGGATGAGATTACTACCGAGTAGTATGTCTTGTTTAGTGAGTGCAGTAATCCCATCATTCTTCCTTGACAAGACGTAAGAGAATATGTTATAATTGAAAAATGTTACATCGGTGAAAACATAAAACACTGATGAAACAAACAACGTCTTAACCGGCTGCTTAAAGAAAAGAAAGTTAAGCTGGCGGCGATGGCTTTTGTGTTACTTATTGTTTCTTGTGTGTTTGGAGTGTTTATTCCAGAGACCATGTTTAATGACATGGTCCCAATTAAAGCATTCTATAAGGCTATCAAAAGCCTTCCTGCAAACATGTTGACTTCATTTATGTCAACACAATTGGCGAAATTGGTTATTCAATTATCCCGTTTCTATATTTTAGGAGGAATTCTGATGGTTAGAAATACAATAGTAAGAAGTATGCGTTTAAGAATGAGATACAATCAGCGGAGTAACACGAAAGAACATAGTGAGTGGGTTTAACACCCACATGGGAATAGGGGGACACATAAGAGGTCCCCCTTGGATGTGTACCTAAAGTGTACCAAGAAACCTACTTGAGTTTACCTCCTTCCATTTAAAAATCCCCATAAGTTCAATAATCGTCTACTAATAACCAATCAAACTTTTGGACTACTTCATACATTATTATGTTCACTAATCCTTATTCCATCTACATAGATAAACGTCCGATGCGGATTGTGTTCCTTGTGAATCCTTCACAGGACAGCATTGAGATAATCGATCAAATCATAAGCTATAACCGGGGATTGTGGGGTGGTCGTTTCAACCCAATTATTCTAACTGATGGAAACACGATTGAAGACAATTGGTGGAAGTTTCTACGTGACGTTGACCCTGATGTTATCAAGTCTTTTGTTCCATTGGGAACTGAACTTATAAAAAATATTGAGCAATTTTTATCCCCTTTGCAAATTGAAGACTATAAAGAAAATAAGCATTCAGGTTTGGGAACGTATGTAGACATGCGTATCACACCTGCAAGTATTGACATGAATTTACTTATCTCTGCTAATCCGAGAGGTTGGTACGGAGATCCAACTATAGCGGCTTTCGATTTAAATGAAATGTACGACGATATTGGTAAAAATTTTGTCATCCGTAATTTTGGCACATACGAACGTACATATTTTACTCACATTGGTCGTAATTTTACTATTCCTATATTGCATGAAGATGTTCTTTCACGAGGCAAGGTTCCTCAAGAAATCCATGATGGATTTAAGCAAAACGATATACCTTTTTCTGATGAAGTCTTTTGCAAAGATTCGATCCAAAGACCTGGAGAATGGGTACTAATAGATAAGGAAAAAAAACAGAGACACTTCGTCAAGAAAATGAATGGAAACTTGTTGATATTCCCTGAAACGCAAAACTTTAGCAAAGAATATGATAAGGTTGAGAAAGAGGTGTTCTTAATTACGGATCGAAATTCACTTCCCGATGTTTTATTGGAGCTTGCTCGCTCCCAAAATATGGTATATAGAGATCAAATCTGTGCTTTTCCTAATACGGAACGTGATGTTGAAAAACAGGCACAGAATCGTTTCCAAGTTGTTGTAGGCGATACTATAGAGGATATTGTCTATTTTTGGAATAAACCCTATCTTCTAAGCAGATGGAAACGAACGTTTATGAATCATCTGTGGCTTCCTACAGACTTAGCAACCGACGCAGATATGAAAGATGCTTTATGCGCTTGGGTTAACAAAAGTTCGTGGGCAGAAGAGCAAAACTCCAAAACAGTCCAATTTGTTAGTTTCAGCATTGAAGAAGAAGAACTCAAGAGTATAGCAAGTAGATTCCAGAATAAGCTAAGGTGGTCTACAAACGTAAAATGCTACAAAGATCCTCAAATACCGAATTTTCGCCCAGAATACCCACTATTTTCTCTGCGCGAAGACCCATTTTCTGACAGGGATAGCAGTATAGAAATTCATAGGGGACAAAGTTATACAAACATACTTGAATTAACCGAACCAAACGGCCTATCCCAACATGATCTGGACGGTCATTGGATGGCAGATTTCTATATTGAATTCACTCATGATCAGTATGGAAATAACGACGATGTAATAAGGAGGATGGATGGGAATTTCTTGTTATGGATGTATCCAAACCGCAATCATTTGACGTATCCTATGTTTGACAGATTTAGCAGAATCAGGTTGAATAGGTTTCCCTCCGTGCTGATGAAAAGAGGGGAGAAAGTGTTAAAACTAACACTTACGGAATCGGAATCGGTAGTCAGATCACTGTTTTATAATAGTAATCGTCTTGTGTATGTTGATAGCGATCCACGAGTTCAGGTCACAACAAGACCATACTCACATGCGAACCTATCCGATAAAGGAAAGTACTTACAAGGTGTTTTGGAACTGTTCGGTAATCTGACTTTAGCTTATGCTGTGTTTAAGAACCCATATTGGCGATCAATGTTTGACATCTTGTCTAAGAATACCAATGCTGAACAGAACATGCAAGTGTCTGTAGCCAACAAATTGAAAAAACTAATAGATGGATCGGAACCTTTGACATCTAAAAACCAAAAGGCTATTGAAGCACTTGCAGCGCAAACGGTAAATATAGCAAACAATTTAACTATAAAACAGAAAGAGTTTCCTTTAATGGCATTTGAAAGAGAAGCTAAGGAATGGGAAAGTAAGTATATAGAAAGAGTCAAATCGACAGATAACTACTCTGAAAATGACCTAATTGGTCTACGCTTTAGCTCAGAAGATATAAAAGACTCACTTTCACAATTAACAGAAAGGAATATTATTCAGATCGGAGTAAATCCGCAATGTCCAAATTGTGGTATGACAAACTGGTGTCATGTTGACGATATCGGTCAGCAATTAATTTGTCAAGGATGCAGGATGCCTTTTCCTCTTAAGCCAGAACTTGATTGGCAGTATAGGTTGAATAATCTTGTCTATGCTGCGACTGCTTCACATGGAACTATACCTCTGATTTTAGTTTTAGGTCAATTACTTGATGAAAGGAGAGACTCTTTCCTCTTTTCTCCAAATTTAAATCTATATGCTGAACAGAAGGACACCGCATTCAATGATTTAGATTTAATTGCTGAAGTAGACATCGCATGCATTCAAGATGGTAAATTCATTATCGGTGAAGTCAAAAAATCAATGAGTTTTTTTAAGAAAAAGGATTTTGATGATATGGCTGAAATTGCCAAGAGAGTAAAACCAGATATAGTTTTGTTTTCATGTATAGATAAGCAGGAACCAACTAAAAATATAACTACACAGGTTGAAAGAATCAAAAAAGAACTATGTCCACTTGAAATTGATGTAATATGGTATGAATTGAAATATTTGGATGGTACATACCACGTGTAGCGTAGAGTAGATTATAGTGATATTTAACAATGAATAGACATTTTTTTGAGTTACAACGTTGTAGTTCCGCAATTCATTGCGCCTATCGTGTTTGTAAGGTACACCCAATCAATTTCAGATGAGTGTATGGTAATCGGAGAATTTGCCTTTGTGTCCAATTGACAAAGGATTTTAGACGGTTTTAATCTGTATCGGATACCCTGAATCGACTGTCGGTTTCTTTGAGCTGTTTAAAGATTGATGTGAGGGTATTTATGATTTCTGAACGTCGGTGTTATGTTGGCATATTATTGAAATTATGTTATCCTTAAAAAATGAATTGGAAAGAGTTCTGGTTAAGACTTACAACAGTTTTATCTATAAAAGCGTATATTATTACAGTGTTATACTTTGCTATAGATGACCCGTTGAGGCTCTATGATTATAAGACACATTCGGTTATATATACCGAGCAAATTGTAACATTGCAAGGTATAGTTGCCTATTTAATTATTAGTATTTTAACTCCTCTCGTTGTTTGGATAATATACTTCGTAGCCCGTTGGGTATACAGTGGATTGAAAAAGTAAAGGTTTTTATTATTATTAAGGATACTTGGGCAATTGAATGGGAATCTGACATATCAGAATTTGATTAAATCAACCGTTCAATCTCTGTATTCTCCTCACGGGCCTATTTTTAGAAAGAAGAATTGTATCGTCATCTAACTGACTACTATAGGTAGTTCACATTCACGGTGATCTTGTAGCGTGCATTGGCACTTCACTTGATAAAAAACATAAGAATTGAAAGGATTGAATTATGTTACCAGATTTTCTCAAAACGAAAGAAAAACTTGGAAAGATGATCAAATCTGAAATTAAAAAAGCCCACTTCCAACATCTGGTACCTATTGCTGATATCCCTACATCAATGATGTTTGAAGGAAACAAATCAATTATTGTTCGTGAGGATGGTTCAGTTTCAGAAATGAATCCTCAAAAGATGACAGTTCAAATAGAAATTAAGGCTGAAGAATTGAAAGGAATGAATCATGAGACGGTCATTAAAAAAATCAATTCTATGGCGAAAGAAATGGCTGAAAAGCAAGAGAAATTGTCCTATGATGTAATGCACAAGGCAGTCGACAAAGTTGGCAATGTGACCTCCTCTGATGGAAAACCTTTCTCAATTGACATACTTCTGGATGCATTAGAAAAAATGCACATCGAATTTGATGCAGAAGGAAATTCGAGCGGTTTAACCCTTGTCGCTAATCCTAATATCCCAATTGACAAAGTCCTTTCGCAAGCAGCAGGTGATCCGCGTTATCAAACTCTTATGGAGCGAAAAAGAAAGGAGTGGTATGTTAGAGAGAGTCGTCGAAAATTGGTTGGATAATACAACCGAACGGTTGTTTCAACAACCTTACTGTTACATTTTATCGGCCGATGGGCATACGATAATTCATTCTACAAGACATTCAGCTATGGAATTGGGTAAGGATGTCATAACTATTAATCAAAAAGGCATTCCTTGCGCCTTTCAGTTGAAAACAGGTAATACTACTTTACATCAATGGAGAGAAAATGTAGCTGCACAAACAAGTGATTTAGTAACTCTACAAATTAGTCATCCATCAGTTGATAATTCAAAGCATCACAAATCTTATCTTGTCACGAATGGTAGAATTGAAGAAGAAGTCAGTCATGCAATAGAGGCTAGAAATCGAGCATGGGAGCGACAAGGTTTATCTTATTGTTTAAAAACCGTTGTTCGCGGAGAACTACTTGAAAAAGCCAAAAGATTAGGAGTTGATCTGTGGCCTTCGGAATTGGCAAATATAAAGACACTTCTTGAAATGTTTCTTGAAAATGGCAAAGGCATCCTTCCAAAGTCTCAACTTACTTCACTGTTTGAATCAATTTTTGCTCTTGACGATGAAAATGCTCCATCAGAAAATCATTGCAAACGTACGATTGCAAGTACCGGACTTTTATGTGCGATAGCAACATCAAGTTTTTCAAATGAAAATAACCATGTAGCTGAGATTGAGGCATGGGTGCTTTACATTGCTTATGTCCTTGCAGTTGCGGAGAAATGGGAGGTACAAAGTAAAACATATAAAAATGAATTTGAAATAGCGACACAATCAATCTATAATTCTTTAGAAAATCTTTGTAATGAAATTAGAGAACGAGACTACCTTATAGAAGGATACTCACTGGAGGACTCTTATGTTTACGACGTTCGCGTGACGTGGGTGTTAGGGTTAATGGGTATTTATGCATTGTGGCGACGCAGCAAAGGAGAACCTAAAAACGAAACAGATGATTTTCTCCGTGAATTTTGTAAGGAAAAACGGGAACATTTAAAATTATGGGGTGAAGCTGCGATACCTCAATTTCTTTCTTTTTTTTGGTATTTCAGAAAAATCGATGGAACAAGGGAACCGGACACTTTAATTCACAACCTCATTTCATTAATATGCAAACTGAACCATCCAAGAAGCAAAACATTTCTTGCTAGTCCATACTATGAAGTAGAGACCATTCTTCCCCATATTCTTTCTCGCTTTCTTGGCCCCGCTGAGGAACCTATTGAGGAAACTCTCACAGGAAAATCTTATGCGTTAGAGGGGCTTGTGCATCTGTTTGTACGTAGAAACTGGAAACAAACTATAAAATCACTTTGGCCTGGTGCTACAAGGTTAGCACATGTATCCTTTGAACCTGAAAATTTTACCGATTTCTATAGATGGAAAAATAAAAATGGAACAAACAAAATTGTAATTCCTAAAAGGACTCAACAATGGGAAGACTTAAAAGCACTGTCCTTTGAATCAGAGGGAGCTTGCATTCCACCAACTATAAAGGAACATCCTATTCTTCTATTACTTTTCTTATGCGTTTGTCCACACCGAATGAACGCAGAAATTATAAGATGGTTGGATACCCAAATGCAACAGATTCCAAGAACATGAAACGAGAAAACAAAACAGACGAGAGATATGAAAGATTATATCATCATAAAATAAGGAGATCCTTATGTTTAATTTATCCAAAGAGGAAATTACCTTTGATGATGTAGAAGCGTTCTGTAGCGAATGGCAAGAAGGTATACGTGTTGAGTATAAACAAGAAATCACTAAGAATGTACCGAAAATAGTATCATCTTTTGCTAACACGCAAGGTGGAATCTTTATTATAGGGATCAAGGAAAATGAACCTGATGACGAAGAACCTTTTACAATTATAGGGATCCCGAATACCCGCGGAATTGAAGAACGTATTGTGCAGAGTTCCGTTATGAACATATATCCACCTGTGATGCCAGAAGTTATAATCGTTGATGTGCCAGAGACTGAAAATGTTATCGTCGTTGTGCGTGTTGATGAGAGTCCTCAAGCACCTCATGCTATTCAAAACTCAACAAGAGTTTATATCAGATTCGAAAGTGTTACACAACCTTACACAAAACCCCAACTGACAGAACTAAATCACATTGAATACTTATTCAAACGGCGGCAAGACCCAGATAGCATAATAGAACCAATCATCAATGAAATAGAAGCCCGAACTCAACAGTTTTGTGACACTACAATGCGAAATATGACAGTTATTATCCGTCCTGTATTACCATACCGTCCGGTCATCTCGCCCTCAGAAATTTTTGAATTATTCCAAAATTGGGTCGGAGTAAAAAGGGTTGTCGGTGGAATTTCTTGTCTTTTGGAACCAAACAGTGAGCGAAATCTTGAACTTAACGAATACGGATTGCTATATTACAGAAGGGCACTCAGACCGGACGAAATAAGTCCTATTTACGTTCACGATTTCATTGAAGGTATTGATGGTGCACTGGATCCAGCAAAGAGGTTCTATCAGGCTTGTGATTTCTTAGGAAACATAGAAGTAACTGCGCAACTGCAAAATGTCTATGGAAAGGAACTCTCAAAAGACTTTGGGACTCGTAGATACATTCATCTACACAATCAACCTATTTGCTATAACGAGACGGTACGAGCGAAAACTTCAAAACAATATTTATCTCGTGATATCACCGATCCAACGCATCAGAGAACTATCTTTGAAGATTTAACAATGCAACTGTTGTGGGCATTCAATATACCGACAGATAGCAAGCACATTATAGACAGGGTTAGTAAACTTATAGAACCCAATATCGATACAGACACATCAGAATAAGTGCTGCTACTTTACAATATTGGAAAGTCATAGAGCGCTAATTATGTGATACTTACTTTGATATAAGGAGAACAACTTTGAATATCCAACCTCAATACCTGAATTTAAACAAATTACTTGAGAATAGACTCTTTCGTATTCCCCATTATCAACGGGCATACTCATGGAAAACTAAGCAGCGTTCCGATATGTTTAGCGATATAAAAAAGCTGAAAGACAACCCCGATAATTCACATTTTATGGCGACTGTCGTCGGCTTATGTAGAAACACCAGAAGAATACATGAGAACGAATACCAATTTATAGAGATCGTTGATGGACAGCAACGGCTGACAACCCTTGTACTTTTGCTAAAAACTATTCAGCAGAAACTAACATCATCCCTCACCGATGAAGATAGAATGAAAGGAACCCCGGAAGCTCGCAGCGAACGAAACCTTCAAGAACTCATTGTCAAACAAGACGATCTTAGTCTTGTTTTGCTACAAACAAATCATGATCTAAGCCAATATTTTGCAAACTTCCTTAGAGACGATGAAGGTGTGCAACCTCCCCCTATTTCAGACGCCCAAACACTTGCAGACCAAGACTTACTACGTGCAATCCACGAATGCAAATCCTTTGTGGATCAATGGGAGGATACGATAGATCTACTAAGTATAATCAAGAACCAACTCCGTTTTATATTTCATGAGATTACTGACGAAGCAGCCGTTTACACTGTTTTTGAGGTGCTCAATAATAGAGGGTTGTATGTCTCTTGGTTAGATAGACTTAAAAGCATGCTGATGGCAGTTGTTTTTGAAGACAATCAAGGAAACAGTATAGAACACATAGAGGAACTCCATCAAATTTGGAGTGCGATTTATGCAACAGTTGGGCTTCAGGAAGCATTGGACACAGAATCTCTCAGATTTGCAGCAACGCTTAGACTTAACAGAGACGGAAGAAAAATACTTAGTGAGGAAGAATCATTCAAACGTATCAAATCTGATGTAGGGAATAGTGCGGCAAAAACGATTGAAATATCAAAATGGTTGTTAGAAGTAACCAAAGCTGTCAAGCAAGTTCACGTGGATATGCAACCCTACAAATCCGTTGTAACCAAGATCGTACATGCAAGATTACTTGCAGTCTCAATCCTGTTACGTAAATTTGGGGAAGCAGAAGAAACAAGTCTCCTTACAGAATGGGAAAATACTTCATTTCTAATTTTCGGTTTACGAGAAAATGATGCTCGCACAGGGGTTGGTGATTATGTTAGTTTAGCTTGCGATATTTGGAATAAAGAGGATTTTGTAGTAGATGCTATTTTTACAAGGATAAATAAACTTGGAATACCATACAGATTTAACCCTTTTGTTTTTCTTGGGAAAGTGGACTGGTATACCGAATCACAAGCAGAACTCCGATATTTATTATGTCGGTATGAAGAATATCTTGCGAGTCTTCAAGGACAACGTTTTAGCAATGAGCAATGGACACGTATTTGGGAAAAATCTCCGGTTTCATCCATTGAACATATTCTACCGCAATCAATAGGCGTACAATATAAATCGCAAGATGGAACCTTTGTACATAGACTCGGCAACTTGATGCTTTTACCTCCAGGTCTCAATTCAAGCCTTGGTAAAAAAGATCCGATAGAGAAAGCTGCAGAGTACAGGAAATTGGGACTGTTCGACGCAGTAGATGTTGCACAAACTATTGAAGCAAATGGAGAATGGGGTGAGGCCCAAATCAAAGAACGAGAAGAAGATATTTTAAATTGGATTGCAGATGTATGGGAATGGGAGTTTGATTGAGCAGGAGGAGAGTAAAAGGACGACCACAGTCTGCTGAACTATAAACTACATTATTAAATATGACCTTATTATTTGCCATTACCACGAGTTATTGATATATAATGGAATTTACAAGTAATAGGCTGCATTACATTTAGAACCTCTGTAGAACATTCTTGAAGACAGATAAGATGAAGGATACATAATTTTTGAGATAGTAGACTACAAAACTTGTTGTCATGTTTCCATGCTTTTTCGCTTGTTGTGCCTCTTGTAACACAGCACATCCATTTAGAACACACCCTGCCACAGTGAAAATGAGAAGAACCTGAAAACATCTGATTGTATACTTCAATTTTTGACCCTTATTTATAAAGTGTTCCTACTTACTCATCAAGATTACGTAGTGCTTTCTCGGCGACAGTTTTAGTATTTGCATCTCCTGCTTTTATCGCAAGCCGTAAAGCAGTTCGGAAGTCTTGCTTCGCTGCCAATGTCCGACCTAACTGTTCCTTTGCAATTCCCCGATTGAGGTATGCATCGGCATCATCAGGATTGAGTCGAATAGCAGTGTCATAATCAGAAATCGCAGCAGCGTGTTGCCCTAATTCATCCTTAGCAATTCCCCGATTGTTGTATGCTTCGGCATAATCAAGTTTGAGCTGAATAGCAGTGTTATAATCTGCAATTGCAGCAAAGTGTTGTCCTAAATCATCCTTCACATTTCCCCGATTGTAGTATGCATCGGCATAATCAGGTTTGAGTCGAATAGCAGTGTCATAATCAGAAATTGCAGAAAAGTATTGTCCTAACCGACGCTTTGCAGATCCCCGATTGTAGTATGCTTCGGCATCATCAGGTCTGAGCAGGATAGCGAAGTAATAATCAGAAATCGCAGCAGCGTATTGTCCTAACTGAGCCTTCGCAACTCCCCGATTGTAGTATGCATCGGCATAGTCAGGTTTGATCCGTATAGCTGCTGTATAGTCTTTGATGGCACCCGCATAATCGTCTAAAACGTACTTGACATTGCCCCACAAAAGATAGGTCTCAGCAGATATAGATTGTTTTTCTTGCGACAAAGGTTTTGCTAACTTTGACTGCTCCAGCAGTTTCTTAAGGTATTTTGATGGAATGGCAAAATTGAGATTCTGTGCATCCAAAGCACGATGAACCGCAACGGACACACCAACAACTTCACCTTTCTTGTTTAGCACGGGACCGCCACTGCTCCCCGGTGAAATAGGGGCGGTCATCTGTAGCCGTTCTTTTGTGAGCTTATCCCGTCGACTGCTGATTATACCATCTGAAAACGTGCCTTCCAATCCTTTCGGATTCCCAGCGACATAGACCGTCTCCCCAATCCGAACCATGTCACTATCACTGAGAGAGAGCGGTTTGATACCATAAGCGGTAACCTTTAGCAGTGCGAGGTCATTTATTTTGTCAGTTGCAGTAACGCCTTCAATCTTGTATGTGGTGGACTTACCGACTAACTTTGCAGTGCCTTTCGCTGCACCTTCAATCACGTGGTAGTTGGTAGCGATTAGGTTAGGTTTTACAAAAAACCCGCTGCCGATACCCAAAGTTTTGCCGTTTGTATCTTTCATTTCTAAATATACCGTTGCTGCTAATGCTTTTTCGGCAATATCTTCGGCAGGCATGGTGGTTTGTGCAGGTGCGGGTTTATTGTGCAAAAGAGTAGAAAAACGATAATAGCGATCTGGGAATTTTTCCAAAATAATTTGTCTATATGATTTTTCATTGGATACTTCCTTTTGATATTGGGCATTTTATATGTATAGTTTTTGCGATAATTTATACATATCTAAGGATATAGCACTATATTATCATAAAATTGTCATTCTATCAAATTATAGGACTATATATGATGTTTGGTTTTGGTTGTATTTTCGCGCCTTTAGTGCTATAATATGAACTATCTGGAAAAAAACTTGGATTTATGGGAGACTCAGTATGAAAGATTTCGCATTTACAGGTGGCAGACCTGACCCAAACACTTTCCCCACAGAAGCACTAATTGAGGCAAGCACAAAAGCACTTCGTAACTTAGGTGGACAATTAGTCAATTATCCAGGGGAATCCGGTTATCAAGGTTTACGGGAACTCGCTTCTATGCGTTTTGAACGAAGAGAAGGTGTTCCACTGCCTATTGATAACATCTCAATAACTTCCGGTTCTATGCAGGCTTTAGACCTAACGCTGGGTACGTTTATTCAACCTGGAGATACAGTCTTAACTGAGGAATATACCTATAGCGGCACACTCGGCATTATGCGACATCTTCAGGCGAATATCGTCGGAATACCGATGGATTATATTGACGGTATGAATATGGACGCATTAGAAGACAAACTAAAAGCACTTAAGCGTCAAAATGTCACACCTGCAATGATATATACCACGTCAAACCATCAAAACCCGACGGGTGCCATATTATCACTAAAACGAAGGCATCGCATGTTAGAATTGGCAGATGAATACGACACACTGATTGTTGAAGACGATTGTTACGGAGATATAGACTTTGTTCTTAATCCAACGCCTGCCTCTCTGTTTAAATTAGATGAATCTAACCGTGTCATCTTTATCGCAACTTTTTCCAAGATATTAGGTGCAGGGGTGCGGCAAGGTTATTTCGTCGCAAAACAACCTTACTACAGTATGATCCATCAGAATCGGTGGGATGGCGGGACCAGTGCACTAGCAAGTGCAATTGTATCAGAATTCTTCAAGGAGAATCTTGAAGCACACCTTGAGACAACAAATAACGCAGTTGGGGCAAAGTGTAAGGCAGTTATAGATACACTTGAGGAACATGTCAGTGATATCTGCACATGGACGAAACCACGCGGTGGACTCTTCCTATGGATAGACCTGCCAGAGTCTACTGATATGAAGAAGCTAAACGCATTAGCATCAGCAAAAGGTGTTGGCTATAGCAATGGTAGTGCTTTCCATTATGCTGGTGAGCCTGTGAAGGCGATCCGACTTGCTTATGCTTATTGTAATATAGAAGACATTCCTGAAGGTATTACGTATCTTGCAGAAGCTATCCGAGACGCACAAGTTGCCACAGTGGATGTTGCCGCAGCCGATTGAGTGAAACCTTTACCAAAATTTGCAACAATTCTTGAATTATAGTGTGATAAGTTATAGATAAAACGATGGGGTATAGATTTGCGTAATATTATATTATTCTCGTTAGATACTTTGCGGGCGTCAAGCATGAGTTGTTACGGTCACCCTAATTTGACTACCCCTCATCTTGATTCACTCGTCCAAAATTCCACCCTCTTTGAAAGTTGTATCAGTCCACACATACCGACCCATCCAGCACACACAACGATGTTTACGGGTAAAGATGTATTGACGCATCAGATTATTACACAAGGAGGACGATTAAACCTTTCTGAGAACATAAGAACGTTACCTGAACTATTGAGCGAATCAGGATACTTTACTGTTGCTGCGGATAAGTTAGGAAGATGGTTTCAACGCGGTTATGGTGAAGACCATTATCGTGGTTATAGTTGGGAAACACGTTACCTAAATGCACGGAAGGCAGAAGCTGTCAATAGAACTGCTATTGACTTGTTGGAAATTGCACAATCTCAGGACAGACCTTGGTTTGCTTTTCTGCACTACTGGGATCCACACACACCTTATTTGCCACCCGCTCCGTTTGAAAGGATGTTCTACAGTGGAGATGAATGCGATCCAGAAAACGCAAGTATGGATGCTGTCTATGCATGTGAACCGTTTACCGATTATTTCCGGCAATGGATGTGCAAACCGGACCCTGATGCCCCCGACAACTTGGAAAAGAAACAACTCTGGACTGACCGCAAATATGTAAACGCACAATACGATGCTTCTATTGCATATATGGATGCTTCTCTATCACAACTTTTTCAGTATTTGCAAGACTGTGGGTTAATGGATGAAACACTGCTGGTGATTACGGCTGATCACGGTGAAGAACTCGATGAACACGAGCTCTGGTATGATCACCATGGACTATATCAGACGAATTGTCATATTCCATTGATACTACACTGTCCGGCACTTATACCGAAAGGACAACGACTTGATGGATTGGTTACACTTAAAGACATTGCACCGACAGTTTTAGATTATGCTGGAAAGTCTTCTTTGGCAGAACGGGAAGAAATGGAAGGAACAAGTCTGCGGTCTATTATTGAAAGCGGTTCAGCGGATGGTTCATGTGAGAATATCTATCTAACAGAATGTGGTTGGATGAAAAAACGGGGATGGCAGACGTGGAAATGGAAACTCATTCTTGAAACAGGAGACACCCCAGAAGTCTACAATACACCTGATGTAGAACTATACGACCTTGAGGATGATCCTGATGAGATTTACAATCTGGCGGAGGAAGCAGATGATGTTGTCGCACAACTAAAAGCAGATATGGACGTATTCCTGAAACGCAGATTAGATGAAACAGGTTTGCCTGACCCAACGGTAGAACAAGATATTACGATGAGACGTATTGGAGATAAGTCGAAAGCCGTACCGTATCATAAATAGTAATCTCAAGAGAGGAAGGTCATAATTGATGAAACGCATTTCTCGTATTGCTTCATGTATACTTACTATCCTAACGCTCGGATGTCTTTTCGTGAGTTGTGCTGTCCTTAATGAAGCACAACAGCGCAGAAAAGAAAGATTAAAAAAAGAACAATTAACCGATCTATACTTACTTAAACCCTCAAGAGCACGTCTTAAAATCGATGAAAAAGCATTCCAGGGAGAGAGTGATCATTACACCCTTAAATTCTCTGAGGATCTATATGAACATGACCAGTTTAATGAAGTATTAGAAAGGAAAGAGTTTGCACTAAGTGCTTTAAGTTATATGGAAAGTCTCTACGAAGCAATGTACGATATTTTTGGATTTAAACCCGAACATAAAATACATGTTAACCTGCACCATGTCTATGACGGTACTACAAGGACTGCAACAGCAACATCGATGGGAAAACACATAGTTGTCAATGGAGAATTATTGAAGATGGTTTCTGCTATTCAATTAGATTTCCCTCTCAACATGTACAGTTCTCCAGGTACACGAGTTCATGAACTCACGCATGCTTTTACGAGTGTATATTTTCTTCCAGTTTGGTTTTCAGAAGGTATTGCTGTGCTGATGCAGACAGAGTATGCCAGAGATGGATCCATTACCAAATTTGATAGTCTTGATCAGTACTTAACACTTGACAATAACACAGGTTTTAACCGATTGGAAGACTGGCAAGGACATGGTGACACTGCGGACAGAGAACTTACCACTTGGCGGTATAGATACGCTTATACCGTAGTATCTGAATTAAGAAGACGATATGGACACGATTTTTATATCAAGGTATTTGCGCTAATGGAAAAAGATAGTCTACACGAGAGGTTTCTTGGTAAGATACCTACGAGTTTTGTCGTCTATTACTTTAGTCAAATAGCGGGTGAAGACTTGGTCCCATTCTTTAAAAAACTCCACTTTGATGTTCAGAAATGGGAAAAATCGGATATACTTAAACAGATAGAACAATCAAAAGCACGACTGCAAACTCAAACACAAAAAAGGAGGCAAAACTGATGTCTAAAGTGAAAGAGAAATCAATAAAAGCAGTCTTGTTAATACCAGTCTATTTTACAGTTCTGTTTTCATCTTGTGTTTTAAGTCAGCAATGGAGTGAGAACTACGCATTGCTTGATGGTGCAAGATCAAATGACCCCTTAATAATTGATGGAAGAATTCAGACTGTAGGACAATCGCAAATCATTCGTAAATCGGGAAGTTTAGAGGTCGATCTGCATTTACCATCCGAATCTATGGTTTTATTACCAGAAGTGAAGTCGGTCCATCGTGTTGTAATACATTCTTCAAATTTAAAAGAATTTGAGTTGATGGCCCGTGATTCAAATGATGGCTGGTATATCATTCATGAACATAAAGGTAAACATCAACCGGTCTTTGATCTCCGCATTAACCCTCCACATATCACCGATTCAATCAGATTAGTCGTCCGTAGTACCACAGATGATGGTGAACAGAAACGAAAAAACCTCAAAGTTGAAAGAGAGAACGAAGTTACACGTAGTGGTCAATTGCGCCGTGGAAGACCCGTTTACAAAGTGTATGGGGCTTTAAAAGCACCAGCGAAGATTGCTGAGATCAAACTGTACGGTTTTGTTGAAAAGACGCCTTAACATTATCTATTAAAAAAGAGAAATCGTATGGAGATCATATAATCCATCCGATTTCTCTTTTTCTTCGACTTCTCTCATAGCATCTGCCACAAGATTTATAGATGCTAACTATGAGAAAGAGTCTATTTAGTACATGTCGCCGCCTGGTGGCATTGGAGGAGCGGGAGTTTCCTTCTCAGGGATTTCAGCGATGAGTGTTTCGGTGGTAATCATCAATGCTGCGATACTTGCGGCGTTTTGAAGAGCAACGCGAACAACTTTCGTTGGATCTGGGATCCCCGCTTCAAACATATCAATGAAACGTTCTTCACGAGCATCATATCCAACGTTTCCGCCTTCTTCTTTAACTTTCGCTATGATGACAGAATCTTCTTTTCCAGCGTTCCTTGCGATCTGTCGGAGTGGATCTTCAAGTGCGCGTGCAACGATTGAGACACCAACCTGTTCTGTTGAATCAGTAAGTTCAAGTTCTGCAAGAGCATCTTGTGCTCTAACAAGTGCAACGCCCCCGCCCACAACGACACCTTCCTCAACCGCGGCGCGTGTAGCGTGCATAGCGTCTTCAACGCGTGCCTTCTTCTCTTTCATTTCAACTTCAGTTGCAGCGCCAACATTAATTACAGCAACACCACCAGCAAGTTTTGCTAACCGTTCTTGAAGTTTTTCACGGTCATAGTCAGAGGTTGTATCTTCAATCTGACGTCTGATCTGGTCAATCCGTCCTTGGATCGATTCCGTACTTCCTTCACCTTCAACGACTGTAGTGTTATCTTTGTCAATAACGATTCGTTTTGCACTGCCTAGATCATTGAGCGTGACGTTCTCAAGCTTGATCCCGAGGTCTTCAGAAATGACGCGTCCATTTGTCAACACAGCGATGTCTTCAAGCATCGCTTTCCTACGATCGCCGTATCCTGGTGCCTTGACTGCAGCACATCGAATGACCCCTCGGATCTTGTTGACGACGACTGTTGCCAGGGCTTCACCTTCAACATCTTCTGCGATGATTAACAACTGTTTACCTTGTTGGGCAATAGACTCAAGTAGAGGTCTGATATCTTGGAGGCTGCTAATCTTCTTCTCGTGAATTAAAATCACTGCATCTTCTAAGACTGCTTCCATGCGGTCAGGGTCTGTCACAAAATAGGGTGACAAGTAACCTCTATCAAACTGCATCCCTTCTTTAATTTCTAGGTTTGTATCAAGGCTTTTTGCTTCTTCTACAGTGATGACTCCGTCTTTACCGACTTTATCCATGGCGTTGGCGATGAGGTCACCAATTGTGTCATCATTGTTAGCGGAGATAGCTGCGACCTGTGAAATTTCAGTCTTCTCAGAAACCTCTTTGCTAAGTCCTTGAATTGCTTTTACGACTGTGTCAACCGCTTTATGTCCTGCGGCGACGTTTTTCAAACCTTCTCTGTAGATGGATTGTGCCAAGATAGTAGCAGTCGTTGTGCCATCACCAGCCACATCACTTGTTTTGGATGCTACCTCTTTCACCATCTGTGCTCCCATATTTTCGTACGGGTCTTCCAGTTCAATTTCTTTTGCAACTGTCACACCATCTTTCGTAATAGTGGGAGCTCCGAATTTCTTATCAAGAACAACGTTTCGTCCTTTCGGACCGAGTGTAACCTTCACAGCTTCTGCAAGTTGGTCAACACCTTGCTTGATAGAATTCCGCGCTTCTTCATCAAACGCTAACTGTTTTGCTGCCATGTGTATAACTCCTTCATCTATTTAGTTAACCTTGGCTAAGATATCATCTTCGCGCAAGATGAGATATTCAATATTGTCATAAGTAACTTCGGTACCGCCGTATTTTGCAAACAAGACTTTATCGCCAGTTTCTACGTCGACCGCCTGTCTTTCGCCGCTGTCAAGTATACGACCTTTTCCAACAGCAACCACTTCACCTTCTTGCGGTTTTTCTTTAGCGGTATCTGGGATGATTATCCCGCCACTGGTAGTCTGTTCATTTTCTTCAGAACGTTTGACGAGGATTCTATCGCCAAGAGGTATTAGTGCCATACCTTTTCTTCCTCCTAAGTATTATGGAAATAATGGAAATAAAATGTTAAACGGGTATATACAACCCGATTGCTAAATACAAATTAAACGTTAATTGCTAAATACATATTAAACACTATCCAATACATAGCAAAATATATGCCAAAACAGAGAACATAGACGTAGTATGTATTTAAGGGGTTCTACACACCATCCTCACTAATTATCAATGTGACATTTTGGCATTTTGCAGTGATTTCGACTGATAATGTGCCATTTTGGCACAGGCAACATATACCTATTCACCGCGTAACAGCCAATTTTCTCAAAATAGTATGGGTTTCACCTTTTACTTCCACAGTAATCTGACAGACATATATTCCAGCAGAAACTGCTAAACCGTACGCAGTCTGTTGATTCCACCATGTGCGCCATATACGACTGTCAATTCTATCGGATACGCCGTCTATCCTTTTTATCAAACTTCCCTTCACATCAAACACATTAACGTTCATATCCGTTATCTCCAGATTACTTTCAATCCGAAATTCGGTCTGATTGTTAATCCTAACAGGATTCGGAAAAATATTTACATCCTTCCAGACAAAAGCTTCATCTAGTGCAATGGTTCGTCTGACAGAATTTGCGCCTAAGGGAAACAGTGCAATGACAATCAGGTTATTTGCCCCAGGAGACAATGGGACTATAGCAGTGTATGTCTGTTTCTCTTTATCTAACTTTGCAACGACTTTACTCGGATGAAATACAATTTCTATCGGATAGTCAGCCTTGTAAGTGCCGGAAACTTGAACCGGATTCTGCTTGACGAGAGCAGGTAAATCAACCGTAATCTGGGGTAATGTACGGTCTGCTTGAAACATATCGGTCAGTAAGTTGTCAATCGTTACTAAGACTAATTGCGTCACTTTGCTGACTAAGCTAAAGTTAACTTTATCAACAGTATCTCTAAAGGTGTGATAATAAGGATTGGCATCGTAATTCTGTGAATCACGCCACGGAGTTGAACTTTCAATCAGTGTAACCGCTGGATAACCGACATCCCAAAAAGATTTGTGTGACGAAATATCAATAAATTCATCTTGTGTCCTTCTAATTTTCAGACCGATTTCATACCATGAGTTAGATATTGTCAATGCCCGACTGATCCATGCGGAATTTCTATTTGTAATCACCTCTACCAGCTCGCTTTTCCAGTTGAATCCAATCATATCTAAGTTGATAACAGCTGTTATTCTTCCTGAAATCGCAAAATGTGTATCGGTTGATGAATTACGGTTTGTATCACTAGGATGGATAGAATCTTGAATGACATTATGGCTGCCTTGGAAATCAAGTTCTTCTCCCCCAAGAGCGACAAAAATCAGATCGTGCTCGTATTCATATAGGCTTAAGATGTTAGCAATTTCCAGCAATGCAGCAATACCTGTGCCGTTCTTATTTGCGCCTGGTGCTGGGGATGATAACGGATTCCAATCTGGTTCACGGACAGCATGTGTGTCGTAATGGGCGCAGATGATAAATGTGCGATCACTGATTGAAGTCTGTTTTTTTGGCAGCATAGCGATCACATTCCGTATACCCCCCACATTCTGTTCAGTCATAAGCAATCGATCCGATCTACTTAGCATCCTCTTGATATAATTTACAGCAGTGTCTGTTGCGTCCCGATGGTGTGCACTTCGGGTGTTATATACTTCTTTAGCAAGATTGAAAGCGACATTCTCCTGCAAAGAAGTAACATGTGAAACTAACACATCTTTCTGAATTTTGGATAATAACTCCTCACCTCGATCTGCCGAAGCAGTAAACAGTAAATAGAATGAGGACAGTATAACCATCAAGGTTATCACGTTGTTATGATGAGGGTATGATTTATTTGATTGTCTTGACATTTGAAAGAAAAACTGTTATTATGTTTATAATTAAAGAAGGTTTTCTTGAGAATGTATAACTATTGTTGCAATACCATTACATCTTCATTCTATCAATAATTTTGAAACATTGCAAACAAAGATTTGCCATGTAATATTATATTTGAGGAATATGCCTGCCAATCTACCACCGACCTACTATAAACTAAAACATCAACATGAATCGGCAAAGTCAGATGAGGAACGACTCGGTCTATTAGAAGAGATGTTGAGCATTGTACCGAAGCACAAAGGAACTGAGAAGGTCGTCTCCGATTTGCGAAAACGTATTGCTGTTTTGAAAAAAGGTGCTTCAGGTAATTTTAGAGGACAGGCAGGAAAGGGTGGCGGTAGAAAAGGTTATAGCGAACATATACCAAAACAGGGAGCTGGACAGATCGTCATGTTCGGTCCACCCAATAGTGGCAAATCACAACTTCTTGCAAAATATACAAAGGCAAAATCGGAAGTATCTCCAACACCATACACCACCGCAGCACCAGTCATCGGTATGTTACAATATGAGAATATACAGTTCCAACTTATTGACACACCTTCAATTATGCAGGATTTCATTGCTTCAACGGTATTGACACTCCTTAGAAATTGCGATCTGTGTCTATCCATTATCAGTTTAGCAAGTGATAGTCTATTAGATGAATTGGAATTCGTGCTGACGACATTGAATGAACAGAACGGAGATGTAGATGAGTCGACTGTACCATTTTTAATAGCAGCAAATCAGATGGATACTGTAGGGGCAACGGACAGATTAGAAATCCTACAAGAGTTTTATGCGGAAAGGTTCAAAATCTATCCTGTTTCAGCGGAAACAGGTGATGGTATTGATGATCTGTTTAAAGGTATATACGACACACTCAATATCGTCCGGGTCTATCCAAAAGCACCGGGTAAGAAGTTAGAACGAGATGATCCAATTGTACTGCCAAATGGTTCAACTGTGCTTGATGCTGCGATGGGATTACACAAAGATTTTGAGGATTTCAAGCTTGCTCGAATATGGGGTCCTAATTGGCACGATGGACAACCTGTTAGCCGAAATGATGTCATCTATGATGGAGATGTCGTAGAATTTCATCTATAACTATAAACTACTGGACAGTCCAAGTTAAAGTTGTGGGTAAAAGTAAAAGTCGGGAATCGGAGTT
>CAZURU010000033.1:0-17076 GCA_964623585.1 uncultured bacterium
GCGAAAATAGAAACGACATCAATGCGACAGTCCCAGAGGGACGAAAGGTGTATAGAAACATATTCGTATCTCAAACCTAAGCCCCAGAGGGGCGACAGGTGTATTTCATTCAGGATATAAGAAATGCATATTCTTATGAAGGATACAACAGAAAAAGATCTGAAAATTGTCCAAACTATAGTTGTAATTATATCACAATCTTGTTTTAGGCAGTACTCTAAATGTCCGATGGCAGTACAGGCTTTGCTATACCCTATTGCCAAAATTTCAGGAAACGTCCATGCATATCTGCCTCAATTTCCCTTTTAAAGACGCCTTTTGAATATTGCGGATCGTTTAGTCGGATAACAAGCGTATCCCGGATTTTTCCACCTAAGAAATTAAATGTTTTATTCGACTTGACATACCTTTCAACAGACTCCCCGGGGAGAAGTGTGCACTCCTGTGAAGTTAGATGTGGAAAGAGGTAAAATCGCTGCTTTTTAAAACGCACTTCAAATATACATAACTCGGTTTCACCAGTATTGGTAATCCTCAATAGATTACCGTTAGTACGTTGTTTCTGATTTATGATCTCAATCCCCGCTTTTCCTCCGACAATATCTGCTACGAATTGGATTGGTAGAACCATTCCGGAGTTTTTATCCGTAAAGTGTAAAGTCTCTGAAATACGTTCAGTAGCTGTGCAAACTTGTGGATCAATCACAAACGCACCATGCCAAATATTATTCGCCTCTGGACTATCCATAACTTTCAAAAAATTCGATTGTGATAGTTCATCAGGTATTTGAACGCTGCACACCACATTACCTTCATTATCACTCCGTTTTATTGTAATAGCTGCGTGTTGTGGGGTATCAAACAGATAGATCTTAGGAAGATATAAAGCGGGAGGGTTAGCTACAAGATGGACCATATCATATTTTGCAGTGAAGCGATGCACACGACGATTCGCTAAATAGCAGTCTGTGACCAATGAAGCACTAACCTGTTTGCGATAGGCATTAGCAGGTCTATCACTCACAACCTGGACCAACGGGGATGTAGCCATAGGTTCAAATTCTGCTTCGGTTTGGATATCCAGATCACTTTCGGCAAAACGTAAGACAGTGGATGGTTGAATATCTCCTTTCAGTCTACCTGTGCCGAGAATCTCAAGTTCAAGCGGCACCGATTCAGATGCATTCTGTTCCATTTGAGGAAAGACCAACGCATCGCCACGTACAATTGGAACCGGTCCGTTTACTTTACCAAACACATAGATTGGTAATTGAAACTTCCTCTTCGGTTCTTTCTCAGTTTCCAGTTGAATCCATCCTAAGTTGAGTCCTGGCAGGAGATGTTCAGGCCGGAAGATAGCGGTTACTTCACGCTTTTTGCGTGCAGGTATAACAAGTGTTTCGTGTTGAATACGGATCCAATCGGTATTAGAAAGAAGTGATAGTTCCAATTTCTGTTTAGATCTGTTTCGCAATGTCACCTTCTGTTCTGTGTTTTCAATCTGTATTTTGGATGCTATACCGTGTGGACAGCAGATTATTTCGTATAGGCGCGCAGGATCAATTCGCATTTCACCATCAATCTCAGTCCGATATATGTATGTGCCTTCAGAAAGACTCAGCGTTACACCAAACACACCCTCTCTTTTTTCAAAGAAAAGCGTTCGCGGTGTCCAATCATTAAAGTTGCCCATCAGAAAACCTATACGTTCTTCACCTGTCCGTGGGAATTGAAAATCTACGTCACCAAAAATCAGAACGGTTTCGCAGGAATTATCTTCTGTAATAACGTCAATTGGTAAAGGCTTTTCTTGTTCATCGAATGTTTCAACGTGGTGGAAATCAGATTGTTCCTTCTCTAATGACAATGTTGTTTCATTGACAATTTTGTACCATGTCCACACTGATATTTTCTCATCTGCTAATTGTAGCTCACCAACGTTACGCCCGGGTTTCAGCTTTTCAACATTAACAGAAATAGGTAAATCGGTTGTTTCATATCCATCCGTTTGGATTTGAGTCGGGGCAATTAACCAGTCCGAATCCGTTGTTGAAATTTGCATTGATAACCTATGTCGGGTAATATTCGGAATAGGAATAGTTTGTTGGAAAGATTTAAGGGTTATCCCTGTCTTTTTTTCTCGTGGAAGGATTACCCCTGGTTTTTTTAAATCTAATGCGTACTGTAGTTCCCTTTTTGATGTAATAATAGATGCGTCAAAAGTTGATTCGCCATTTTGTGTAATTTCAAGATGGGTTGGCGGGTAAAGCGTAAAATCTCCGATGAGTAGAAACTCAGTAGACGGTACTTCTGTCCCTTCACGTTTATCCGCAATAGAGACTTTACAAGTAGTTATCTCTTCAAAGTTGATATATTCTGGCAGCGTCAGGTTGGGGGATTGCGGGTCTGGGGGTTGCACACGTAACAATATCTTACTAAAAGTCTTACGTTTTGAACTGGAAACGACACTCAGTTCTACCACATTTTCTGTTGAAGGATTTGGTAGGGTTCTAAGGTTGAGATTAAGTTCAAGTACCAATGGTTCTGATGTTGATGTCAGGGTCGCAGGTTTCGATCCTTCTGCTCGTTTTATCCACTTTTCAAATCCGCGGGGTATACGAATTCGTTCAACATGCAGCTTCCCGTCACCAACATTTGATATTTCAACTTTTACAGATTGGTTTGGATTATCAAACGAATCCACATTAATTTTCGCATCGGTATAGAGGAAGGGGTCAGTAATCGGTGTAATCTTATATGGAGGTGGAGTTGAATCATGTGCTAATGGTAGGTAAAGTTCGCGATGAACTCTCTTTAGATGTTCAATCATGTGTACATGCCTCAATACGTGTTGAAATATACAAGCTGAGTAGAACTGAGATTGTGAAAAGAACAATTCCCCAACTCGGTTTTATCTGTGCACCACCAGGGAGGGTTCTAATTGTCAATATGAGTATGGCAACGATGTATACATCAAGCATAGAAAAGCGTCCCCATTTGTGAACGAGTGCTGATATACCCTTGTTCAACTTGCCATCATTGAGCTTGTGATAGAAAACACCTAACTTTAGGATTGGGAACACGACAGAAAAAATAAAGATTATAGACGCAAGTAAAATGTCCAAGACAACACCATTTTTAATCAGTGTCCATACACTGCTCAGGATGGAATAACTTGATGGTCCTGGCGTGATGAACGCCATGATGAAGCCTTTGATCCCGCCTCCGTTTGCATCAATCCGCATCACAGGAAGCATAATACCTAAACCTAAACACACCACAGCGATGTTTACAAGCCATGTGAGTCTTATTCTCTCTTGTGTGGTCATATCCTAATCTTTGACAAACTACCAATCTAAAGGGTTTTTAGCAAGAAATCAATCTTTTCGAGTTTTCACTCTCTGGTTTTTCAGGTTCATAGCGTCCATTTTATGCGTTTTCCTATTCAGGATTCGTGTAGACACAACACTAATAATCATTTTGCTCTTTGTAGGATTTGTGCAGGAAATATACTGTAGAGATTCCGAGAGCGATTAGGATAAAGAGGATGACAATCGCAGTGCCAAGGCGACTCTTTGATTTACTGTCAGTTTGGGGTTCAGTTTTTGGTACTTCAGGCGTTGTTGTCTTTGTTGGAGGTGTTGGCGGTGTCGGTGTTATGACTTCAGGTGACGGTTCACGAGGTGTTATTTCCGGAATTGTTACTCTATCTGGGTTCGGTGCAGGTTCTATTCTTGCTGGTGTTAGTGGTACGATGTTTACTTTGGTTGTTCTATAGACAGGCGGCAGTTCCCCTACAGTCCATCCGGTGCCAGTGGTTTCGCAGTAGTAATATTCTATGCCGTTATGGGTGACGGAGGAACCGGTAAAGTTACCACTGACTCCGAGTGCTATGTGTCCGGGTGTGAAGATGAGTGCAGTTTTCTCACCTAAACCGCGCAAGATCGCAGCAACCAAGATTGTGGTGTCTTCGCAATCCCCTCCACCGTCAATCAAAGTTTCGACTGCGTAGCGTCTGAATTCGTCGAAACCTGTTGTTACGTCATCAAACGTGTAGGGTAAGGATTGTACGAAACTCAAAACGAAGTCAATGCCATCCTGTTTCGACCACTCGCGATGTCGTTTGAAGACATCCTGAAATTCGCGCGTCAGGTTTCCTATTGATATCCTTCCCTCCTCAACTAATTTTGGAATATCGTAGCGTTCTCTACCATCATAGGAATTGTACTTTTCAATGTCAATTGTCATTAGTGCTGTGTATGACTTTCCCTTAAAATTCCAAACATACCGTTTTCCGATTGTCTGTCGGGTATTAGGAGGACGCTGTTGAACAAGTCCATCTATGATTTGGACCTGGTTAAGTGCATCTTGTGCAGTACTAAATGACGTGATAAGAAGACCACCCAGGAGTAGAGTGATAAGCAGTCTAATGTTCATAACGAACTATCCTTCTGTTGGGTTTGTCTGTTCAGATGGATATATTAGCAAAATTTCAATGCGGCGGTTTTTGGATTTCAATTGTTTGGTTTTATTATGCTCTTTGAGTTTCTTTGGTGTATATGTCCTATCTTTATCTGACCTTTGAACGGGTTTATATTCACCGAAAGAGGTAGCTGACATAAGATGCCTTGCCGGATCTATTTTAATCTCATGTTGAAGAAACCTAAATACTTCAATTGCCCGTAATGCTGCAAGATGTAGATTAGAACGTTCAAAACCAGGAGTGTCAGGATCTGCATGTCCTTGAATTTGTATTTCGCTGAAATTCTTCAGATTCTTCTTAATTTGATGGCCTACAATCAGAAGCGTTTTCTTCCCTTCCACGTTGAGAGCATACCTATCTGGTCTAAACAAGATACGATCACTAAAACTGTATCGTTGCAACGTTGCCTCATTTTTAATCTCAATTTTCGCTGCACCCACATTTTCAAGTGCGATAACGTAAGTATCAGCCTCGGTTTCTTTAGGTTTCGGTTCAACACCGTACTGTTCCGCGATAGCGTGGATCATCGTCATCTGTTTTTCTTTTACTTCTGGAGGAATGACATCTCCTTCAGGATCAGGTGGATCCGGTTCTTGTGGTTCTGGTTTTACAGAAAAGGAAACGATAACTGCAAACACTACAATGACCAATATCAGGACAAGTGTCAGCATTAAGTCTGAGAAAGACGGCCAAAAATTGAAATCTAATGTATTATCTTCCATAATGTCAATCGTTTGTTTCGGTAGTAAATCCACTCTTACGCCAAGCCTTCACCCACTCATCGTAGTTAAAGTTGTCTTCCAAAATATCATCAAAATACAAGTGATAAACCATATCTTCAATCATTGTTTCAACTTCATGTGCTACTGCCCCAGCAGATCCCAATAGTGCGATTTTTCCACCTGTCCCTGGTCCAAGCGGTTCAACAACAGCATCATTCCATCGGAAACGAGATTTTATTATCTCAGAAATAAACTCTTGCGGGGTTTGATCACCAAATTGTTTTGGAGAATAATAATTCGCAAGTGTAACGAGAATACCTGAAAGGGATTCTATGTAATCCAATACTGCATGCATCGATCTAGTGTTATTACCGATATCATATATTGGTTGCATTTGTTTTTTAAGGGCTAATTTGAATGTAGGCAGCGATTTTATATAAATTAGGGGTGGTTGGTGTGTGTGTAATTCTTCATCTGGTTGATGCTCTGGTTCTGATTCTATGTTCTCACTTGTTTTTACGTTACCTTCATTCGAAAGTAACGTTCCACGACCTAAAAAAAGCAGAGATATTAGTAGTAGTAGAATTATTAAATAACGTGAGTTTGATAATAAATATGGCATGTAGAGAACTCCTTTTAATGTAATATCAGTGTTAGAATAACCTTGTCATTCGCCTTCGTTGTTCGTATGAAGTTAGGAGATGGATTACCTTCCGGTTTTTCTACGAGTAAATATATCGCGTATCCGTCCAAAAACTGAAGGCTTCGGTTTAGGTTTGTGTTCTGCTGTTTTTTCCTGTGGATCCTTCGGTTTCTGCTTGGACTTTGATGGACGTTCCTGTTTTCCCAGTCCATTTACAGCATTGGCTAAAGTTTGAGAATGCTCGGAAATCTCAGAGATTGAACTATTGAGTTTTTCAATACTGGTTGTTAGCGGTGTAACATCGGCTTTATCTACTTTTTCCACGAATTGTTGTGATGCCTCAACTATAGTTCCAGCATGCTTTTCAATTGTTTCGATTGACTGGCTTAGTTTTCCTGAATCTGATGTGAAGTAATTGATTTCAGTAGCGAGATTCTTAGTGACTTCAGTCAGTCCATTGACATTGCCGCTCAGTTCATTAACGGCATTTTGCTGATTTTTACTGCTTTCATCTAATTGTGTCAACAAATCTTTAACACACTTATTTAGTTTTTTGACACCAGTGAGTTGTTCTTCATATTTTTCATTTTGTTCCCTTATTTCTTTCTGCAGATCACCAACTATACCTTTCATAAATACAACTAAACCTGCAAAAGTGCCTTTCATTAGATTTGCTGCATTTTGGAGTGGTTCATCAAAGTTTTCTAAACGATTGTTAAGAGTCTCTAATTGCGTATCAAATGTTTGCTTGATCTGGTCAACGGTTTCTCTGAGGGGTTTATCAAAGTTAATTAAATGTTTATTTAGAGTTTCTAACTGTTTATCAAAAGTCTGTCTGCTCTTTTCAACAACTTCTTTGAGGGGTGTATCAAAGTTTTCCAATCTATTTATAAGAGTTTCTAATCTGTCATCCAAGGAACTTTGAACATTTTTGAGATTTTCAGTTAAGGTGTCAGATATAGTTGTTAATTCGGTTTCCATGGTTTGCTGAAGTTTGGTAAGTTCTTCGTTCAACTGACCTTGCAATTCTGAATAACGTTCACGATTATCAGTGTTTATTTTTTCAAACCACTCGCGATTACGTTGAGATATATCAGTGTTTAATTCTTCAAACCACTCGCGATTACGTTCATGTATACTTGTATTCGCTTCTGTTGCCTCGTTGATAAACTTCTGTAGTGTCTCGTCAATTTGCTCACGGGACTTAATATACGCATCTTCATAACTTTTCAGGGTATTCAATACATTGATCAGATGTTGAGTCTGTTCATCTAACTTTTGATCTTGCTGATCAAGTTTTTGGTTCGCGGCATTTTGAAATTCTTGGTGGAGACTACGGATTTCATCTTGAAAACCTGTTAAACGGGTGACATTTTCAGTAAATTCTTGTGAAAACTGACCAAGACTATTCGTAAAACCTTTGCTCAGCACATCAGCAGCACTGTTTATTTGTAATGCTGCAGCGTTGATTTGTGATGCCGAATCAGACAGGGGCTGCGTAATTGCATTAGCACGTTTTAAATTTTCATTGAACTCACTAATATTACCTTGTACGTTTTCAACTAATTCACCCACTTGTGCTGCGGTTTGATACCCGCTTCGCATCTGTGCTTCACTTTCATGAAGGGTTTGAATTAGTTTCTGTGATGTTGTAGGATAGAGTTGAGGAACCCAGACGGTTAGGGTCAACCGTTCCAGAACTGCTTTGATAGGGTGGCATGCAAATTGTAAATAAGCACCGTAAAGTATTACACCTAAAATAGTAAAGAATATCCCGAATATGCTCGGAGCAAGAGCCCCTTTCATTCCTTCAAGAAGTGTCCCCAATGCTTGGGTCATGGTTTCACTATTTTCTGTGGAGGTTTCATTTGCTATGGTTGCTTTCAAAGCTGGAGAGAGTGCTTTTAAGCTATCAGCGAGTCCAAACAGTGTTCCGAGGAGCCCGATCACGATGAAAACTGCCAACACGGAACGAAATAGGCTGTTCCGTTTAAATAGTTCAGATGTGGTGTGACTATTTAACTCACTGACTTCAAGACGGGTTTCATCCCAACCTGCTAAGAAAATAGCTTTTAAATGTTTTGCTATAGGAGAACTTTTGTTAAGGCTGCTTTCATTGCAAAATTCGCTGAACGCGTTTTCAGGATCGGCTTTCTGATCGTTATCTTCGCTCCCACGATCCCGATCTTGTCGCGCAGTGACAAGTGTTTGGACATTCTGCTTGTTTTCGATCTGTTTCTGTTCTGTACGCAACCAACGCCAATATCTGATGAGTTCTATAAGCCAATATAAAAAGAAGGCTGTCAAAAACGCTAAAATAACTAAAGCAATCAGGTTCGATGGAAATAAGTATTCGCTAAAGAATTGAGGCATAAGTCTTTTTATTGTTTAAAGTTAATCTGTTGTTTTTACAAACACACTTGAGCAGCGTATTTTAATTTTCCTTTAGGTCACTTGTAATTCTAATATCCCTTCATCTTTAAGAGTCCAGGTTTCTTTTTTGTCATCGGGTTCAAAAATTGCTGGTTGAATAAGTTTCTTGATCTGATAATTACGTTGATCGTCAAAATGAGAACAATAAAATACTTCACCAAAAGCCCCAGCATAATAAGTAGAACTTTCTATCACCAAATCATAAACTGGAACAACTGCATATAACTTTTCTACAGTAAGATAACATGCTAAAAAACAGCCAGCTGAACTGGTTTTGAAAACAGGATCAATATCTCCATAAGGGTTCAGGAAACGTTCTTCAGCATTTAGGACATCTATCTTGAAATTTTGCTTATATTTGCCAATAAAATTCGTCCAATTTTGTCTGTCTCTTATTCCTAAATTGTAACTGTCACAGAATTCTGCAAATTCCTGTGAAATATTTTCTTCCCTCTTACTTGTTTTATGTGTTCCTTTAGTTTCTTTCCTCTCATTAAATGCTGTGTCCTGAGTGATCGTTGAGTTAGGGGTAAGAGTTCTGATTAGACTGAGAATTTCTTGCGTATTCTTTTGACTATCAAGTGCTAATGCTTGATACAATTCATCAGGATCAAATGTAGTCACAGTCGGTTGCATACGTCTATTAACATCAGATAAGTCTTGCTTAAAATCGGTGTTAACCTTTGCTATATAATCTATACCATTTCTTATATCATCCATCTTTTGAGCAAGTGTTCTAAATCTGAGAAAGATCCAAATAAGAAAGATTAGCAAAGTAATCAGTAAAGGAACGAAAACAACCATAATTACTTTTCTTTGATCTGCAAACTTTCTAGCTTGTTCATTTAATAAGGTGAGAATATCCTGATTCGGGAAACGTACTTGGTTCTTATTCTTGTCCTTGAGTGTATCCTTTGTATCGGATTCAGTATCAATCTGTGTTTGGTTATTCTGAGGTTTAGATGTATCTTGTGTATCGGATTTAGTATCAGCATGTGTTTGGTTATTCTGAGGTTTGGATGTATCTTGTGTAATGGATTCTGTATCAGTCTGTGCTTGGTTATTCTGAGGTTTAGATGTGGCATGTGTATTGGGTTCAGCACTGTCTTGTGCCTTGATCGAAATAAACGGACAAACAATCAAGAAAATGAGCATAAATCCACAACAATATTTACGGTTTATTGAGCTGATTTTGATATAACCCATCAAGCCATCCCTATTATATTAACCCAAGTTGTTACCTATCAAGACTTAGGTCTGGAAACACCCTCTATTGGGCAATATTCTAACGTCCACTTCCAGTTTATGCCCTCTTATGCACAATCTAACTGAATGTGCTACATAGATAGCAGCTTAGGTTATATTAGTAGTTAGTCAAGTGCTATTTTTTTGTAGCTCGGGCAAAGCAAAGCTACCTACAGAAGAAAACTTTACCTTTAAAATAGAAGTTGATAGAACTTTAGTTCCATTCTTTAATTTTGCGTTCCAAAAGTTTCCCCATTACCTTAATGAAAATTGGTTCAACAATCCGATCATCGTCCTTTTGCATAGCAAGATCTTGTAACCAATCATTTACATCACTATTTAGGTTTTTCTTGAATTCTGCACTAAAATTGATTGGTTTACCAAGTTCTTTACCAAGCCCTTCGTTAAATATCTTTATGAGATTTTCTATTTGAGACAGTTTATTTCCTGATTGTTCAAGGGTGTTTTCTAATTTCATAGATTTTTCAAGCATGTCAGCAGTCAGAATTGTTGTCCATCTGAAATCTTTAAAATCTTCACCTGCTAGTATTCCATAATTTTCTGTGGTTATCAGAAATTCTGTTCTGTCATTAATTAAACCTGCCGCAGCTTCATGTTTTGGTTCTGGTGTAATTTGAAGATCGAAAATAGATTCTTGATTAAGTCCCGATGCGAAACGTATGATTTCTTTGAGAAATTCACTATTTTCAGGATTGTGTGTAAAATCTCCATATGCTAACCAGTGAAGAATTCGTGCTCCGTTCCCCCCAATGTACACGTTAGGCATTTGAGGTTTAAAATCTTTGTTTTCAATAAGGTAATTGAGAATCAATCCTACGTAATATAATAATCCAGAAACACCCAAGGCAATCAGTGGAATGAACGGGGTTTTATCAATCGTTTCTCCATAAATCGCAAGTATATCCTTTAAACCATCTTTAGAATTATTGATCCAAGCGTTAATCCATGTATCCGCTTGACTATAAAATTCATTAGAATTTGCTACTTTTTGTAACATTTCAATGTCATCACCAGAGACTTTAAATTCCTTTAAAAATTCAGGTTTGTGTCTTAGGAGATCTAAGAAGATATGTCTGCCTGCAAATCGGATAGAAGTTTGCCAACACAAAGTGTTATCTTGCCAAATTGAAATGTCAGAGGTCTCTCCTCCGATATCAATACAGACTGCTCCATCAGCGAAACCACCAAACTTACCAGCAAAGTACCTCGCGGTGGCGATACTCTCTGATTCAAAAGCTACTGTTCCATTCTGTATCCCTGTTTTTTCCTCACAAGTATTTGTGGCATTATTGCATATGGTATTGAAAGCAGCCTTATCTTTTTGCGAAAATGCAAGTGGATAAGAAAAGTGCCAGTTTATTAATCTAACTTCGTTATGCATTGCTTCTGCAGCACATTGAAGGCAAATTTGTTCTATGAATACCTGGGTCCGAATTCGATCTTCTGGGTCGGGTGACCATTTAAGATTACTAACGACATTTTCTTCCAATTTATAGTCTTCAACAAAATAGATACGACCATCCAACATAGGTTCAAGTCTTACACCCAATTGTGACTTCTTTCTCGAATCAGGATGTTGCTGAAATAGGCTAAAAAAAGGAGTTTCCTCAAGTCGTGATGAAAAGAATTGTTGATATACCTTAGTACGAATTCTTGATGAGGAGTTAGTAATTTGGAACAGACGATTTTCAAATGAAATTGGTTCAAGTTTATTTATTGTAGTGTCTTGCTTATAAACTGTAGTTCCACTGGTACCGAAATCAATACCGATATTCCAAGTAGTTACGCCCTGCGATACAACTTTGTGAGAAATTAGCAAAATACCCGCCTCATCAGAATTCATCGACTGATGGTCATTATATGCACAGATCATTGCTTGAGGAAAAGAAGTCGTTTTTGTAATCTCGGCGTTTTCTTTCAAAGAGCGTGAATCAAGTGGTCCATTTTTACCCAATACCGGTTTAGCATAAAATGTATTTTGACCAGCTTTTGTAAAATAGGTAAAGTATGTTTTCCAATCTGACGTATTAAAGTTCGGCCAAATTTCCAATACCGGTAAATGATCAATTTCAAAGATTTCAGGATTATTGAAGAGCAAATCACCTTCATTATTCTGCTTGACATACTCTTTAGAGATAAGTATGTTTTTTCCATCACCAGAAGATGGAAGTTGTAAATCAACTTTAATACCATTTGGTGTTGTTGTAAAAGAAATTCGTTTTTGCAAATCGTTTACACTGAATTCGTTCAACAATTCCATTTTGATTGGAAGAATAGGTGTTACATCTGCCCCGTTCAATTTTAGATTAGTACTTCCTTTGGGTGAGTAAATATTACTTTCAAGAAAAGCATCTGAGCGGTTGATTACGAATAATTTTTCTGTAAAATATTCTTTAGGTGCTAATGGAAAATTCATGCCAGAAAAGAATCCAATTTTCATATTGAGAGGAATATTAGATAATTCTGTTATTCCCGCTGGTATTCCCCCTAAATCAGTTGTGAATTTAAGGACTTGTTCGGCAAGATTTCCTTTTATAATAGAATTTGTAGGTGATTCTGGAAGAGGAACAATATGAGTATTATAAAACGTATCAAGCCAACCAGCAACTGCTCCTTTTTCATCTGCATCTAACTTTGGAATTGGATCGTTTAAGTACGGAGGAACAAACCAAGGCACATCTGTTACTGATATATACTCAATATAATCAATAGATGTACATACAAGGGTTGTAGGAGAAGTTATCCCAATTGGTTTGCCATCAAACATAAATAGGTAGAGATTATCCCAAGTTGTATTATTATCTAATGTCTGTTCTGGCATCAATTTTCGTAATGCGCGAAGAAATTCGGGAGTATTGTCATCGTCTGCAGGAGGAATAGTAATTAACTTCGTCGTCAAAGGAAAATCTCGACGTTCTTTGAGTGCCAGCATTGCTAAAAGTCCCCGCCACTCACCAACAATACAGTCGTGCATGGGATGGTCAGTGTCAAAAAGTGCTATTTGAAAAAGTAGTGGACGTGCCCACATACTTGGGATGCTATCAATATCGGTATATTTCGCACCGATTTTTGTAACCTTAAGATTCTCAGCGATATTATTTAGCGCAATAGGTTGCACCTCTTGCCATACTCCTTTGTTTGGAAGGATAGCTAACCCAGCACCATCATCCTTTAATGGAGGGAGAAGGGGATATGTTTGCATTTAAGTACTCCTATCTAATAGGACCGTAAGACTTTTTTGTTCATCATGTGAATTCTATTTTATTGCAAGTGTCTGACATTCACTTATACCGGTTATGTGAAATGTTGATTGAGTGTTAGTGTTTGGCTCTACACCTGTCAATTTGGTATTTACACAGCATTTACCAAACTATAAAAACCGAGAAATGTGTGTTTAAACTGACCCACATATTTTATATAAAGCACTCAGGAACTTTCCAATCTCAGTACCTTCACCCTTACCATTCTCACTACACATCTTTTCCCAAATTTTGTCTTGTGCAGCAGGTCCCAAAGGCTTTAATGTATCTGAAGAGAAAAGATTCCCGCATTTCGTCAAATCGAAACTTTCAACTGCATTAAGTGGTTTACCTTTTTGAGAATTCTGAACGTTAGCAATCCAAACTAAAAAATCTTCACAATAGTCCTTTACATTATTGAGTGAATTTTCTACATTGGCATTCTTAAGCGAGATTTTCTTTCGTTTAAAGAAATCAATAAACCATGGAGCATGAAAACCTGAACGTTTTTTCTTGGAGATATCCTCAAGCATCGGTTTATAGGTGCTCAAAAAAGCAAAAGAGAAATTAGTTAACTGACAAAGTTTTGACTGTATCTTTGTTCCATTTGCACCGTCTGGTAGATCCCTCCACTTATATGGATTGTTTGCTCGATCTATTCTATAATACTGTGCACCGTCATCTGCTGCAATATTTCCTCCGAAGAAGTGGATTGCAGCCAAAGCTGCATATAGTTCAATAAAGTGTTGCGAATTCCGTTGTTTCTTTCCACCCAAGGAGAAATTTGCTTCTTCAATTTGTGAATCGTTACCAAGGAGATAGATGGCATTGTAGACAAGATCTTTATTCCATAGGTGATAATACTCAAGGGCAGCTTGTGTATTCATCAAGAAATGTTCAGCTTTTGCTTTGAGTTCATTCTCATTATCTTCAGTATCTGTAAAAGTAAAATAAGGTAATACCAATGCTCCACCTATCTGAGCATTTATAGGTTTTCCTTTCATGTCGTTCTTAATTAATTGTGCTATGGTAGGGAATCCAGATGCACCTGTTCCACCGAAAATTGATCCTGCTAAAAATATTTTGGGGTTCGGATCTTTTGCCATCTTTACACGAAATGTTTTCCATGGTTCATCTACTCCTAACACCGTTTGTGCCATAACCGATGCCCCAATTGATGGATGACCACGAAAACCTTCATTTAGCTCAGTTTCTCTTTCTATTTTACTATATAGTACCTCAAATAAGTCCGCAGCACTGTCTTGTGCAAGCTTAAGGGTTGGATATTGGAAGAATCCAGATAAATTAGGTTTATCATCATCCTGTTTATCAAACGGTGAAAAAATAGGGTTGGGGGCAGAATCAATCTTGGTTTGTAACATACATGACTGTGATAGTTGATTATTCCCATTAAATGCCTTATAGTGATTCAAAGTTGTATTAGTACGATCAAGACTACCGTTTGCGTCATCAGGATCAACAAAAAGCACGTAAAGATCACCATTGTCAGGCATCATTCCTGCAGCGGCAAGATGTATCAAAGATTCAAGACATTTTGCACCTGTCCCACCTATACCTATAGCATAATATCCCATTAAACTTCCCCCTCAATAGAATCCTACCAAAAACGACGAATTCCAATTGAACCAATTGGCGTATATTTAACTGACGTTGGTGAAAAGAACACTGTAGCAAAGTAATATAACCCCAATCCATTCAAGATAAAGCACAAGTATGCTAACCATAGACTGCTATCAGCTTTTTCAATAAAAAAAATACTGACAGAGATTGCAACTGCAGGCAGAATAAACAGACTTAGCCACCATCCCCGTTTTCCATAGGTTTTGTGAGTTTCTGTTTTGAAAACTCTCTGTCCCAAGCCGTACCAAAGAAAACATGAAACGCCTGCGGTTGTGACACAGACCAGAGCCCATACTTGAAAATTTGCTATCCACTCTTCCGTTTCAAGAGTTGTATTAGACAGGTCAGGCGGATCGTAATTCTCTATTAGAAAAGGCTCAACAACAATAGCTAAGAAAACAAACACACCAATAATAAACAAAATGCCTAATACACAAATTATATGTTGTTGCATATAAGAACAACCCTCCTTTACCTTTTTTTAATAATATAGCAGTGAAATATGGCAATTTTGGGACGATACATCCGAGCAGTTACCAGCGAAAGGTCCCGAACAAAATTTACCAAATTAAGGGTCTTTGCACCGTTGCGTTCGTCCCCCATGTCCCATTCTTTACACCACTCAGGTGCTTGAAATGTATTAACATCCGGCCTCAGAGTTACTTCATACAGATAAACTGCCCTTCGCGTCAGGGACTGTGAGTCCAAGCTGAATTCAACATTGAGCTCAGCGTTACCATTATCATTTTTTGAAAGTGTTGATGTCACTTTTAAACATTCCTGAGCATTCCTGCTTATTCTTGTTTCTCCTTCATCGGACCATTTTGCAATGATAGAGACTTCAAATGTTTCAGCATCAAAGGTCTTTGCATCTGGCAACGGGGAGTATGGTATTTTTGTTGAGATTTTGGCTGGATCAGAACTATTTACGATTTCGTATTGTTTCAAGTGCGGATTTTGACGCTCGTCGGAATTAATAATCCTAATATTCAGGTTCTTTCTCTCAGTCTTATTTTCTGTACCCCCAAAAGACAGTAAAGGGTCGACCAAATACCGAGAAAATATTATCGACTGAGCTTCAGTGAATCCGTTTACTTTTATGCGATCAAAATAGTGTGAGATGTCAGCGTGTTTACCTATAACAAGGAGATAGAATGGACGAAACGTTTCAGGTCTCCCGGGTTCGCTGTGATATAGAAAGGGAGCCGTACCTAAGTTGTAGACTCTACCATCAAATTCACTGCGTACTCCAAGCAATCCTAATGCATGTTCCTTACTGATGTATTTATCCCTAAGTTGACTAACCAATAAGTTTACATCTTGCCTATCTTGAAAAAGGTCTGTAACGATAATGACTAAACTGTTTTCTTTTCCATTACTGTTGACATCTTGAGGAGTCGTGTTATCATCTATTGAATCATCAGAGGTGTTATTTATATCTGTCTTTTCACTGACTAATTTTTCTTCATATTCAAAGATTTTTTGGATATACGTTCTTAATTCGGTATAAAAATCTTCAGCGTCTGCCCTTAGGTAACTATTTCTATCAATAGATGTAACTTGTTCTCCAAAACGGAAGAATTCTGATTTGCCGTTTTTCCAACCAATTGTAATAACACTCTCTAAAGGACGAAGTATGTTTTTATATTGCGACACACTGGGAACAACAAAACCTTGCATTGAAGCTGAAGCGTCAAAATAGATGCGTGCAATAAGGTTTTTAGAAATAGGCTCCATAACAGATGTTTCAGGTTGAAATTCTGGGATACCGTCTTTCTCAATATTACAACTCATTTGGAAAACAAGAACACATAGATAAACGCAAACCAACAAAAAACGTGTTTTCCACACTATTTGTTTGGGTTGTTTCTTCTGTGTCAATATACAGTAGAGACTGGTCTTATCGTGTGAATACTGTCGATTCATTTCAAGATACCTCCAAGTTCACTTAGTAAATTCTCTGTTCAAATGTGTCCCCGATTCTAATTCAATTCCCTTATATGTTCCTCATATTCTCTTCTTGTTCTTGTAAATATACTTTGCGCTTCATCATATATATCTTGGGTTTTCTGATAGCCTGCTTGACTCGCCAACTCCTTCGCTTTCATTACAGCCTTGTGTGCATCTATCCCAGAACTTAAGTCATAAGATCGATGATAATAGTGAGTGTTGGCGATATAGCAATATGCATCCACAGAATAATTCTTATTATTGCTCTCTGCCACTTTTGTGAGATGCTTTATCGCTTTCTCAATGAGTTCTTTCTTTTTGGAAACGTCATTTTCGCTCTTTGCGTGCTCTATGAGAAGTTTTCCTAGATCAAAATATTCCTCAATGACTGGTTCATCAACTTTGAGCAAGTTATCATGTTTTACCTGCACATCAGCAAGTTTCCTCTCTATCTTATCATGTGCTTCAACTATTAACTGGAGTTCCCTTTTTGCTATCTCTAACCTTTTTTCTAAATTCTTTAGTTCTTGCTCTGTATCTGTTTGTGCGTTCTTCACCGATTGTACCTGACCTTTTAGTTCACGATCAACTCCTTCAAGTTTATTTTTTGCTGCCTCTAACCTTTTTTTTACTGCCTCTAACCCTTTTTCTAAATTCTTTAGTTCTTGCTCTGTATCTGTTTGTGCGTTCTTCACCGAT
>CAZURU010000033.1:17176-21178 GCA_964623585.1 uncultured bacterium
TGTACCTGACCTTTTAGTTCACGATCAACTCCTTCAAGTTTATTTTTTGCTGTCTCTAATCCTTTTTCTAAATTCTTTAGTTCTTGCTCTGTATCTGTTTGTGCCTTCTCTACCGAATATTTAAATTGATCAAATCTCTTGTGAGAAACACCGCAACCACAGAAAATGAACAGAAACAATAGACTTATCCACACCCTTCTATTGACTAACATACTTATACCTACTCTAAAATAGTCTTGATAATAGTTTTAATTTACCCATCTTAAGGTCTAATAGGAAACTTAAATGTATATGGTTCAGAATCACTTGAAACTTCCTGACCATTCTGAATGTAAAAAGGCTCAAAAGTGATCGTAATAAGACCAGAATCCATTCTTTCTTTTGTTTCAACTGTTATTTTAAAAACTTCGCTGCCACCTTGACTTATCTCAGAAATTGTCTTTGTTGGGCGAGATATTTTCAATTGGTGTTCCTCTAATGTAAAATGCTCTTTCCAATTGACACGTACATTTTTGGCGGGCCCACCTTTGTTTTCTACTGTGCATTCAATTATTCCTATTTCGTTTGAACCGAGATAGGACTTGTCGTTACCAGATTCATCTGTTAAACGAGTATTGACTACTGACAAGTTTGGTGAGTATCGTTCTCTTACCTCTAGAACGATTTTTAGTTTCTCATTATATATAACAGACGTCACACCTTCTTTTTCATAACGCTTTTTTACAACGAATTCTTGGAACATCGGAATCTTTGGCAATATGAATATACCTATTAAAGATCCAGCAATAAGAGATCCAACAATAAGAGAAAGGATACTAACTAACATGTTCTTCATAGTACTATTCATCCAAAAAAACTTAGATCACCGTGCAGTAATTGGAGGTTTGTATGCAAATATCAATTCTCTAATCTTTAAATAATCTTCAAGAATTCATAAGTGTTGAACATTATACATAAATTTCAATTTTAAATCAATGATAAATTTTTGGTTGACTTTCAAGGAAAAAGCCTGTCTTAACTCTACGAAATTATGGTCTGAAAAATCGATTGTACTTCAACCGCTAGGGCACGAGTTAATGCTTCACGATAATTCTATGATGTACGGGTAAGTCCACACGTCTATTTGAGATTGTTGAACAAACTCACCTCCTCACTATCATTAAATGAGAGTATTTTTTTTATTTTTCCCGGTTGTGCCCAGTTGCATTTTCCAGCTCCATTCAGTTGTCGTAGCAGCATCGGAATGTCCGGATTTTCAAGTGCTGTCTTGATCCTATGTGCATCGTCTTCATGCCAGCAAGGTATAAATGCATGCATCGCTTGATTACCTTGCCACATCTGCCCGTCAATACTGCTTAACACAATTGGTGTAAAATGGTCTTTTCCGTAAGCTTGCCATATTACTTTGTATGGTGCAAAGGAATAAGGTCCAACCCCAAGTAATGCCCACCACTTCCCATTTTTCATAAACGATCGTAATAATGAACCTTTTCTCTGCTGTAAAGTGTCTTGAAAGTTCTGTAGATAGTTCCTCAATGCGTCAATTCTGTTGATCTGATCCCAGGAGAGCGGCTTTCCCGTATCCGTGGAGTATGGCAGCAGAATCCACTTGTGAGGTGATGATTGATGTTGTCGCCAAATCTCTTTTGTCGCAAGTGGAAACAGGAATTCTTCAGGTAGATGTTTAGGTTTGTCGTCAAAAATGAATACACTATTTGCTCCACATGTATTCACACCTTGTCGAGGTTTCTGATCTAAAGATAACTTAATCTCAAGTTTTTCATCTATGTTAATTTCATCAAGGTTATTAACGATTCGCAACGGATCGGTACGACCATTAAATGGTAATGCTTTATGTTCTATCCACTTTCCATCTACCTCTTTGAAATAGGTTAATGGGAATTTCTGTTTGGTATCAATTCGGAATTTTGCACAGCAGTAAGCGGTACTAACCCCATTAAACACTTTGGTTGTTGTAAATTCATAAACAGAATCTATTGCATACATACGATTATCTGCCTGATAGTTTCTAAATCCCGCATGTGCGCCATCTCCAAAAAATAAAGATGTGGGTAGATAGAAATAACCGGTCCCATTCTGTTTTAGTAGTTTTCCTAATACTACTTTCAGAACCAATGCCGCTATATCAACACGAGAGGAACCTAACAACGCCAGCTGTTTATCCTGAACAAGTCCTTCCTTAATAAAATAGGGTTTGAGTTGTGTTTTGTAGTGGTCAGGTAAATCTCCAAAGTTTGCCCACGGTGGGTTGCCGATGAGGATGTCGTATTGATGTTCATGTGTTTCTGTGATAATATCTTGACGATAGATTTGAGATTGTGGAAAATTAATACCGTAATCTTGCTGAACTTTTCTTTTGAAGTGCTCAAGATGAGATGGGACCTTTTCAATGAGCGTTAGTCGTGATAAACGCTCAGCAGTAATAGACGTCCCATTTTTTTGCGCGATATCCAGCATTGCTATGACAAACGCACCTTGTCCTGCTGTAGGGTCACATAGATGTGCCCCGCTAAGCCATGCATCATAGATATTCCATTTATTGATGAGCCATTCTGCCCATTTGATGGGTGTAAAGACTTGTCCAATCTTATCTTCTATTGAATGAGAAGTGCTTATATCCATTTGCTTTAAATGCCTCCAGATCAGCTATACGACTTAACGCATCACTACTGACTCTTCTATAGTGTTGAGTAGCAAGTTTAATAAACATGTCGTAAAATTCAGTAATATTTCTATTCCATTCAATTTCATCCCAGACTTGTTTAACTGTATAATTAAGTCGAATTTGACCTGTCCCAAGGTTTTCGATTCTGTATGCATCAGAAGGGAACATAATAAACGGTGCGACTCGAATATATACAAAATCCCGTTTTTGACTGTTATTAGATAATTTATTGTGTCCAAATTCTGCAATTAGGAATACACCTTTATCATTAGCAAGAAATTTTAGTAAATTACCGACAGCACAAATTCCACCATCAGAATAACGGGTTGAATCTAAATCCTTGGTCTTGACATCAATTCCAAAGATCCTGTCATTTGTTTGAAGAGCAAAATCAAAAATTGTTCGTTTTCCAGGACGTTCTAACGGTGAATATCCAAGATTAGAACATAATTGATCCCAATTGTCTGCAATCTTCTGTTCAATCATTGCTCCAAATGCGCGTGAATCTTCTCGTGCTGCTAATCCTGAAGTAAGTTCATCGGAGAAAATGTTAGAAAGTTCCGATTCTATTTCCCTTGTAATTTCTTTTAAATCCATAGAAAACACCTCCTTGGTCATTTCGTTAAAATCAAATTGTATACTATAAAAATTGAATGAATCCATATTCAACATCTATTTTCATTTCACAATAATACCACAGAAACAAAAACTTAGCAAGGTTAATCAGAGATGGGGGTGTGTAAAGATTTTGTCACTTAAAAAAAGGATCGCTGAACCTTGCTCCAGCGGAGCAATATGTCTATAGAAAAAGGATTATCAACGGGCTGCACTCCAGCGGAGTGCTATGTACATAAACGGACGCGTAAAGATTTTGCCCCTTAACTGTCGGAATCGTGGATTATCACGGATAACGCGGATTGTTGAGTTTGTGTATCAAGGTCCTATTCACAAAGGATGTCTCCTTCTGAATCGTTTGCTGATTATCTATCTGTAGTGAAAAAATGCTAATCCTACGCATACATCCTTGAACCTCCAAGCCAATAATCCGCGCAATCCGTGTCATCCGCGATAATCCGCGATTCTGACAAAAAAGGTGACAATAATTTTACACACCCCAGAAACACCTTCCCGTTTGAAGGGAATCGAAACTATCTAGTGAAATTACTTCATCATAATCATTGACCTTAGTTCAGAAACACCTTCCCGTTTGAAGGGAATCGAAACTCAAAAATATAGTCTTGCGGTGCATTGGGCGTCCTCGGGTTCAGAAACACCTTCCCGTTTGAAGGGAATCGAAACATTAGCTTATCCACAAG
>CAZURU010000034.1:0-8386 GCA_964623585.1 uncultured bacterium
TGGGGACGTTGTGGGAGGAAACCCTTGCTGCTTCCCCAGTTACGAATACGCTGACCCGTGATGTTGATATTGATGTTGAGCTGCGCGTGGTGTAAGAGAAAAACCCAATTCGCTTTGATTCAAAGTGGATGACGTAGGTTATTAAAGCTCAGACAGATAGACTTCTATTTCTATTGCTTTCATATAATCCTTGAGAGCTTTTTTAAATTCACCTTTACTCTTGTATGCGTCGCCGCGCTGATTGTACGCATCGTAGTCATTGCGTTGCAATTCTATCGTTTTTGAAAAATCCGCAATAGCTAAGTCAGACATCCCCTTACGACTATAAGCAATTCCACGAAACAGGTACGCATCAGCATCCTCTGGATTACGCTCAATTGCACTATTATAGTCTTCAATTGCAGACTCATAATCCTCTATCATGAAATATACAGTTGCACGTTTGCTATAAGTTTTGCTATCATTAGGTGCTAATTCTATTACTTTCTGAAAGTCCTCAATGGCGGCTTCAAAGTCCATTTGATGTAGGTGAGTATTTCCACGAAGGTCATAAACATCAACATAATTCGGTTTTAATTCTAATGCTTTTGTATAGTCTGCAATAGCCTTTTTCTCTTGACCCTTACTTCTATAAGCGTTACCACGGGCGACATAGATTTCAGCATTGTCAGGATTCAGTCGTAAAGCCTTACTATAGTCTTTAATTGCAATATTATACTCCTCTTTGCTAGTGTATACATTTCCCCGAACAACGTAAGCTTCAGCAAAATCAGGATCAAGTTCTATTGCTTTGTTAAGGTCCTTGATAGCAAGATCTAATTCGTTAAAAATGAAGTTTGCGTTCCCTCTATGAAAGTATGCCTCAGTGTAGTCAGGGTCATGTTGAATTGCGTGTGTGAAGTTTTTAATTGCATTGTAAGTAAAACCTTTTTCATCGTATGCGAGTCCACAACTAAAATATGCTCTTGCAGGTTTGTCTGTCAAGGAAATGGCATCGGTAAAGTCTTTAATAGCATAATCATACTCCCCCAGCTTATGGTAGACCTCTCCACGGTTGATATAATTCATAGCAATGTCGGGTCTTTTACGAATGACTTCCCTAAAGTGTATGACATCTTCATCATAGTGTGCCGACATAGGTTTATTAGTCATTTCCTGTTTCTCCTTTCTGATTTTGGAAAATACCTTCATGAATTGTCTTGTGTAAAACAATATATAATACGTGACATATATATTAACATAGATATATATTATTGTCAAGTAAAAAAACACGAAATTGTAAATAAAGTTTATTTTTATGTAAATAAATCGATAATATTTACGCCTTTTTTCCTTGCATTAGTTAAGTCTGATCTGACTTTTTCCCATTCTTTCTGATATAACCAAGCAAAAGTACGATTGACATAGGTTTGAGCATTTTCTGGGTCTAATTCTATCGCTTTCGTATAATCTTTGATGGCATCATCAAAATTACCTTTACAAGAGTAAGCAAAACCTCTATTGCCGTATGCTTTGGCATTATTCGGGTTGAGTTCTATTGACCGATTTAAGTTCTCAATGGCAAGATCTGTCTGACCTTTGGTGCCGTAAGCAATACCGCGATCACAATATGCTTTTGCAAAATCGGGTTTAAGTTGAATAGCAATCGTACAATCAGCAATTGCCAAGTCAAACTTACCAGCGTTAAGATAAGCATTGCCACGGCTACAATACGGAACGGCAAACGTTGGTTTATGTTCAATCGCTATTGTATAATCCGCTATGGCTCTATCAAATTCGCCTTTAAGACCAAAGGCAATACCGCGATTAATATAGGCATAGACATTATTAGGGTTGAGTCGTATAACTATAGAAAAATCATTGATTGCCAGATCAAACTCCTCATTTCTCGCGTAGGCGACACCACGATCACTATAAAACTCGGGACGATAGGGTTCTATATTTATCGCTTCTGTATAATCCTTGATAGCTTTATCAAATTCCCTTTTACTCTTCTATTCGTTGCCACGTTCATAGTATGCATTAGGGTAATTGGGTTGCCATTCTATCGCTTCTGAAAAATCTGCCATAGCTAAGTCAGGCTTCTCCTTGTTACTATAAGCCATTCCACGAATCAGGTACGCATCAGCAGCCTTCGGATTCCGTTCTATTGCGTTTTCACAGTCTTCAATAGCAGCCTCATAATCCTCTTGAAGACTATATACAATTGCACGTGTGATATAATGTTCAGCAACATCCGGTGCTAATTCTATCACTTTCTGACAGTCTGCAATAGCAGAGTCAAAATCACCTCTAAGAACATGAGTATTACCGCGCACAACATAAGCATCAATATCTTCCGAATTCAGGTTTAGTGCCATTGTATAATCTTCAATTGCCAGATTATACTCCTGTTTGCTGTTATAAGCGTTGCCGCGAACGATATAAGCAAAAACATATTCAGGATTAAGTCGTATCACCTTGCTGTAGTCCATAATAGCTCTGTCAAACTCGCCTTTACGACTATAGGCATTACCGCGAATGAAATATGCATCCACAACGTCAGCGTTAAGTGCTATGGCCTTATCACAATCCTCAATGGCAATATCAAACTCGTTCTTATTGACATACGTGTGACCACGATGAAAGTATGCCTCAGCGTAGTCAGGTTCATGCTGAATCGCCTTCGTGAAGTCTTCAATCGCTTTGTCAGTATCACCTTTAGCACCATGTGCCATACCACGACCATGATATGCTCTTGCAGGTTTGCGTGTCCAAAAAATTGCATCGGTAAAGTCTTTAATAGCAAGGTCATATTTACCCATCTTATGGTATACCTCACCACGATAGAAATATCCACCAATAGTCGCTTTTTCTTTTAATTTTCTGAGTATGCCATCAACTGTTCGGGGTTTGTGCATTCACTTCACTTAACATTTTTTATGCTTGTTTTATAAATGATACCACTTAAAGAGAAAAATCGCAATTGTTTCATTATACCATTTCTAAATGAAAATGCCTCTTTACTGTAGCACATTCTGTTAGATTGTGCCGTTCACCACTTCATCTCTAAACAGTCGGTAATGAGAGAAAAATTAATTGAAATGGTATTACATAATTTCTTAATTTCTGTACATAATTTCTGTACATAAACTTTATACACCCTGAACCTGATTCAGAGTTGTTTTTTTGAAAAGTATCTGATATAATATCAGATAAGACTTCACAAACAAAAAAGTAACTTGCTTTTTGTAAGTACTATAAGGGACGACAACCTATAATTTTTTGTCTATTTTAAGAAAATATTTAGAATGAAACATTCAATTTGGACTGAAACCGATGCCCGTAAAGTCAAACAGATATGGGACACATATCAAAAGCAACATAATCTTTCTGAACGTATTGGGCATACAGCGGGAATAGATCCGAAAAGTAGTCGTATTTGGTTCGGAGATTCAATTCAAGCGATAGTCCAACAAAGAGACAGAGAAGGTTTGGACTCTCCGCTGTTCTTTCAGCGGGTTGGAGATGAAACCTATTTTCGAAAAGGAGAACAAAACATTGTATAATTTACCTACATTTCCCGTGACTGTAGTCGGTAGTATGCCGCGTTCGAAAGCAGTTTCACGGGCATTAAGGAATAAACAGAAGGGACGCGTCACAGATGCTGAATTTAACGCAATTGCTGACGAGGCTGTGATTGAAAGTCTCAAATCACAGGAAGCAGATGGTGTCGACATCGTGAGCGATGGAGAACAACGACGTGATAACTTCTATTCCTTCATTACTGGATGTATGGAGGGAATCCGGTTGATGACACTTGCTGAGATGTTGGATTACGTAGAAGATAAAGCTGCTTTTGAACAACTTCTCAACGCATTAGATGTCCCCGCTTTCGCACTAAAAAACCCTGTCGTTGATGGGAAAATAAGTCGTTCCTCAACACTTGTATTGCAAGACTACCTGTTTTTAAAAGAGCATACAACGAAACCTATAAAAGTAACGCTACCCGGTCCCTATCTGTTAACCCGTTCAATGTGGGTAAAGAAGTTGTCTTATGATTTCTATCCCGATAAAGAATCTTTGGGAGATGATGTTGTTTCAGTGCTGAGGCAAGAGTTGTTTGATTTGCAGGATGCGGGTTGTGAATTTGTGCAGTTTGATGAACCTGTGCTTACCGAGGTTGCATTTACAGGTCCCCACGAAACACATTCGTTTATGTGTGCCGCGCTTTCAGAGAAGAGTACTCCGGAGGATGAACTCAATTTTGCTGTAAAACTGATTAATCGCGTTGTTGATGGTGTTGATGATAAAATGAAAACCGCTCTTCATGTCTGTCGTGGCAATTGGAGTCAAGAAGAGGATGTACTCCTGCGCGGATCTTACGACCTACTCATTCCGTATTTCAGTCAGATGCATGTCAATCAGTTGGTATTAGAATATGCGACCGAACGCGCTGGGAGTATTGATGTTCTTGGAGAACTTCCACCAGATAAGGAGATCGGATTGGGTGTGGTTGATCCACGTACGACTGAAGTCGAACCTGTTGACTTTGTCTTAGGGAAAGTTCGCAACTTGCTAAAACATCGCGAACCTGAACAGATATATCTAAATCCAGATTGCGGATTCGGTACATTTGCTGACCGACCCGTTAATTCTGCTGAGATTGCATCAAAAAAACTACAAGTGATACATGAAGCAGCGGAAATTCTACGGTCCGAAATTTAAGAAGGTTAAGATTTAACTATCTTTTCTTGTTGTAGACTATCAGTTAATTAGGCACGAGTGGAAGCGTGTGTAGCGATTTTTGGAAGAGACGTATATATTAAGTGACGGCACTTGGAGCGTGTCTACTACTATTAAATGGAATCCGCGCTTGTGTATTCTGTTGTTTTATGCTACAATCTCAGTTGAATGGGATAGGTATCATAATCAATAAACTATTAGTGAAAGGAGAGCATCGTTTTGATACATCTATTTGGAGAGAACTATGAGAGATTGCAACTCTTACGGCACATTGGAGACATCTCTCAGGTTGCGGAAGCTAAGATTTTCCAACTCAATGATGGAAATGAGAAGGGAACAGACGCAATCGGTTTTCGGACAGGTTCAGGGTTAAACTTCACTGTCCTAACAAATCGTGGTCTTGATATCTCTTATGCGGATTATAAAGGTATACCGTTATGTTGGCGATCTGGAACTGGTGATGTAGCAGCAGCACATTACGAACCTCATGGAGATGGATGGTTACGCGGATTTTATGGTGGATTACTCACAACGTGTGGTATGAGTCAAGCAGGTGCAAAAAACGTTGATGAGGATGAGGAACTTGGACTCCACGGTAGAGCTTCATATATTCCTGCAAAAAATGTATGGGTGGATAGTCGATGGGAAGGTGACCGATACATATTATGGGCACAAGGTAAAATCACTGAAACAAGAGCGTTAGGCGAACATCTATGTAGAACACGCCGAATCTGGACTGAATTAGGGTCGAATAAAATACATATTGAAGATATTATTGAAAATCTTGGTTACACAGACTCGCCACTCATGTATCTGTTCCATATAAATGTAGGTTTCCCAATACTTGCAGATGGCAGCGAACTATTAGCACCCTCATCGCAAGTCACACCACGCGATGAACATGCCAAGAATAACCTATCAAACTATAACTGCGGTGAACCCCCCACTGTTGATTTCAAAGAACAAGTATACTATCATCAAATGGAACCTGATGTTGACAACCATATCCGTGTTGCACTCGTGAACCGAAGTTTCAATGATAATAAAGGTATAGGCATAGCAGTCCGATACCATAAGACGCAGTTTCCTCACTTTGTGCAATGGAAGCTCTGTAACCAAAGCAGCTATGTAATGGGTTTAGAACCCTCAAATTGTAGAGTTGATGGAAGAGCATCAGAACGTGAACGAGGTTCGCTACAACATATTGAACCTGGTGGTAGGCGCCACTACGAAGTTGAAATAAGTGTGTTAACCTCAAATGATGAGATTAAGACACTTGAAGAGAGAATCTCAAATAACTTGAAATAATACCGTTTTTACAAAGGATATAAATACTGTCCCACTTCTAAGGAGAATTACTAATGAATAATCGGTTTTCACTACTCAGACTAATGTGTGTGATCTTTGCCTGTGTATTATTAACGACCGCCTATGCAGATCAACCTAATCCTGTCGGTCAACCTGACTACATTCTTACAGATGCCCATTCAGAAAAGCCTGAAACGACAGAAGAACAGTCTACGGGAATACCTGAAGATAGTGTGTTAAATCTAATTCCTGAAAATGCTATGGGTGTAATCTATTGTCCGAGCCTAGCTGAGTTGAATAAAAGGATCAACGATGGTGCAGCAGAAATGATGCCACAAGTTGGTCAACAACCTGAACTCCTTGCTTCCATATTGGCAGAATCCTTTGAAGCAGACTTTGAGAGTTTGGCTGAATTAGAACAGATTGGATTGGACTTAGACAATGATTTCGCAATTTTCTTTTCAAGTTTTGAACCTGTTGCTGTTGCAGCAACCGTACATTTGACTGATCCGGATGCAATCATGGAGGTTATTCAGACAGAAGCACATAGCAGCGAACCTACCGAATATAAGGGTGAAACCTACTTCAAATCTGAGGACGGTGAGGGTAGTTTTGCTATTCTGGGAAATACGCTTGTCTACACACAACATGCTAAAGATTGTGTGAACATCATTGATGTAAGCAAGGGAGCGCAAAACGCAATAGCTGCTAACAATAATTACACCGTATTCTTAAATCAGATTGCAAAGGGAACTAATCAACTCGCTGCGTATTTTGACCTTGAGACAATTATTGCACCACATATTGAAACGATTATGGAAGGCATGAATTCCGCAGTTGAGGCTGCGGAAAATGATCCTGCTTCCCAGCCTGCAATTCCAATGATAGAAAGTATGTTTGGGACTATTGCTGATCTGATTAGGGATTTAGAATCCGTAAGTGCAACCCTTCAAATAGATGGTACTGACGTACAACTTGCTCCTTTCCTGAAGTTTAAAGACGAAGGTAAGATCCAAGACACTTTAAAGGACATGATACCTGATGAATTAGCACTCATGGATGATTTGCCTAATGGGGGTTTCTTATTCGGCGGATTTGAAGGGTATGAATTAAAATTGTATGAATGGAGTATGTCTTGGTTTGGAGATTTTCCAGCAGGAAGTGAAGAACAGAATCAGCAAATAAAAACGATCAAGCAAGAGATGCAAGAAGTGTATAAATCTATGGGTGATGAACAAGGGTTCTCAATGAATTTTAGAGATAGTCTCATTCCAGATGTCTTGTTTATTTATGATTTAAAGGATGAAGAAAAAGTCAAAACCTATTATGATGAACGTTTCTTTCACAATTTGAGCAAAATGATGCAGATAATGAAAGAGACAATGGGAGACATTCCACAGTTGGCTATTTACGATGGAGGGTATGTTGGAAACTCAATTACGCATAACGATGTTGAAATCAAGACTTTTGTCTTTCCCAATTTCAGTGCTGCTTTTCAGGATGTGCCGGTAGAGATAGCTATTCTGTTCCCACAGGATTGGATTTGGTCCTATGCCTTTTCAGATGGACGACTCTATTTCGCGTTAGGAGGGGCAGAAATAATACAGACAGCACTTAATAGCAGAGCAAAAGTCGTTGAGGGTATCTCTGAAAATGTAGGCTATCAAAACCTTGTAGAAAAGTTAGGAAAAGATAGCAACCTATTATTCGGTATTTCTCCTATGGCAGCTGTTAAGAGTGGCGTTGCACTTGCATCAAAAGCTGATCCAAGTGCTGCTGTGGAATTGCAGATGATGACAGGCATGTTAATGGGAATTCCCGAAAACTACAATATCGGTGTCTCAGCAAAAGTACGGGACGGTGGTGTCGGTGCAAAACTTCACATCGCACTAGGTGATTATAAACAACTGTTGCAAACATTTTATATGATGAGTCAGATGGGAGTCATGCAATAGGCATCACAAACTCGTCTACAAGAAATTGTAGACGAGTTTTTTAATTTAGAGTACCAACTAATTTCATATCGCGGGAACAAGGAAACGAAAAATTCGGATGATTTTTCATTGACAACTCTTGTCATAAATGTTATTATTGTTACAAATTAGAAAATGCAGGGAGATTCAGAGGGGATTTTGCTAAACCTTGCATAATTACTCGGTTAACACCCTCGTCGATTTTACTCTTAATGTCAGAATCAAAAACTTGTAAAAACAAGGAGATAAATTCATGTGTAAAAGAATTTTTCAATTATTACCAATTGCAATAATTGTCTTTATTATGGTTGGATGTTCCAATCAAAGATCCGGTACAAGTGCAGTATCAAATGTATTGCAGGAGCAAACTGATAATACTG
>CAZURU010000034.1:8486-21040 GCA_964623585.1 uncultured bacterium
GAAATGAACAAACTGATAATACTGGAAATGAACAAACTGATAATACTGGAAATGAACAAACTGATAATACTGGAAATGATGTTGTATTCTGTAATCCTGGTGACATCCTTACAATTGGTGAATCATGTCTTGATAAAGGCACAGATGCCACTTTTAAAGTACTGGAAAACAAAAACGGATCATATACAAGTGAAAGTGGATTGCTCTTTGAATCAACAGATGTTTTGGAAACATTGGGATCTACTTTAAATGGCAGATCATATAATTTCAAAGCTGTTAGAGTAGGTGATGGAATGTGGCAAATAGAAACTACGACATCACAATAGATTATCATGGAACTCATATTGCGTATAACCTAACGGGAATAGTCGTTTTAGACTTGAGAAATTTTCAAATTGCCCGGTTTCCATACTCTCCGTGAGAGACTTTGAATAGATGTTCGTCCCTTTGTATAGCATGCTTCTGCAAGATATAGGGACGTTCATCTTGTGCAATAGTGGTGATGCTGTCCATACCAAGCCCGTTCTAATTGTTCGGGCATTGGTCACGATTCGGAGATCGCTCCTACAGAATATATGTAAACTATTCTGGAATTTCGCTTGACATGAGTTTTTTTATGTGTTAGATTCTATTTATGTATTTAACATGGTCTATAATCATTTAGTATTTCATTTATGTAATTAGTTTTTGTTTTTTTACTTAAAGGAGGATAATTGTGTCACAGAATGATAGTATGATGCAATGGCTTTGCACAAAAAATAGCAAGCTTCAACCTATACTAACTTGCTGTATTGTCTTTTTCTTGTTAGTCTTACCTTACGCGATGGCTGATACGACTGCAGAAAACAGTGCAGAAGCCGAACCAAAGAAGAGTCCAATAAAAATCGGCGGGGCAATGCGTGCTAACTACGTCTACGGGACGTATGAAGATCGAACGCGATATAATAGTTCCGGTCAGTCTTCTTTGGAGGATGATGGTAGAGGGGCAAACTTTGGCGATGTTGATCTTGAATTATTGCGAGTGAATGTTGACCTTGACTTTAATAACGTCATTGGAAAGATGGAATATCGGTGGTATCCGAGGTATTTCGGTAGATCAATCGGTTACAGCATGATACATACTGCTTGGTTGGGTTATGATTTCAAGGATACGGGTACGGTCAAAGCAGGCGTTGTGCGAGTACCTTTTGGACCAACAGACTACGGTGTTTCTACCAGTTGGTTTTTTGACCAGCATTTTTATGTTGGACTTGCTGACGACCCTGATGTGGGAATCGTATGGCATAACAACAAAAGTAAACTGACTTATGATGTAGGTTATTTCCTCATGAGTGAACCCCAGACGATAGGAAATAGTCTCAATAGTGCCCGTTATGGATACGACGTTGTGAAATGGAAAGAGAAAGCGGATGAAGATGGAAATGTGCAATGGGATGTTGAGGAGAATGGTTATGATGAGCAACATCAATTTAATCTTCGTGCAATCTATTCCTTTGAAAACGTCGCAGATATAGGCGTCTCAGCACAATTCGGGTTGCTGCAAGGAACGAATGTCGGAAAAGATGACAGCGGAAACCACTATGCGCTTTCCGCACACATGAAGAACTCAGCAGCAGATTTCACGCTCTATACCCAGTTTACGTATTACGCACACAATATTTCAGATGATACGGCATGGGGTACAAGGGACCTGATTCCGATGGGTGCTTACGAATTTGCGTGGCCTGTTGCATCTGAGGGGTTAATACCTGCCCTTTCCCTACGTTATGGTGGGATTAATACGGAAAAAATCTCATGGTTGAACAGTGTAATGCCATACATTGAATGGAGTACTATTTTTAAGACTGTTGATGCTTACAACCCGAGTACCCTCGTGACATTAGGAATAAGTTGGAACATCTTTGACTCACTGTATGTCTATAGCGACTTCGGTTTGTCTGATGGAAATTCCTTTGTAGGCAACAGTGCAGGTGATGGTATCAGAGAAGGTTACGGCAGTATCTACGATGGTGCGGGTGATGTTGGTGCAAACGGCAATAACGTTTGGAATTGGCGACTTAATTTTAACTTCGGTTACTATTTCTAATCGGCGTACGCCATCCTAAGGTAGGTGTGCTTCAGTAGCACACCTACACTCAAAAAGGAGAATTTTGAAATGAACGAAGAAGTAAAAGACTTACAGAACGACTCTAAGGTATTGGGGCAGAACGACACAAAGATATTTGGGTTGACCCCGGTATTCCTCATTTCCTCAATAGTCATCGTCATTTTTGTTATTGCATCCCTCGTGTTCCAGGAGGGGGCAAAAAGCCTGTTTGAGAATACCCAAAAATGGCTGACGACGAACTTTGACTGGTGGTTTATGGACATCGTTAACCTTCTTGTCGTATTCTGCCTATTTCTTATTGTTTCCCCGTTGGGCAAGGTCCGCCTCGGCGGACAGGATGCCGTGCCTGAATACTCCAATCTTACTTGGTTCGCCATGCTTTTTGCTGCTGGTATCGGTATTGGATTACTCTTTTTCGGTGTTTTAGAACCTGTCCACCACTATATGAAGCCGCCCCTCGGTGGTAAAGAGAAAACCGATGCAGCTCTCGGTATCGCAGCAACGACCTTTCACTGGGGCATACATGGTTGGGCAGTCTACGGGGTTGTCGGAGTTGCCTTAGCATTCTTTGCATACAACCGAGGCCTACCCCTGACAATTCGCTCTGCATTCTATCCGGTTCTCGGTGAAAGAATATGGGGTTGGCAGGGTCATGTGATTGATACGCTGGCGGTTTTCGCCAGTGTGTTCGGGCTCGCGACCTCACTCGGTTTTGGTGCCCAGCAGGTGACCGCTGGGCTCAATTATCTCTTTAAGATTCCTGCAACCGACACCACCATGGTGATACTGATATCCGCCATAACTTTAGTCGCACTCGTCTCTGTGTTGACAGGGTTAAATGTCGGTATCAAACGTCTCAGTCAACTTAACGTGATACTCGCGTTTTTTCTCTTACTCTTTGTCATCATCGTGGGTCCGAAAATCGCGATCATCAAAAGCATGTTCACAGGATTGAGTGAATATATCTCAAATATAAGACCTCTCAGCAACTGGGTCGGGCGCGAAGACACCGGATTTCTACACGGGTGGACCACGTTCTATTGGGCGTGGTGGATTGCTTGGGCACCCTTCGTAGGAACGTTCATCGCCCGTATTTCAAAAGGGCGAACGGTTCGTGAGTTTTTTATTGGGGTTTTACTGCTACCGACCTTGTTGTGTTTAATATGGTTTTCTGCCTTTGGGGGTACTGCACTCGATCAGATCGCTAATGGTTATACAGGTGTCGCGGAAACTGTTGAAGCGTATACACCAGAACTCTCGCTGTTCAAAATGCTTGACGAATTGCCGATGACAACATTGATATCCTCTATCGCTATGTTGCTGACTATCATCTTTTTCGTCACCTCATCTGACTCGGGGTCCTTGGTCATTGATACCATCACAGCAGGAGGCAAATTGGACGCGCCTGTCTCTCACCGAATCTTCTGGTGCACAGTTGAGGGGGCAGTCGCCATTGTGCTGTTGCTTGGCGGGGGTCTGCATGCGTTGCGGGCAGCCTCCCTGGTTACAGGATTCCCGTTCGCTGTTGTGCTATTCGGAATGGCAGCCTGTGTCTGGATCGGTCTGAGTAAAGAGGCAAAGCAGTAATGAAACATCTATAGGAATACTAAATTAACGTGAGTTTGATAAATATAGCGCAAACTGAAAGTTTGTGCTACAATTCACGCCACTTGGATACAAAATGGAGTTGGTGAATACATCTGAAATGATTTATCAAACTGACGTTAATTATAATCTTACATGGGATGGATGACTAATATGTCCATCCCACCTACTGCTTAGTCAAGTGTTCTTTGATGGCACTAAAAAATCGGGAATCGGAGTTGCCGCCTACAATAAACAGATTCTGGAGAAGCGTTCTCCGAATCGTGAACTACATATTTTGTCTGGACTGAACACTATGCAGCACAATCTTTTGATAGTGCATTCTTTTTACAATCAATTTGGGACGATACCCTGATCATCCAGTTTAATACCTATTAGTTTGCCCTCCCATAAATTAACATTAAAAACGAACGTAGAGTCGGAGTTTACCAACCCGCATTTTACAGAGTTAATACACTAATCTTCATGGCGTTTGTGATTTAAAGACAGTGACTATGAAATAAAGGAGCCTACTTGTGAAAAACAGATTTAATTGCCACCTATATATAAAATATACAGTAACAGTGATCATTACTGCATTTCTATTGGTGTTAATCAATGGTTGTGGTACTATTAGAGGATGGACAAATGACCCGCCTGAAATCAGAAGTTTTACCGTGCCAAAACAGGTGGAATACGGTGAGACTGTTGTGTTTAAAGTTAGAGTGTTTGATCCTGAAGATGACGCACTATCTTATACATGGGATGTATCGGATGGTACATTACTTGGGGAAGCTGGGGATGAAGTGCAATGGACAGCTCCTGAACTGCCATTGGGTGAAGTTGCCCCGTCAATTTCTGTAAAAGTAGATGTCTACATACGCGACAGCGGCGAAGAGGATGTCTCAAAATCCGCTTCAATCATCGTCGTATCAAAGGGATACAACATAGGACAGAGCCTTAGTGGAACTTACGAACTTGTGCGGACACAAGTAAACGGTGATACAGTTGATGCGGTTGGAAAAATGACACTAACTGCAACGACATATACGCAAGAACTTGAAGATGAGAATCATTTTTCTTCTGGCTCTTATAGACTGATTGAACCCTTTGATGAGAGAAAAGGAAATATCAATTGGTTAGCAGATGGTAGTACTCAACCTATTAAGAGTACTTATACTTGGGATGGTAAACTCCTTGTGATTTATTATCCTTCTACTTCAACGACTTATGTATTCAAGAAGTAGATTAGGAATGCTATTTGACTGAAACAAGATTTTTTTTTCAGAACCGAGAAAAGCAACTCGCTTTGTGGTTCAAATAGGGGTGCTGAAAGGTTACATTGTGAAGATACTTGGAATAGATACCTCTTGTGATGAAACAGCTGCTGCTATAGTTGTTGATGGTCGTGATGTGCAATCAAACATCGTTGCATCACAAATAAAAGCACATGAAGCATACGGGGGTATTGTGCCAGAATTGGCATCCCGCAAACACATAGAGGCAATCAACTATATCGTCGACAGAGCTCTCATTGAAGCAGACACTACTTTTGATGATATAGATGCGGTTGCTGTGACAAACCGACCAGGTCTGATTGGTGCTTTACTGATCGGTGTGGCTGCAGCTAAAAGTATTGCATACTGTCACAATCTGCCGCTACTCGGCATCAATCACATTGAAGGACACATCTACGCCAACTACATGGTGCACGATAACTTAACCTTTCCGCATATCTGTTTGACTGTATCTGGTGGACACACCTTGCTGGTGGAAGTGCATGAAGGATGGAACTATAAGGTTCTCGGTACAACCCAAGATGATGCTGCGGGTGAAGTCTATGATAAAGTTGCTAAGTATCTCGGACTCGGTTTTCCGGGAGGAAAGATCATAGATGAACTTGCACAAAATGGTGATCCGACTGCCATTGACTTTCCCCGTCCAATGCTCCGTAGTGGTGACTATCAATTCAGTTTTAGTGGTGTAAAAACCTCTGTCCGATACTTCGTGGAAAAGGCTGAAAGAGCGGGTACAATAGAAAACGGTCAAGTTACAATTGAAGATATTGCTGCAAGTTTCCAAGCAGCAGTTGTTGAAGTCCTTGTTAAAAAAGCCGTTCATGCAGCAAAAGCGACAGGTTCAAATACGATTACATTGACAGGTGGGGTTGCTGCCAACAGTAAACTAAGGTCATCTCTAAAGGAACATGCACAAGAAATTGGTGCGGAAGTATATTATCCACCATTTAGTTTATGTACGGATAATGGAGCAATGATTGCAGGGATCGCCTATGAAAAACATCAACAAGGACAGTGTGATGAGCTCTCTCTCAATGCTGCAGCAAACGGTTCAATAGTTGATGTCTAACTGGAGTAATAGTCGTGGAATATACCCTACGTTCTGATCTGCGTCGTATTGAAGCAGCAGTAAACTGTATAAAGGCTGGGGGAATTATTGCTGTTCCAACGGATACAGTATACGGTATCGGTGCTGATCCGTTTAATATAGAGGCAGTGCAGAAACTATATACGTTAAAAGGACGGCCAGAAGAGAAACCGATTCCCTTAGTCTTAGGCTCAACTGAGGATGTAGAAAGGGTAGCACAGAACTTACCTGGATTCTTTTATCATCTGATAGATAGGTTTTGGCCAGGTGGATTAACAATCATTGTAGAGGCAAAAGGGTTGCTGCCTCAGCTGACAGCAGGCGGTAACACTGTAGGATTACGCATACCAGATCAACCCTTACTATTACGCATACTTCAAGAATTCGGGGGTCCCATTGCAATAACAAGTGCGAATCTGTCAGGAACACCAGCAACCACCTCACCAACGGAATTTGGAGAAGAACTCAGTTCTCGGTTAGATTACATTGTTGATGATGGAAAGACATCAGGCTCTATACCATCAACAGTTTACGATATTTCTATTTCACCTCCTATTGTTCGTCGGCACGGCGTAATTTCTGATGAAACACTTGAGAAGGAGTTGATTTGTTACAACAGATATTTAAAGACATCCTAAAGTTTATAGCATCTTCAACAGGACAGTGGGTGATACTCATATTAGGATGTGTGATTGCATTGGCAGTTATATATCACAGATGGCGACAAATTCCCGGTTTGGCGGTCAACTTGATTCAAGAGGATACTTGGTTTATCAATCGTGATGATAATAATCGTTTATCCATTGTGGTTTCTCTCCATCTGATCAACAAATCTGCTACCCCGATACAATTTTATAGGTGTAAATTGAGTGGGTATTCCCATAAACCCCCTCCGGATCAGATGTTTCTTGAGGGATACGACAAGACTATTGAACTCAGCTATCCCAATTACGATTCATTCTCAGAAATCGTGGGTAAATCGGAGAATTTTAATTCCGTGTATGTGCTCAATCCTTATACAGAGCAACGGATGTGGGTGTATTATGAGTCTGGGATTGTTACCCTTAGGAATATGCTCCGCGCCCCGATAGTGTTGAAGGATCTTAATCGTAAACGAAAATCTATTCAAGCAACAGTACCGCGCAACATGGAGCAGATACAACTCTACCGAGAAGCGGCCATGCGTTGGTAATCATAAGTAATAAAGAGGATTCAGATGCAGACGAAAAGGTTGTGTCTCTGGTCAGGACCACGTAATATATCTACCGCTCTGATGTATGCTTTTGCACAACGGAGTGATACAGAAGTTATTGATGAACCGTTATATGCTCACTATCTACACACGACAGGGGCAACGCATCCTGGTCGAGATGCAGTTATTTCCGCAATGGAAACGGATGTTGATGCAGTGATTCGGGATGTTATTTTAGGTGCATGTGCTAAACCTGTGCTTTTCATGAAAATGATGGCACATCACCTCTTCAATATTGACAGGTCATTCATGCAGGAAACAGTGAATATCTTACTCATCCGTGATCCAAAGGAGATGCTCCCTTCGTTGACGAAAGTGATTGGTGTGCCTGCCTTGAAGGATACGGGTTTGAAGATACAGGCTGAACTGTTGACTGAATTACGGCAGATGGGACAGTCTCCACCTATCTTAGATGCAAAGGAATTGTTGCTTGATCCGAAACATGTTTTGTCAACCCTCTGTTCTCAGTTGGATATACCGTTTGAGAAGGACATGCTGTCTTGGAAGAGTGGTGGACATCCTTCCGATGGTGTGTGGGCACCGCATTGGTATCAGAACGTGCATCGGAGCGTAGGATTCGTACCGTATAAACCGAAAAGTGAACCTTTTCATAAGGAATTGGAAGGTGTATTATCTGAGTGTTTACCCTATTATGAGATTCTACGTGCTGATGCTATTTGCAGTTAAACTTGTAGGTCAGGTTTTGCTTCGCTCTACCTATAAGTGTAAAGTTAAGGAAATTTCTATGGCAGAAACCCTCTTCAGTCCCGTAGGGACGCTATGTTTATAGAAAAAGTTGTCAGTTCCCTTTTATTTCTGCCCACGTTTCTGTTGCCTTAACTTCTGCTGAGACGTTGAGACCAGAAATAGTGAACGAATCAACCCAACCTTCAGCTTCCCATACGTTAGCGATGTTGATTCCTTCCACAACAAAACCGAGTGTCTCTATCCGATTGAAGTTTGCATCTCTGAATTTTGTCCGGAATTCCCCATCAACAAACAGCAGGAAGAAACCCGAGTTAAAATGTAACTCCATCTCCTCTATAACGTCTGTGTTCCAACGTAGGCGTGGTTCACGAGACAACCTATACCGAAAAGGATGGCTTGTGCCTCTGCCATTGAAACGTCGTGCTCTAATTTCATCAGGAAAAAATACATAATAGAACGGGTCTTCATCGGCAGTTTCAGGAAAACGTCGTCCTACGCAGAACCCGAAACGGAGTTTGTCACCCCCAAAATTCTTGATTGTAACGACAAAATCCCTATGAGAGCCAGGAAATGCAATTAATTCATAGAGTTCATATCCAACTGCCCAGTCTCTATTGACTTCAATGCGTAACATGCCATCAACCACTTTCCACACTCTTCTGTCACCGATGTTTTTCCATGCTTCGGTATTCTCCGTATCAAAGTCATCGTGCCATATACCTGCCGATGTGTAAACGGTGTTGCTAACTGATAAATACATGAGGATTAGTAAGATCAGAATAGTTCGCATATCTATACCTAAACGATGTTCAGTTGATTTTTATACAATCATACCATCTATGTGTTAGTTTTCCTCTGCGGCTAATGATTCCAGGTTTTCGTTCAACAGGAAATCCGAAGTCACCATCCCGTTGTTTCAGTTCTTGCCAATCAGGTGGGAACCAAGTTTTATAGGTTCGACAGTGTACTTGAATGTTTTCTCCTTTCCAACCACCGATTTTAAAGTACATTGGACAGACCCACCGTTCTCTCCCGCGTGCAAACTGTCGCCATCCCATCACAGTTGCTTGTTGTCTTATGATATTTCCATCGCGCCAATGCCGTTCTATTCCACTCCACGGATAACCGGTTGTCCCGCTTCCAGTACTGATCTCACTCCATCCGAGATCGTCATGTAATGTGATGATTGACACATTTGTACCCCACGGAGTGTTGTCATCTGCAAAAGTCCACTTCTGTCGCCTGTACCAGTGCAGCGCGCCCTTAATATCAGACTTAGATACCACTGCGTTTTCAATCGTTTCTACTATGTCAAAAAAGCCTCTATTGTTATAGGGGTTATGTGTGCCCTTACAAAGTGTGAGCGAGTTAATTTCGGGACCAAACCATTTTCCATTTTTGCCGGGTGTGCGATAATATATACCGGACGCGGTTGGATTTGCACGTTCCTGTGGGTTTAACCTTGCCCCAGCAAATTTCCCCCATAACGCAACAGAAACTATGGCTATCAATAAGAACATATTAAGAATTAAGTCTAAATTCTTCTGTAACATAAGCGTGTATTATCTGCCTCTTTTCGTTTAATCTTGCTTCAACTGTCCCCATGTTGTTGCTAATTTATCTTTTGCTGTTACAGGCAGTCCGGAAATTGTAACGCGTTCCACGAATCCTTCACCCGTATTCGGCATATCGGTAACATATCCGACGAGGACAAAACCGAAAAAATCAATCGTATTTAGATTTGCATCTATAAAGTCTAGGCGTGTTTCGTCATGACCAAAAAGCTGAAATCTACCTTCAGTGAATCGCAGTGTCATCTGGTTAAGAACATCAGTATTCCAACGTCTGCCTGTGCCGGAATACACATTTCCATCCCTTGAAGTCAGCATATCGTTCGTGAGAAAGAGATAATAACCTATCTCATCTAAATCTCCATTATCATTTAGGAAATGTTTACCAATCACTATGCCAAACTTAATATCTCCAGATGCCCCAATGTTTTCCGCTTTTATGGTAATGTTAGTGAAATCTCCTACACGGTTAATATATTCAAAGACTTCAAACAGAGAAGTCCACTGTTTTTGTGTATTAATTCTTGCGCGCAAGAATCCGTGTTCAATTCGCCAGGTAGAATCATCTCCTCGTATTTTCCAATTATCTTGCGTCTCAAGATCGAATTCATCCAGCCACGTTACTGCGCCTACGCCCCTTTGTAGAACGAAAGATAGAACGAAGGTGAGACATAATACGGTAAACAATCGGAGGATGTAGACAGTTTCTTTCATTTTATTCATACCGACGTTTTAGAATGTGCTCCCATCCTGTCTACCCAGGTAGATGTGATGTGTGTTATTACTACAAAATGGTATTTCAACACGTTTCTGCGTATACATGCGTTTATATTTACGCGTTTCATTTATCCATACCGTATCAACAGCACGGATAAATAAGGAGTATCGTCCTTGCGTTAAGCCTGAAAACACAAACTTTCCTTCAGCATCTGTCTCAGTTTCAAAGCGGTCAAGTGTCAAAGACATATCATATCTGTTTAGATCCCAAGGGTACCAAGAACGAATGACAACTGCGTTATTCACGGGTTCACCCGTATCTGACCACATCACTTTCCCCATTAAGCTACGCGTCGGTCTATCCGCAACGACTAATATACCATCATTGTTTTCACCTGCTTCTACGTTCATGCCGATTGATGTAAAGTTGCTTGCTGTGATAAACAACTTATATTCCCCTCCAAAAAGACCGTCCAGAACAAATTCTTGTGCTGACATATCAAATCGTCTGGACATTATAGGTTTGTTTAATGCAAGCGGATCCAACTTTGGTGTCATCTCAACATCTTTAGGAAAAACCTTGATATCATAGTAAGTAGCTGCTGTATTTACCGGAAGAATGACTGTTCCCTTAATTGTATGACCTTTTTCAAGTGTAACATGCAACGGGTCTCTGCTAATTTTGACATTTGGATAAACCCTTGAGAGATACCCTTTTTTTGACACTTCTACGGACAGAAGTTGTTTTGCAGTCTCCATGACTTTCAGGTTGAAGACACCTTTTTCGTCAGTCTGTGACATGGTTAAGCGTGTGCCGTGTCCACCAGATTCTTTTGCATGAAGTGTTGTCCGTACTTGCACACCTGACAATGGTTGCTGCTGTGTATCAACTACCGAACCGTTTAACACTCTCAATTTTGGTAATTTGATGTGTAGCGGGTTATCGGTTTGGGGGTTGACAGTTTCAAGATATGCAATGATACCATCATTTTGTGCAACTGTCAAACTATAATCTATCGGATGTAGTTCAGCAAAGACAAATCTCCCTTCCTGATCAGTTGTAGCAGTATGTTCAGGCTGCGCTGCTGCACGGAAGAAATCAGCAGGCGTATTGTGCATTTTTATACGTACAGTGAGACCTTGACGTGACCGATTTGACTCGGTGTCTTCTACCTTTCCCGTTAAAGAAAGAAAAGGTTTCAGTTTGAGTTCATCCAACATATATTCTGTTTTGTCCGGTATCATCTCCCATCGCCAACGTTGTGTTTGATAGCGGGGGTGTGACGCAATTACTGTGAATGCGAAATAAGCATCGGAATCGTTTGGGACTGTTAAGCGAAATTCTCCGTTTGGGACTGTTTCCGTTTCATGCGTATCCGTTGCATCTGAATAGAAACTTTTACTCTGTTCTGATATGACACTGACAATTGCCCTTGGGATCGGTTTTCCATCTTCTCCCATTAAACGTCCACTGACCTTTGCTCCTTTTTTGATAAGTATTTCCACACCGTCTATCCGCCTTTGAGGGAATAACGAAAACTTAAGTAAATCGGTTTTAGCCAATACATACCCATCAAAGGAATCGATGATACGATAGTTGCCGGGTAACAGCTCTCTTACTTCAAAATAGCCATTAGTTACCTTTCCTGTGTATATCGCTTGGTAGATTTCATCCTTGTTTGCTATACGCTCGAATTGGATTTCGTCATTAATTGGCAAAGGTAATTTGTTTGCAGGGTCAAGTAAGAACCCGGTAATTACACCCGTCCCTTCAATAACGAAAGTCACTTCAGTTTTATCAACAACGGTAACTTCACGTTGTAAAACCCGTGCTCCGAGATGTCTAACTTCTACTTGCCAAGTACCAACGGGAAGGTGTCTAAGCATAAAATGACCCGTTGAAACTGTCTTGTCAGCGTAAGTGATTCCATCCTTTGGATTTACTGTTGAGACAATATATCCTGCAAGAGGATTGTCTTGTTTATCTGTAATGTGTCCGTGGATAGTGCATGTATGAGAGACTGAAATATCTTGTGCCTGGCAAATCCTCAAGAATGGACCAGAGTTGAGAAGGATTATAAGAGGATAGTAAAAGATACAGAACGTAGACTTCATCAAGGCAAGCGTTGCATTATATTTAAAATACTTCATGAGCTCAACCTTAGAGCGTTCTTATTCTTTGGATGTAAACGATTCACATAATTCACGTGCTTGTATTATTTCTTCACTG
>CAZURU010000035.1:0-15461 GCA_964623585.1 uncultured bacterium
TGCTTCATTCTAAACAGTCGGTAATGAGAGAAAAATTAATTGAAATGGTATTACTCAGCAGTTGCGGTAAATCCCGCGGATTCTACAACTTTAAAAAGTTCATCAACTGTAACACTATCCTTACGTATTTTAATGACTGCTTGATTGGGTAAAGAGACTTCAGCAGAAATGACGTTTTGGTGTTTTGTAAGTGCATCCTGCACTTTAGCAACGCACACAAGTCAGGTCATACCAGAAACAGCAAGCGTGATATCTTCACTTGCGGCAGTTTCAATAGGTACCGACATGAAAACGTTCAATAGGTCCCCGGTCTGTGCATCAAATATACGGACTTTTCCATCAAAACCCCCTGCTGCAAGTTGTGTGCCTTCAGGGTGAAATGTAATAGCAAAGACGCTTACTGTATCTGCTGCCACTGTCAATAACCTTTTTCCATCAGAAACATTATAGACACGAACTTCACCAGCAGAACTACCGACTGCAAATCTGTTGCCATCAGCTGAAAAAGCGACAGCATCAATAGAGCCTGCTTGTGCTTCGTAGGCACGGATTAGGTTGAAGTCTGTATTTCCAACATCTCTACGTCTTTGACGGAACATTCTGTAAAGACGTGGAATTCTATCCTCCCCTACACTAAGAACCTGATCAGCATGTGGATGTCTTGCAATAGCGTTGATCTCTCCATATCCTTTGTTGCTTGAGTTAACATCGTCCACAAAAGATCCTGTATCTACCTCAACTAACTTCAGAGCAGTGTCACGGCTGCAGCTGACAAAATGTGTTCCATCAGTAGAGAAAACTGTGCCAAAAACCCAATCGCTGTGATTGTCGAATTTCACAAGTTCCTTTTCATCATCAATAGATATAACGCGCACTGTCTTATCTGAGCTACCGAATGCGACGCGTTTTGAATCTGGTGAAAATGACAGTCCATAGATTGTATCATAAGTTGATCGAATTGTCTTGATCAATTTATTTGTTGTAGCATCCCATAGTTGCACTTCACCGAACTGAGCGGGTGAACCCCCAGCGACACCAATCGTCTTACCATCCTTCGTATAAACAATTGATTGTATCCTACGTGCTTTACCAACAAACCGTTCTTTTATCTCATAATTCTCAGTATCATATAGCAGTATTTCCCGCACGCCTGAAACAGCAAGTGTGTTTCCATCAGGAGAAAAGGTCATTGCAGAAATAACGGGTGGAACAGTATATACCGGTACTTCTTCATCGGTTTTGTCTGCATCTGTTGGTGTGTCATCCTTCGCGCCTTCAAGAATCCACCTTCTGAATAGTGCCAGTTCTTCATCTGTAAGGGGTTCCTGGTTCTGTGGCATCGCCGGTGGATCACCCGTGATGAGTTCAACGATGAGACTATCATCAGGTTTATTGGGAATAATCGCTTCTCCACCCGTTCCACCGCGTTTCAGTTCAGCGTAAGATGTAACAATGAAGTCTGCATTTGGATCACCTGGATGATGACATCCTTGACAACTTCTCTTAAGGATTGGCACAATCTGCTTGTAATAACTGACAGGTTCCTCTTTTTCATGACCATCAGCCCAGAGATCATGGACGAGAAAAAGACTATTGATTAGAAACATGAACATCACAACAATATAAACTAATCCAGATATTTTCATTTCAACCACCCTTATTTTTCTTCCCCAACTGCAGAATTTAAACCAGAATCCACCTAACTAACTCCATTTTACCATATTTTAAGGTAATTATATAACAAATTATGTTTGTTTTCAAATAAAAACAGATATGGCGTATTTAAAGTATTTATGGTAGGTATGTTTTACTGATGACAGCTTAAATTAGGAACGATAGGACTTTCCACGCGTTGAGATACTCAACACGATGCATTTTTGATGTTACGTATCCACTTCATATATGATCCGATAATTCCCAACACGATAACGGTACCTTCTGGTGTAAGATCCCTTAAGTTTGACGATATGTGGTCCAAAGAAAGGATTCTGGGTCAACCGCTCAACTGCCTCGTTTATACGACGTGTCATATTGTCATCAAGACTGTTGTAATGGGTTTGCGCCTTATTAGTGAATTGAACTTCAAACGTCACGCTTAACATCAATCCAACTTTTTAGTCTACCAGACTTTATATCTTCTTCAGCTTGTTCTATATCCTTAGCAATTTCAGGATCACTTATTAGTTCATAAGTTGCTTCCCATGCTTCTTTATCATACAGATAATTTAGATAATCAATAGCGGCTTTGAGTTTTTCGGTAGGGAGCTGCTCTATTAGCGTCATCGCTTGCTGTTGCAGGTTTGCTTTTGGCATTTATATTTTCCTCTTTTCGTTCTATTTTTTGGCTTGATTTTATTAGACATCACAAGTATTTTCAAAGGATTAATTCATGAGAGAGATCTGACATCGGTTTTACTTCTATTGAGCTGTCAACTCCTATAATTAGGTTATCAGAAAAATATGGAGAATGTCAAGTAGTTAATGATCAGACAGGTTTTTATTGACAACTTTTGTCATAAATGTTATTCTTCTATTACTTGAGATGATGCAGCAATATGCAGAAGGAATTTTGCTAGTTTTTGCATAAATATTTGCTTAACACCATCAGATTGAGATTGGCGAGACAGAGGTTCAATTATGAAAAAAGAAGAGATTGTTTCGCGCAACCCAAAAGTGATGAACGGAGCTTTAGTTTTCGCTGGTACTCGTGTGCCGGTTGAGATATTGATTCAACACCTAACGGCAGGAGATTCACTTAATAAATTTCTTGACGATTTTCCAACCGTATCTCATGAGCAAGCTGTTGCATACCTGAAAATGACTTTAGAGGTTGCCGATGCGCGTTTTGCTTGTTGAAAATCTTCCGCATCAACTACAAAGATTTTTTGTGAACGATATTGAGGTAGTCACAGTAAGTTATCACGGATGGAAGGGTATTGAAAATGGTGAATTGTTGACAATGGCAGCAAGGGAATTTGATGCTTTTATCACAACGGACAAAGGTATTCCAAACCAGCAAAACTTGGACAATTTTGAGATTGGAATAGTACTGTTGGAAGCTGAAAGTAACCGACTTGAGGATCTTGTGCCTTTGATTTCTCAAGTTAATGTTGTGTTGAAAACGGTTAAAAACAAGGAAATTGTACGTATAAAATCATAACGAGAAAAAAATGCATAATGGAGAATCAAAAAAATGTATGACTTTGGAGAGTTAAAAATAATTCCGCTACACAAAGAATTTAAACACGAAGCAAATGAATTCACACCGTGGCTGGCAGAACATATTGAAGAATTAGGAGATGCACTCGGTATGGATCTGGAGATCTTAGAAAGAGAAGCGTCTGTCGGAGATTTCTCGTTGGATTTGTTAGCTCAAATTGTGGGAACCCCAACAACTGTGGTGATTGAAAACCAGTTTAAACAAACTAACCATGATCACTTGGGAAAGCTACTTACATACGCAGCAGGTAATGAAGCATCTGTAGTGATATGGGTCTCAGAAACAATTAGGGATGAACACCGTCAAGCATTAGAATGGTTAAATCAGAGAACAGATACTGAGACACAGTTTTTTGGCGTGGTCGTGGAACTATTACAAATTGACGATTCAAAACCAGCAATGAACTTTAAACTTGTTGTTTCTCCAAATGTAGAGCAAAAAATCAATAAACAGCAACGTATGGCAAACTTATCACCCAAACAAGAAAAGTATAGATTATTTTTCAATGAACTTATTGATGAATTAAAGGATAAACATAATTTTACAAAGAATGTTAGAAGTAGTCAGGGAGAAAATAAACGTACTGTTGCCTCAGGAACTTCAGGCATTGTATACAGAGTTTTGTTCGCACAAGGTGACAAAGCAAGGACAGATTTAAGAATCTATCAAGGACAATGTGAGAAGAGAATCCAAATTTTTGATGCTTTGGAAAATCGGAAAGAAGAAATAACAAAGAAGTTTGAATCTAACCTTGAATGGCAACGTAATGCCGATAAACAAGAAACATTTATTATCGTATCTCGCGATGGATCAATTGATGCCTCTGAAGATGAATTAAAAGAGATTAGAGAATGGCATATCACAAACCTGCTGAAACTAAAAGAGGTATTTCAACCTGAAATTGAACGGGTATTGGAAACACTTAATTCTAACGAACAGGAAGATTCTGTATAATGAAGTTTGGATAAGGCAGGTTATATGAACGAATTTTTTAAACTATTACTTCCATGGCAAGAAACGCCTAATGACCAAATTTCAGACATTTTTGTTTACATCATTGGTGTTTCCTTCCTCATATTATTGATTTATTTTTGTGTAAAAATTTACATCCGATACAGATTAATTAGAAGTTTAACGCGAAAAATTGGTCAATTCGAAAGACCTGCTCAACCTTCAATATTACAAGAGTTGAAAGAGGAGTTTGATCGCGAGGCAAAATTTGCGGAAGCATGGCAAGAATTTGAAGATTCACTGATTACACGACAACACAATGAAAACCAAAAAATAGTATATAAAACAGATGAGGCATCATTTTTCTTTAGTGAAGATCGTCTGCTTGGACAATATATGAACCTCCGATTTTGGAATAGCATTCCTGCAATATTAGTAGGAATAGGGATTCTTGGTACCTTTGTCGGTTTGGTTTGGGGATTGATACCGTTTTCTGGAATAAACTTTGAAGAGACCGTTCAAATTCAGGGTGCAATTAAAAAACTTCTATCAGGTGTATCAACAGCGTTTGTTACATCCGTTTGGGGAATGATAGCTTCACTATTGTTTAATGGAATAGAGAAGTTGGCAATTGGCGGAGTAAATAGTGAAATTGCGAATCTGCAACGGTCCCTTGATAGGATATTTACATTAACAGTCGCACAGCAAATTGCTTTTAGACAAGAAGATGAATTAACACAACAGACTGCAGTACTTAAATCCTTATTCACAGATTTTGGAAATGATATTAAAAGTGCTATGAGGGAGGGTAGACAAGAAATACTACACGAACTAAACAAAACTGTGGTAGCATTCAGCACAACAATTTCTGATCGATTGACACGGATCCTTGAAGAATTAAAGAAAGCAATTGAAGAATTACGCCAGCAAAAAGAGGAATCTTCAGCAGAAGCAATTAAAGAACTTATTGAAAAATTCCAAGAATCACTATCAGCATCAACAGTGACACAAATGGAAGAATTGGCTAAAACCGTCGGTGAAGCAAGTCAAAGTCTGAAGGATTTACCAAATCAGATGGCAGTGATGATGGCGAGTGTACAAGAACACATTAACGAGACTCGTAGATTGTTGTCAGAAACGTCTCAGGAACAGACAGAACAGATGGAAAGTATGATGAAAGAAATGCTCAATTCACTTCAAACTGGAATCGTATCAGCAGCAAACACAACTCAAGAACACGTGGATCAGCAGACAAAGAATATCAAAGCGGTTTCTGAAGAGAGTATTCAATCGCTTCAAACGACAATTGCTGGATTAAGTCAGACAATTGCTTTCACACTTAAACAGCAGCAAAATACCATTGTTGAAATCACATCGCAAACTACACAGGCATCTACAGATGCCACCAATAAAATGTCTGAACTCATAAATCAAACTACTGAGAGACTTAGTGGGACTGTTCATGATGCCGAAAAAAGTATTGAAACACTATTACAACAACAAAAGGAACAAACTGAAGTCTTTAACGCGCAAATTACCAATTCAAAGGAAACACTCGAAAGCGGACAAGAAATGTTAGCAGAGATGAAAGGAAGTGTATCAAGTGTTCGATTAATTATTGAAGAAGCACAATCGTTCTCTGGACAGTTGACCACGGGGGCAAATCAACTTGAGAAGGCAGGACTACAATTGATGCAAGCAGGAGCAGAGTTCAATGAAGAAAACGAAAAATATCTCACGTCAAATCGAAAAACAATTCAACAACTTCAGAACTTACATGAGCAGACACAACAATTACTCCACAATTCAACACAACGTTTTGAGACAATTGACGGGGGACTGCAGAGCATTTTTTCACAAATTGAAACCGGCTTAAACACCTATGCAGTTTCTTCTCGTGAGACAATTAATACCTATCTTAGTGACTTTTCAGATCAATTGGCTAAAGCGGCAACCGCACTTGCTCAAAGTGTTGAAGCCCTCAACGAAGTCGTTCAAGAAGCGATCGACGCGAACGAACAATTGTCACAGCGAAGAGATAATACTTAATGCGAAGAACACCATCAAAATCTAAAACGCTCATAGATGAAAATCCATTCAGTCTTTCATTAGGTGATTTAATGGCTGGGTTACTGTTAATCTTCGTGCTTTTGCTCTCTTTCGTCATGTTGGACCTGATGGAAAAAGAGGAACGTGATGATGAAATTAACGAAAGGTTGTTAGAAATATTCACAGATTACGTAGAGTTACGAGAAAAACTGTACGAAGACCTTGAGAACGAGTTTGAAGAAGATCTCCAAAAATGGAACGCTGTCTTAGATCGAGAGAAACTATCTGTCCGATTCAGAGAACCAAAAGTGCTATTTGAACAAGGAGAGGCAGAAGTTCAGTTTGCTTTCAAAAAAATTTTGGATGATTTTTTTCCACGCTACATCAAAATATTAAAGCACCCAGATTATGTCAATGAAATAGCAGAAATTCGGATTGAGGGACACACATCGAGTGAATGGTCAGAGTTAGTGAGTGAAGAAAATGCCTATATCCTCAATATGGAGTTATCACAAGACAGAACAAGAAGTGTGCTTCAATATGTGCTTCAGATACCTGCAATCGGTAATAATAGAGACTGGATACAGCAGTACTTGACTGCAAACGGCTTATCTTCAAGCAGGTTGATAGCGCATTCGAATGGCACACAGAATAGGGAAGAATCAAGACGAGTAGAGTTTCGAGTGCGGACTAATGCAGAAAAGCAACTTGAAAAAATCAAAGAACTTAAACACCTTATTGGAGATAAACCGTGAATTCAGCAAAAAAGCTCCTTCAATTTAATTTTGATGCCGATGCGTTTGCTCGGCGAGCACCGCAGCCCGCTAAACCCAATCAACAGAATCTTGATATTCTGGAGGAGATTGTAAAAGAACATGGTAATGATGGTTATGAACCGTGGAATCAAGAGGACCTCGGTCAGATTTATCACTTATTCATTCAGGCGAATCAGGATGGTAGACTACGTCAAGAATTTAGCACCTCTAAACGGATACGACAGCTGGCATGGGTATTGACTTTCTCTGAAAATGATCAACCCCGAATTGTAGATACACCTCAACTCCAGGATGCCCTGAAGTTAATTGAGACGCGCTTTCGGACAAGTTCACTGTTCGGTGTTTTCTATACCTTAATGCAAGAATGGGATACACCGAATGCATACATGCTACGTTCATTTGTCAAAAAGCATCTTACAAAATATAGCGGAACTCGGAAATCTGTTCAGAAACTGAAAGTAAACATGAACTGGTATTGTGAGAATGACAGTACAACTCAACTCGCAACGACACTGCTTCGTTCAAATAAAAGACTCTCAGAGGTTTGGTCATTTCTTGAATTGCCAGAATGGACACATACTTATAGGTATTTTGGGGCAGTTGCTACAGCGTTTGTCTCCAGTTTTAGACACTTAGATAGTGTTCAGACAGGTGTTGAAACACATACACTCACAGGTTTTGTTTCCTTTATTAAACACTTAGATAGAGAAGTTATTGTGGATGTTATTAACTTTCTTGAGAAGCACAATAACGATAAAACAAACCTTTCTGTTTTGTCAATACTTATTGAACAACTTGGGTTAGATGCACCAGAAGGCTTCCGTGCCCCAGTCCAATCTTATGTCCTCAGAAAATGGAAAGATCCAAGAATTGCTGGTGCTGACAAGAGTTGGCGCGGAGTCTCCGATAAAGCTCGCGAAATCTTCACCAAATGGCTTACAGAAGCTGATCTTGAATTTTTCTTCAATATTGTAGCTAAAGCTTGTGAGGACGAAAAATTTGCCTACAGAAAAGCATTTTGGTTTGCTTATCTTGAATACATTACATTCTGTCGTCCAGTGTTACGTAAGGATGTGGAAAATCTATTTATAGATGACCGAGAAACCCTAAAATTCTATAGTGAGCGTTGTCCTGCTGCATTGACAGGTGGTAACCGCAATCAACATGCTTTCATCATTCAGATAGGAAACCATACATGTGTTGAGTTTAGTACAGCTGGGGCATGTTATGTTTATCACAACGATGATCTACCCTTTGAATTGGGAAGGTCAGAATATTACATGCACGAGTTGCGAAATCAAGATTGGGCGGTACATCGAGTAATTCACCCAAATTCAGAAAACTATTATTGGCAAAGAGAATTTGCTAAATGGATAGAAGGTGAACTTGGAATACCAGTACAAAATTTTGAATTATAAATATCAATGTTAAACCTATTCCGAAAGAACTCATCTGAATCAGAACAATTCCACTGGCAAGAAAAACCAGATGGCATTCTATTCACATTCCCATCAGAAAACTTGACTCTCACTGAATACGCAGCAAAATTACCAGTTAAGGCATTTCAGGTTCATGCACAATGGGCACTGCTCAAAGAATTACTTGATAACGGTCAAGCCGAATCATCAAACAGTGGAATTCATATTCCTAATGAGGGAGTGTGCCAACTTGATTCAGTTGAACAAGGTTTACTCGGTTTACCAGAACCGTATCCGTTTGATATTAGAATTCGATCGAATGGAACACTCAACGATGCGGAATTCCGATATAATTACCAATACCTGAAGCCGGATCGAAAACCCTTGCATCCTGAACGGGTCGGTTGTATTTTGCGTTTGACAAAGAATTGGGTATATCTCTTGTCACAAGAACAGTTTTTACTTTTGGAGGCTTTGGATGCATTCAATACACGAAACACTACTGACAAAGATTTTCAATCCAACCTGCTTGAATTTGGAAAGATAAAAGGTCTTGCAAAAGGGACAAGTGCTGCCCTTGATCTTTACCTTAACCAAGAAGAAGTTGTTGCTCCAGAAACCGTTCGCCTACGTCTGCGAGAGTCTGGCGATGAAGTTGAGATAATTCCTGAAGTCGCAGAGGTTGATAATGAGAAGTTTGAAAAAGTTTTTGATAAATTTCCTAATCCTGAAACCATCTATAATCTACCGCGTTCTGGTGGGGGCAGAACCCGTGTTCTTTTTCAAGAGAAACAACGTGAAACGTTGGAATCCTTTAAAGAGAATAGACGTGTTTCTCGCGAACAACTCGCGGAGATGGCTAAACAACCACAAAACTACTTTGAGCCAGAGATTGTTGAACTTGATCCAACGGACGATACTTTATCCTTTAGTGAACGGGTCCTCGAAATTGGCATTTTCCAACCGCGGGTTTATCCATTTGTTTCACCTTACAAAAGCGAATGGATCCCTGGTATTTTGGTTGAAGATGCGTTAGGTGAACGTATAAAAATTGAGGTTAAAACCGATGAGGAAATTACAGAATTGAAGCGTGAGATTGAACGGGAAAAGCAAGCAGGAAAAAACCATCTGACATGGAAAGGAACAAAACTACCCATTTCTGAGGTTGAGGAACATCTACCGTTTATTGAAGACCAACTCAGACATCGCAAAAGACCTGATCGCGCTGAAAAAGAAAAATCGGGAACTACGGTTTTAATTATTGAGGAAAACATTGAGGATCTTGGTTATGATGAAGAGACCCCTGATCCACCAATCGAAGAAGAGTTTCGACATCTGCTGGAGCCAACTCCAAACCTAAAAAACACAGTTAAACTACTACCACATCAAGAAGAAGGTCTTGCGTGGGTACAGCAGCTTTGGGAAAAACACTATCCAGGTGGTTTACTTGCTGATGATATGGGACTCGGTAAGACGTTACAAGTCCTCTGCTTTCTGGAATGGCATCATGCCAGATATCGCTCACAACAATCGGAACAGAAACCGTACCTTATCGTTGCCCCTATTGCACTATTAGAAAACTGGGGAGCGGAATATCCGAAGTTTTTTAACAATGGTGTATTGGATTTTATTACGTTATACGGAAATGAATTGCGAAACTACAAAATTGACGTGTCCAAAGCAAATAAAATCCAAATACCTGAAATAGAAGGCATAGAACGACTAACGGAATTACGAAAAAAGCGAGGAGCACTTGATGTTGACAAACTACAAAAAGCCGATGTAGTGCTAACAACCTATGAGACCGTCAGAGATTTTCAATTGGATTTAGGCATAGTTCAATGGGCAACGGTTATTATTGACGAAGCACAAAAGATTAAAACACCGGGAACGCTCGTTACAAACGCATTGAAAGCACTCAACACTCATTTCCGCATTGCAATGACAGGAACCCCTGTCGAAAACTCGTTGATGGATTTGTGGTGTATCACCGATTTTGTTGCACCAGGTCACCTTGATAGCGCGAAAAATTTCAATACCGAATTTTGCCGTCCACTTGAGGATCCTGAAACTGACATTCGCATACTGGGTGAACAAATTCGTAGACGAATTGGTGTGCACCTTAAAAGAAGACTAAAGACTGAGATACTGGATGATCTGCCTGAAAAACAAATACATGTTGAAGATTGTCAACAAGAAATGCCCAAATTACAAATTGAGCGTTATCAGGCAGCACTTCAATCCACAACAGATAGTGGAGCAACAGGACCACAACAACGTAACCGAATCTTGCAAGTTCTTCACCAGTTACGTGACATTTCTGACCATCCTCTGTTAGTAGACTCACAATTGGAACAATTCCCTATTTCTGAATTGATAGAACAGTCTGCTAAACTTGTAGTAACTGTAAAACTTCTTAAGAACATACAATCTTCTGAAGAAAAGGTAATTTTGTTTGCTGAACGACGTAAAACGCAGCAGCTTCTTGCTCGTGTGATTAAAGAACATTTTGACTTAGCAGATGTTTCCATTGTCAATGGTGATACTCCTGGAAGTAAACAGAAAGAGAATTCTATGAAAATGAGTCGTCAACAAACCGTTGATCGTTTCCAAAATACGCCAGAATTCAATGCTATCATCATGTCCCCTCTGTCTGCTGGTGTCGGTCTTAACATCACAGAGGCAAATCATGTGATTCATTATAGTCGTTGGTGGAATCCTGCAAAAGAAGACCAAGCGAGTGATCGGGTATACCGTATCGGACAAAAACGACCTGTGCATATCTATCTACCAATGGCAACTCACAGTGAGTTTAAAACTTTTGATGTGATACTACATGAATTGCTTGAACGAAAACGTCAACTTTCTCAAGGCACACTGTTTCCAACAGAACGTGCAGAAGTTAAACCAGCAGAGATTTTAGGTGAGTTGCAAGAAAAATTGCCACCTGAATCGGTAATAGGTCCGCGATTGACTATTGAAGATGTTGATAAACTTGATCCAAGATTCTTTGAAGTTTTTATTGCTGCCATATTTCAGAGACAGGGACATCGCGTTGAATTAACACCTACTTCAGGTAACAAGGGAGCAGACGTTATCATTCACCCATTGCAGTCCGAAAGAAATGGACTTATAATACGAGCTAAAAAGTGTCAGGTTGAGAACAAAACGGGAATTGAAGCGGTGAATGAAATTATCGCTGCCACACCTTTTTATGAAGAAAAATATGGTACTACATTTCAATCCGTTGTTATAACAAACCAAACCTTTAATAAAGAGGTACACGACCTCAGTCGTACAAAGAAGGTGCAAATATACGAACGTAAATGGATAATTAAATCATTAAAGCAGTATCCTGTAACGCGAACTGATATTGATAAAGGTTTTTCATTTCAAAACAAGACCAAACATGAGACGTTCATTGAAGCAATCAATTCGCTCAAAGTACTGTCACCAACTATTACTGATGCACAACGAAAAGGTCTTCTTCAGCAAGCAGTACAGGAACATGGACTTTCCATTGATGAGGCTGAGAGGATACTAAAAGCATCAGGATTAGTTGTCGGGGAAAGTGTGAATTATTTTCAAGTACTCGGACTAACCGTTGAAGAATTCCAAGACCAAAATGAGGATGACATAGTAACTCGCGTTGATACAGCACATGATAAATACTATAAAGAATCTCTTCAGGCAGGCGGTCGTCCGCGTCTTGATGGTAGAACAGAGGAACAGTGGCGGACAGTACTAAACCAAGCACGTGACACCTTGAAAGATCCACGAAAACGTAATGATCATATTGCAACACTAAAGTATTGAAATCTATATTAACCATCAGATAACATCTGATGAGGGCTTCATTTTACTATCAAGCAGGTAATTACAATGACGAAATACGAATATAAAACTATCAAACTTAGGCAAAAAGGATGGGGTTTTAGAGCCAAAGAGATTCCTGACCTTGAAAGTACTCTTAATCGGGAAGGAAAAGAAGGTTGGAGGCTATGTGAGGTTATTAAACCTTCATCAGCCCTGGGGGAATCAGTCGATGTGATTATAATCGTTTTTGAAAAAGAGTTAGTAGAATCAACCGATGAACAAATGTAAAGGAGAACTTATAACCAATAATTCCCCGAAACCTTTGTCAATTATACTTCCAATTCACCAGTGCAATTTTAAAGATCTTCAACTAACCAAATCCCCTTCCGCGTCCTCTGTCCAATCCGAGATTTAGATGAGTGTAGCACATCATTCCAACCATCCCCTTCGCCTCTTCCATCCATCCTTCCTAATTCCCTTATTACCGTTCTTGCTTATTTTCTAATACTATGTTATAATAAGGTTTCAGACACAAGTTTGAGGAGGAAGAAACAGTGCCATTTTGTCCAGATTGTCGTAAAACATTTCAAGATGATGTATTAACCTGTGATGAATGCTATGTTGATCTGCTTCCAGATTTAGCACCTGCACAGTTTTCTGAATATGTAAATTGGCAGATTGTATGTTCGGTACCAAATGAAGTTGCTGGGTATATCCTCAGAAGTGTGTTGGAGGATGAGGGTCTTCAGGTCCATCTGTACTCCCATGAGATGCCGTTTTGCGGTGGTATAAAGGGGCATCCCGGCAAATCTGAATGGGGTGATATTCTTGTTCCGGCGGACAGTGTAAGACATGCACATGATTGTATAAACACATATTATGACTCAATAAGAGAAGGTTAATTTCGCGGGCGAACGCCATGATAGCGGAACAATTAGACCTTTTTAAGAAAAACTTTTTTAAAAATAGTGTGCCTCAAATTGACACTTGTGGCAAAATCTTCGTAAATGGATACCGTCGGCGAAATGGAACTTATGTCCAACCGTATTGGCGAAAGTCACCAAGACGACAGATAGGTTCTCGACGCAATTTCGCGGTGTCTAATGCACTTATGTCGTTATTCTGAAATATAACATTTTTAATTATCATATATTCTCTCTCAGGTATTTTAATGAATAGATTTCGAGACGTTCTGATTTGTTCCATATTATTGGTTTTGGTAGTGTTATATTCTTATGTTTATGGTGATGTCTACAGAATCAAGGAGAGAGATAACTTACTGATTGCAGTGATCGGACAACCGGAATATACGCAGACTGTTCAGGTAAGGGAAGATGGTAGAATAAGTTATTTTGGTGGTGACTTGGAAGTAGCGGGTAAATCGACCGACGAAGTTAATAGACTCATTTATGATTTTTTACAGAATAAGCAACTTGTTAATAATCCAATAATTATGGTGTCTCCGGTTCTTCACGAAACTGGTGTTATCGTAGGCGGGGCTGTAAATAATCCGGGACGATATCTTATCTCACCTGAATCCTCAATCGACATATATCGTGCGATTGCACTTGCAGGTGGGTTTACTGAGAACGCTGATAAGCAGCAAGTCAAATTGATTCGCTATAAACCAAATGTTTTGCAGAAGCAACGGTCCGATCAAGCAATTCATAAGGAAAACGGATCTTACTCAGACGCTGCAAACATTGAGACATATAATCTTTCTGCAAACCAACCTTACAGAGAGATAAGAGTGGCTGCGACTGACTTAGTGTATGTTGTGCCTCTGAGTGTGATAGAGGTGCAAGGAGAAGTTAAGACCCCTGGGAAACTTTTGGTCCGAGATAGCGCGAGTATAACAAATGCTTTAGCAAGAGCAGGGGGTTTGACAGAAGAGGCGGATCTGAGTTCATTCGTAAAAATCAATAGAGATGGAACACATATCGTATTTAGTATCTCTGAAGAATACTGGCAAGATATGGAAGTGAATGAAAAGGACATTTCTCTGACAGATGGTGAGGTGCTTTTTGTTCCAAACGCTATTAAAATGGAACCGATCTATGTTACAGGCTATGTACACGAACCAGGCGCACAACGGGTAAGAGGTCCCTTGACTATCAATAAAGCAATTGCTTTGGCAGGTGGATTTGAAGATGAAGCCAATTCAAAGAAACTCTTTATTCATCGTATGGATGGAACTATTATTGAACATAACTATATCGTTGGTATAGATACGACTTTACTCTATCCTGGTGACATTTTAGAAGTAAAGAAACGTTTTCAATTAAATTGGGGTTTGATTAGTACAATATCTTCTACAACAATAGCGATAACTTACTTTATTATTAATCTGACGCAGAACTAACACTTGTTAAATGACCAAGGTGAGAATGAAAACACGCCAAGATGAGAATGAAAACACACAGCCATCGTTTTTTGACAGTATAAGACGAAAGTATGATTTAAATCCATCAATACTTCTGATACTGGCATTCATTACTCTTTTTTTCCTCATTTTCCTTATCTACCCCCTCCTATATGTATTCAAAGAAGCATTTTGGCCTAAAGGTAAATTCAATTTAACTTTTTTTGGCTTAATGTTAACTGATCCGAATAAGAGAGATTTGGTTATCAACAGTTTCAATATCGGCATCATGGTTACCCTGATGACGAGTCTCGTTAGTCTTCCGCTTGCTTACTTTTTGACACGTTATAGGTTCCCAGGGAGGACCTGGCTACGTTCTGTTGTATTAATACCGATGATTATGCCGCCTTTCGTTGGCGCGCTTGGTATGCAAAAGTTCTTTGGAAAATATGGTAGCATCAATATGCTGCTTGAAAAACTGAACCTGATTGATATGAGTAACCCTATCGATTGGTTCGGTAGCGGGTTTTGGGGGGTTGTCCTATTATCCACGCTGCACTTATATCCGATAATGTATCTTAACATTGTGGCGGCATTGGCAAACGTGGATCCGAGTTTGGAGGAGGCGGCTGAGAACCTTGGTGCAACCCGGTTTCAGATTTTCAAGAAAATCACGCTTCCACTTATGATCCCTGGATATTTTGCAGGTGCTATTCTCGTCTTTATTTGGGCATTTACCGATCTTGGTACACCTCTAATATTCAATTACAATGAAGTAATTGCTGTTCAGATTTTCAAACAGATATCAGATGCAAATGTTAATCCAATGGGATATGCATTGGTTGTTCTTGTGATTGTATTAACAGCAC
>CAZURU010000035.1:15471-18756 GCA_964623585.1 uncultured bacterium
CAGACGTGTGCTCTTCCGATCCTATGTATCCAAACGGATGACAGGTAGCCGGCAGTATGAGATGTTGGGAAGAGGACATGTAACATCCAGAGAGGAAGATACAAGTATCCGGATGCAAACCATCATCTATATTTTTATTGGTGGATTGACATGCATTGCACTGCTACCACACATCAGTGTGATGTTTGCCTCTTTAACAGCGGATTCTGGTGCTTGGAATTTTACTGTGCTTCCAAAATCTTACACTTTTTCTAATTATATTGAGACATTCACACATTCAGACACTCTACCAAGTATCCTGAACAGTTTAAAATACAGTATCTTCAGCACGCTGCTTGCACTTACAGTCGGTGTTGCAATTGCCTACCTACTGACACGAAAACGGATTCCGTTCCAAAACTTATTGGATGCTGTAGCGATGTTACCTCTCGCGCTACCGGGCGTTGCTATAGCGTTCGGTTATATGGGTTGTTTTTCAAATACGACCCCTCTACTTAGGTCTTTACCAGATAGCATTATAAACCTGATTGATCCGAGGAAAAACCCGACACTTCTTCTGATCGTTGGCTATGCTGTCAGGCGGTTACCCTATATGTTACGTTCGATATATGCAGGTTTCCAGCAGACGAGTGTTACGTATGAGGAAGCATCCCAGAATATGGGAGCGACACCGGTTCGGACGCTTTACAAGATCACATTACCTTTAGTTTTTGCGAACATCCTTGCGGGTGCAATCTTGGTTTTTTCATTTTCAATGCTTGAGGTGAGTGAAAGTCTGATTTTAGCAACAAACAGCGAATACTATCCAATAACAAAAGCGATATATTCCCTTTCTACGAGACCTGAAAATGGTCCATTCATTGCCAGTGCACTTGGTGTGATTGGTATGTTAATACTCATTGCATGTTTACTTGGTGCAGGTAGAGTATTAGGCGGGAAATTAGGAGAGATTTTCAGAATCTAACTCTTCTGTAGGAGCGATCTCCGAATCGCGACCTGCAATAATATGCTGGATTAGCAATAGCATGGTTAAGAAACGTTTATCCACTTCTTTTGAGCCTGCCAACCCGTTTTGCATATCTTTCAGCAAGATGGAAAATATAGAAACCGACAGGAATGAGCACAATCCCTATCACAAGCAGCAATATCAGGTTATCTGCTTGACTCTGTATTGAGGCGTTTTCTAACATTGCTGCACGGATGGATTTTAGTGTATAGGTTGCGGGGGATATGTACGAAAGGGGTTGCAGCCATTCTGGTAGGACATCAATCTCATAGTAAATCCCGGAAACTAAGAGCAAGAGTGACTGTAGAATGCCTGTTGCGGCCTGACCTTTTTCGGGTGAAAGCAGTGGAAATATGGCTGCCATCAATCCAATCCCGATAAAGGATAGACTTGAAATAAGCACAGTTACAGACATTGTTAACCAATTTGCTTGTCCTAAATTGATATGTTCACCAAAGAAGAACGGCATAATGGCTAAGACCAAACCTGTGCGCAATACACCATAGAGTATTGCAAATAAGCAGGAACCCACAAGGTGTGTAATACGGTAGATAGGAGCCATGAAAGTGTATTCGATGGTTCCTTCCCAACGTTCCCAAGTGATTGCGTCACTGACTTCCCGCATCATGATAGAGAGGAATCCCCAGATCAATGCACCGATAACGAGGTAAAGTACGTCCTGGCTTGTACCACGGCCGACCATGATGAGTCCGATAGTGAGTGCGTTGACAATTGAGTAACTGAAGAAGAGTATCTCCCAATTAAGGTATCTCCTTAGTAGATTGAAGTTTCGTTCTATAAATGCATAAGAGATGATTGTTTCTCTTCGGATATTCAACACTGTTTTAACTTTCCTCTTCTAAATCTTTACCTGTCAATGCTATGAAAACATCTTCAAGTGTATTGGTAGACGCATTTTCTGATTGAATCATCGTCAAGAGTTCTTTAACAGTTCCTTGTGCGATGAACTTTCCTTCATCGATAATAGCAATTCTATCACAGAGTCTCTCTGCTTCTGTCATGTCGTGTGTTGTAAGAAGTATAACGGCATTTCTTTCGTCTCGAATCTCTTCAATGAAGGTCTGTACATCTCTTTTTGATTTTGGATCGAGGCCTGTTGTCGGTTCATCTAAGAGTAGCAGCATGGGGGTCGTTAGGAGGGCACGTGCAATAGCGACTTTCTGTTGCATACCGCGGGAGAGTTGTTCCATCTCCTCGTCCATACGATTTGCTTCAAATCCAAGCCTTTCAAGGATCTGCTCTGCTTTTTTGGTAGCTACTTTTGCTGAGATACCGTATAAACGTGCTGCATAAATGAGATTTTCAACTGATGAGAGTCTTTTAAAGAATGATGCTTCTACGGATACACGATTCATTACACGCCTGACCTTCATGCTATGTGTTACGACGTCATCTCCGAAAACATGGATAGTTCCTGCGTCGGGTAGGAGTAGCGTTGAGATAAGACGAATTAGGGTTGATTTTCCGGAGCCGTTTGCGCCAAGTATCCCGTATATTTCACCGATTCCGACATCAAAAGAGATGTCATCAACAGCACGAACGGTTTCCTTTTCCCGTTTGAATAGCCTATAAAGTTTCTGAAAAAACCTTAGTTTTTCTTCAGGTTTTTTGGTACGGTAGAAATGCTTTTTGACGTCACGGATGCTTAATCCGTGTATATGACTCTTCATTGACTTATGTCTTAAAATCCGAACCTATACTATTAGATAGTCCAGACTAAATATGTAGGTCACGATTCGGAGATCGCTCCTACCAATACTCAGTTCTGTAGGAGGGAACTCCGATTCCCGACTTTTACTTTTACCCACAACTTTAACTTGGACTGTCCACTAGACCGCTACACTCACAGGACGCAACCCGTTGTTCTCATCTTTCAATAGTATCTCAGGTACCTTGTCCGAGTCAGCCCCACTGTTATTAGGCTTCAACTTCACCCAAAAATAAAGTGCCTGTTCTGTCGACTTCAAATCAACATACTCCCATTCTCCTACACAATGTTTGCCCGAGACCTCCTCATAATCATACACATCCGAAAACGAAGGCGGAACACTCGCTGGCTTCACATCCATACTCAGTCCGCGATAAATGAAATCCTGCGACTGATCTATACCCGTGATAATGCTATGAATACCAAAACCAACAACAGGATATTCAAACGACAGACAGACATTCCACCATCCATCATCAGACATAAAAGGCGTATCCACATCCGCAAGCACTGCTGGAAGATTGTTATAGGAAATCAGAACAGGATCAAC
>CAZURU010000035.1:18868-21011 GCA_964623585.1 uncultured bacterium
GTAATATCCACTCCAATTGCCCCCCAAGTCCCACGAGCGGGAAGATACACAACCTCATAATCCGCATCTTTACCGCGAACATAATGCTCAAGCAAAAACGCCTCGGATCCCGCTTTCCTCTCAACAAACAGATCCGACTTGTCAAACCATAGCACATCCTCATCAAACTCTATAGGCAAGATAATCTCATCATCTTCATATCGCAACGGCAAAAACGAAGTGCTCACATCAAATATCGTATCATAACGAAAAGTCTTTACCGTCGCGACAACACGTTCCGCAGTCCCATCCACCATCACCTGTCCCGTGATCGCAACAGAAAACGACCCCTTAACATCTGCCGGTAGAGTAACATTCACCATATACGTAGCACCGCTACCCGTCAACGTCCTAACGATATTCGTCACGCCGTTCCCATCAACAGCAGTAAACGTCACATCCGCAATGTCAAAATCCGTGACATCCTTCTCAAAAGCAATATTCACACTGAAATTGCCGATATGCGTACTGATCTCATTAGAAATAACAGCGTTTACACTCATTTGTATACCTCACCTTAATTTTTTGAAGATAAAGCCATACCTGCATATATACCGTGCGGTAACTTTAGTGTAAAAGTTGGCACAGCCACAGTGCCATCTGGAGTGTTTTTATCTATAATTATCAACTTACCTGTTCCTCCTGCCCAAAGCATTGCATATAACTTGTTTCCAATTATATCCATACCATAAATAGTTCCGTTTTCAGGTGGTATAATGGTTCTTTTAGCATTAACCCGAGAGCTAGTTGTATTTTTATCAATAACAACAATCCTGGATTGATTCATAACACGCGCAGTATAATAAAAATCGTTGCCATCTACAACAGCACCCGAGCCATGTGTTTTATTATCTAAAGTAATACTTCTAACAGCATTCTGATTGACTCTGCTTCTTAAATAAACTTTAAAAGTAGTGGAAAAGTTTATAAAAAAGTTTTGTGAATCAAGACCTAAACCACGAGAGCCTCCAGGTCTTCTGTCTAAGTCACCTAATACTTTTATCCCTACAGTTCCAGTCTTACCATCCGGTGTTGTTCTATCTATACGAAATACTTGTGTGCGTAGTCCTGTATTGCTGCTATGTATTAAATATAAATTATCTCCATCGATTGCTATATCAGCAATACTATATGAGCTGTGTACACTAAATGTTCTCAATATATCATCTTCTGTTAATACTGTGCCATTTGCATGATTGTTCACAAAAATCACATAAATTGTATCATTCCGATGCAAGTAAGCGTAGACAGGGTCTTCTAAATCAAAATCTATCTGTGTCTGATCTCTCAAATTTCCTGTTTCGGCGACAACTTGAATATTCTGATCCGCATTTGGAATAGCATGCGAAACACCTGGAATAATACCAGATATTTTACGACCATCAGGGGTCGTTTGAACCTCCATGCCGATCCAAGGACCTGTAACACGTACTGTAGATGGAGAATTGGCAATCTTAATGTTAATTTCATTCTCAATTCCTCTGACTAATCTTTGCCTGCCCGGATTGGTAATCACTGGGGCAGCTGGAATAACTGACATACTGCCTTGTCTGGTTATCGTCTCAGATCCTTTTATCGCAATGATTTTAAATGGAAGGTTTGTAATTAATCGCTTCGCAGCACCTCGCACTTCCAGAGTCGGATCATTCCAGTTCGTATAATACCCCTCTAACAATCCTACAATATAGGCAAAATCAGGATTACCCGAAATATTTATATCAAGAGACATCTCGGTGTTTATCGTTACATTCTGATGGGCTATTGCAGCAATTTGACCAAAAGCCATAATATATCCTTTAAGAACCGCCACCTTCCAGTGCGGTTAATCTATCTTCTATAGCACCAAATGCGCTATCTAATGCACTATCGTTTATACCTATTTCGCGGTCTTCTTCATTTATACTCAGATTTACGTAAGTCCCTGTAGTGGTATTAATTCTGTCTCGCAAAAGTTCCCAAAATACACCTACAGTCATATCTTCAGGTAAGCCTTCTGCTTCGGATGGCTGCAATGCCTCAGACGGTTGTAAAGCCTCAGATGGGTGCAAAGCCTCCGAGGGTTGCAATGCCTCTGATGGCTGTATCCCATCTTTACCATCTTTAC
>CAZURU010000036.1:0-10495 GCA_964623585.1 uncultured bacterium
CACTCCCTAAAGGAACTATAGTTTGGACAATTTCTATCAAGAGCATGACCTATTTTTACAGCGTTTCTGATTTTTCTGAAAGTTCCTTACATCAACCTAACTCGTAGAAAAATAAACCCAGATATACCAACCAACGAGCAGCCCCAGCGGGGCGATATGTCTATAGAAACGCCATACACCCAAGATATAAGCCCCAGCGGGGCGATTGTGTATCCCATAAAAATCAGAAACGCCCGCATTCGGCGTTAGGGTATTTGATGCCTATCGAATTTCAAAAACAAACCTTATCTTAACTTTGCGAAATTGTGGTCTAAAAAAGCGTATGCACTACAATATGACACTTGGAGCTTAATGTAATTGAACGAATTACTACAACAAATCTTTAATCTTGAAGACCCAATTGGTAGAACCATTGTCTACTGGATTCGTATATTCTTTTGGGTTGGTGTCATAAACTACGGAATTCATATCGCGCGGATAATATATGAAAGTGTCTGTCTTATATATGTTAGGAAATATATCAAAAACACCCATGGACTCGGTGATGTTTCTTCTGATTTACTCCACAAATTAGGCAGATCAATAATCATCCGTTTAAGTGCCATTTACCGGCGTATTCGTGATTTAATCAAAATCAAGCAGAGCGGCGGTGAAATTGATCATGACGTGCTCGGAGACATTCATGCAGGAGCAGCCAGTAGAAAGGCAGGTTTATCGAACTATATCCTCGGCATTCTCATTATCCTTGGTTTAGTTGGGACATTGTGGGGACTAACGACTGCAGTTATTAAAGTCCAACCGCTTCTGGAAGACATTGATGACCTTGACCAACTGCCCCAAATTTCACTTGCCTTACAAGAAACGCTGAAAGGTATGGGTACCGCATTTAAAACGACGTTAGCAGGTTTAGTAACATCACTTGCCTTAGGAGCTTTGGGGTGGTTTTTTAGTCTTTTAAACTCTACTTTTCTCACCCGATTTGAAACAGTTGTAGCTACAGAAGTAGTCCCGCACTTCACACACGCACCAGAATCAGCAATCGAATCCTCTATAGATCAACTTCAAGTAAGTGTTAGCGAATTTAAATTAGCAACGGAAGACAATGTCCAGAAGATGCAAGAGTCGATTCAACAATTAACAGAGAAGTCGTGGGATGCGTATTTGGAACAACAATATGTCATTGCAAATGAATTACGTGAAATTCCAAGTGAACTTCGTGAAAGTTTAGGAGGCATAAGTGAATATCAAGTTCTGATTAAATCCACAGTGACATCTTTTGAGAAAATGACACAGCATTTCATGACCGAGATATCAACACATCAATCCACCGTAGATACTACAGTAAGTGATTTCAAAGAGTTAACAACGCAATCTATGTCTCAGGTTTCTGAATATCAAAAAGCACTGCAGGAGGGTTTAGAAAATGCTGTGCCCCAGTTGGAAACAGAAAGCGCGGCATTGAAAGCGGCAATCCGAGAGTCTCAGGAATCACAGGCGAAAATTATTGAATATCTTGTTGACAGCCTAAAGAGACGTGTACAATCTCTCACAGATAGGCAGCAAAATATGCAAGAAGGGCTGCGTGAATCTGTAGATATTATAGTGAGTGATTTTAAAAAGTTGACGACGCATTCCATGTCTCAAGTCTCAAAGTATCAAGCAGCACTACTTAAAGGTTTAGAAAACGTCATATCGGAGTTCAAAGAAGAAAGTGTAGGATTGAAAACGACTATTCATGACGCTCAGAGTTCGCAAGCAAAATTCATTGACGAACTTGCTAAAAACCTTGCGGACACGCTTACCAATACTCTTGAGAAACAACTTCAATCAATGCTTCAACCCATCGTAGTAAATCAACAGAATATGATGGAAGGACTACATGAAACGGTTACTAATATACGCGAGGTTGCTGGCGAGTTGCAGATACGATCTGCTCTTGAGAGGCAGAACGAAGTTTTTGAGGGTATCAAGTCCGAGTTGATACAAAACCAACGGGAAACGGGTAACAGACCATCACAATTGATAAGTGAACTTCAAATTATGCCCGCTCTTGAGGCACAAAATGAAGTCTTTGGACGAATTGCAACGCATCTGGAAGGACAACATGATCTATTTGATGAACAGAGGAGACTTATGGAAACATTGGATAGCAGTGTGAATCGACTCCAACAAACTTTTTCAAAAGCAGAATCGGATGAACAGCAACGCGCAGAGAATATGTTGCAGCAACTCACACAAGAATTTAATACTCTCGGTGAGAAGATAGATACGCTGAATTACACCATGGGCAAGCCAGGCTTATATCGTTGGGGATCAGAAATTCGCCGCTGGTTCCGAGGTTCTCGCAAGTAGCAATAGATGCCTGTAGGAGAGATATTAATGGACCTTCGTATGCGTCAAAATTTTGTTTTAAACGTCTGGCCCGCGTTTACCGATGTATCCATCGCGATGCTGCTTATCTTTCTGTTTTTTCTCTTCATTCAATTTATCTCTAACAGCAAATTGATCCAAAAAATCATAATGGAGAAAAAGCAGGACACGATAGAGAACGCGTTTGCGGAAAAATTTCCAAATGAGATAGAACAAGGCACTATTACAATTGCACGGGATGGCAACTTACAACGATTTACGTTCAGCGATAAAATTCTATTTGAAACGAACAAGGCTATCTTGCAACAAGAGGGAAGGGATATATTGACAGCTGTGGGTGAGTTATTGCAGAATTATAAAACAGACGAGGAATTGGGTCAATTGTATAAAAGTATTCAAATTGAGGGGCATACAGATAATGTTCCGATTATAATTCCAAACCGCTCGAACTGGGAGTTGTCGTCAGATCGAGCAATTGCTGTCTTACGACTTTTCGTTGATTATATCGGCATTAATCCACGGACACTAACGGCAACAGGTTATGGTGAATATCATCCTGTTATACGAAATCATCCCAAGTATGGACATCCAAAAAACCGTAGAATTGAGATTGTTTTAGTCTATTCGGAGACGGAGGGAATCCAGTGAGTGTTTGTCCTTATGCAAATACAAGTGAGACATGTGGCCTGCCAGCAGTAAATACGGATCAGGGCAGTATAGTTGCTTATTGCCAAAAGTGTTCTGAGGTTATTTTTCGCTGTGCTTCGGGGCATTGGAATCGTGCTTTTGCGCGTTATTGCACACAATGTCGTCAAGAACTTGAAAAACCTGCACAATGGGGTATGGCTTCGGCAAATCCGCAACGCACGGCAACGTTTTCCGCTGACTCGGTGGATATCAATCTTGGATTAAATTCAGGGGTGGTGAATACACCGCCAATAGAGACAAGCGAAAACTTGCCAGAAATCCTCATAATTGATGGACTTTTCGTTTTGCCAAATCCGAAAGAAAATAGACTTGAAGCACACACGATTATAAATACAGAGAACAGCATATATCTATATCATCAATGGGGAATTGATTTTAATACACGGTTGACCCACGGGTCAACCCCAATCTATCATGGACTTCATCTGTATTCAGTTGTGTCCGGAGGGATTCAAAAAACGAATGTTATTAGCGGAAAAACAGAACTTATCAACGATATAAATGGCATGGATGCTGTTCAGATTGAATCTTTACCCGGATGCGCACCACTGAAATGTGATGTGAACGGTAAGCCAACGATGATTACTGGCGTGAAAAATGGCATGTTGCTGTTTGACTTTACTAAGTACGATAGACTATGCGTCAAAGATGATTTCTTTAACGAGGCAAACGAGCCGATGTCTCCAACGCTTTGCGGGACATATATCGTTTTCACATCCAAGCAGGGAGAAGTGTTTTCTCTCAATATAGGCACAAGCCCATTTAAGAGGCGAAATTTGTCTTGCGAAAATATATCGTTCTCAGCACCAGTTTCGCTCAACCGCGGAGTCTATTTTGAAGCACTAAGCGATAGCGGCAAGCGGAGCCTTGCACGTTTTAACCCAATTTCAGGTCAATTGTCGAAAGTAAAAGATTTGGACAGTGAACCGATACATAATTTAGATGCACGCCTCGCTCTTTTTACATACCCACCATTGACTGATGGAAAGCGACTATATCTATCCGATAGGTCTGGACAGGTTGTTTATACTTATGATAGCGACAAAGGATCTTATCCAGAAAAGCGGTTGCAAAACGATGCTGGAAAGCATAGGTTTATTCCACACCAATCCATTATCGTGAACAATCGAATTTATTCTGCACATTCATCTGGGTTAACTGTTCGGGGGCTTGAGGGATCCCGTTACGTGCAGACGCAATCGTTGGCGATGGGACAGTCAACTACACCATCACCCGTTGCACAACCGATTCAGTATGCCGGCAAACTCTTTATTTTGTGCAAGGATAGACTCTTATGTCGGGACCATTAGGAGATATACTGCTTATGATTCGTTTGATAAATGTGCCACGATACACACTTACTATTAGCATTTTGCTCGTCTTTATCCTATTCTCGCCTATGGCGGTTGCTAAGCATATTATCGTAATTTATGATGTGTCTGGTAGTATGGTAAGTCTCAGGACTGATGGACGCGTCGAAACATATATGGAATCTAAAGATATTCGTCGTGTCAATGAATACTTGACAAATCTGTTGTTCACAAACACTTCACAGTCTTTGCGCGATAATAATGACTCAATTACCACAGAATGTGATGCGGCGTATGTCGGTAAACCGTTTTATCAAAGTGGCGATATTCTTACCTACGCCGAATATGCAAAGCAGCGATCTACAAAACTAAAGAGAGCACAGGTTAGTGAAAACGAATTTCAGCAACATTTGCCTAATCCAATGAATCTAAAGGGATCCTTCTATGGGTTGGTTTCTTACTTACTGCGAGCGGAAGTTGAGGTGTACGATGCGTTATACAATGACGCGGACGACGAGACTTATTGGGTTTTTGTTACCGATGGTGACATTGATAATAGTGGCAAAAGTGACCCAGGCATATCTGAAGTGTTAAAACGACATGAGAAAATTGAAAATGAGTTCCATTCACCAATAATTTTTAGTATGCTTGTAAATAAGCACGTCAGAATTCGAGTCAGAAAACTCCAAAAAAGCGATGTAATTGATTCGATTTTCCTCGCTACACCGACAAAGCCTGGAGAACCAGTACGAGAGATGCAACTTAACAGAGATGACGAAGGAAAATTTATCAGTGAAACCTTAACCGTTGAAACATACAATTCCGCTAAATCGAATTTTAAACTCAACAGTGTCAATGTGGAGATTGTTGATAAATTCAATAAACCACTTCAAATTGTGAAAGGCAGTAAATTTGATGTTGTTGTTGTTCCACCTATTTCACTTGATGAAAATCCTCCACCGTACGAATTCCGCATCCCATTTCCTACACATAGGGAAATAGCTGCTCCTAACAATGCATTGAAACTTGAAGTTACCTACAGTTTCAACGGTAAAAACAAAATCCATTCACCTCAACCTATCAAATACACTGCGGTAATTGATAGTATCTATGTGTCCAGTCTCGATGGTCCTGAACAACAAGCGAAAGAATTGAATTTGGACTTTTCGGAGGATACATACCGTGCTAACTTGGTTATTCAGAGCGAAAGTCATAATAAAAAGGCTTTCAAGATAGATCAACTTCAATGTTATGTCGAATACAAAGATGAACGAGAACTTTGTAAGGCTACTATTGTCCCAAAAGAAATTGAAGGGTTGGGTGAACCGTTTAGTGTGGAAGTGTCGAAACAGGATCGTTTGGACTGGTATGGCAACACAGTTGTCCTTAAAATTGACTATAAATATGACAAAGAAGCAAAGTCTGAAACGATCAAGATTCCTTATAAACTAAGGGGTGGTGGAACAGGTTTCCCAATGTGGCTTCTGTGGGTGTTCCTGGTGCCTGTTTTGGGTATGATCCTGTTCCTTTTCATTCGCTCGATAATAGCAGTTGTCAAACCTAAACCAGTTAAACACCGAATTAAATTGACCGTAGAAAACACGATAGAAGGGTTAATATCTAAAGACGATGAACCATTCACACTCACAGATAAGAATTCCTTAGTTTTTGCAGAGAACGATGCACATGAATTGCATTTTGATGTCGGATGTCCTGATTACTTACGTTGTGAGAAAAAGTCCGCTTTGCCGTGGTCAAAGGATAAAGGACGAATTAGACATTATAAATCCATTGATGATACAGAAGGAAAAGTTGTAAATCCTCCTGAAACACTAACCCTAAAACGGGATGAGAACAACATTGAAGTCCGTATCCAATATGATAAAGAAGACAAAACATCTGACATTAAACCAGATGACAAGCCTTTTCAAGGTTCTAAAGATCATGTAGACCCACTTAAAGTATGAAATAATCAAACGTAACGTTGAAATTTATAACCTTTTGTGTTACAATGCTCGCAAAGAATTGGAAATTGATCCGGTTTAAGGCTGAAGGGGGCATGATGCAGGTTATTAGTGAATTTTTCGTTGATCCGTTAGTTTTGCCAGTTTACGTCTATCTCGCTGCGTATGGACTTGTATGGGCAATAGCGTTTGGACTTGCCCGCTTATTTATGAACGAAATTGGAATTGAACGGGCAACAACGCGCGCATGGCGTATTGCGATAGTCACACACTTGCTCTTTGGAACAGGTCTTGCTATCTGGATATGCGTACGCGCTATTCCACGGGTTTCTGAGTGGTGGCATACCATATTCTATTTACTATTCTATGTCTTGATCGTAATTATAGATGCATGTTTGTTAGTTTCAATTCCATCACAAAGAGTAAAAAAGTGACGACTATTTTTTAGAGGAGGTTCACATGATTCGACCAACATTATTTATTGGACTTGGAACAACCGGAACCAATATTTTGAAAAGACTTCGCGAACTTATGGCAGAAGAATATGGGCACGCAGGATTGCCGATTTTTCGCTACATCGCTATTGAGACTGATGGTGCCATGGAAGTGGAAAACACGAACCAGATGAAGGATTATGAGCATATCAATCTTGTAAGCGCGACGATTGATAATTTCGCCACTATTCGTGAAAAATTGGATCCGCATACACCAGATAACAAAAAAAGTCCGCAGTTAGCTGATTGGCTCAATCCTGATCTTTTAAACTTCGCTCTCAATTTTACAGCGGGAGCTGCTAATATCCGGATGGCAGGAAGACTGTGTTTATGGGAAAACTGGGATAAGATGCGCGAAACAGTCTTAAAAGATCATGCTGCCATTATTGCACCTGCTACAATTAAGGAAACCGAGCACATTTTGGCACAGCATTACAAAAACAAGGGGGTACTTGCGGATGACGCGACTGTAGGCGGAAATATTCATATTTATCTTGTCGGGTCACTATGTGGTGGAACTTGTAGCGGCATGATGATTGATATGGCATACTTTTGCAGAAATCTGATTGCTGGCAAAGATGGCAATGAAGTTCACGGAATCTTTACCATGCACGATAACGATATAGCGGCAAATGCTGCTGACATAACTGCTGTACATGCTGCCAATTGTTACGGGGGGTTATGGGAATTAAATTACTATAATCATCCTGACACTTCTTATAAAGTAATCTTTCCGAATAACCTTCCGGCAAGCGAACCAAATAAAAATCCGTTTGATGATACAATGCTTGTTTCGCGCAGTAGTGTAGATCCGCTTTATAAGTTCGTTGACCAACAAGGCAATTTTGATGAGGATGGTTTAAATCTGATGGTTGCTTTACATCTTTTTGCTGAGACCGCTGGTGACACCATCGGGCTCAAAAAAGCTAAGGGGATAGACGGTAAGGCACTACCTGGTTATGGAAGTTTAAAAGTCGGAAAAAATAATAAGAAGACTGTAATGTCAAGATCCCTAGCGAGCTTAGGCTTAACTGCCGTATGGTACCCTAAATATCGTATAGCGAGTGCATCTGCTGCCTTAGTTAACCAAAAATTGTGTGAAGATTGGATAGCAACGAATAGCCCTGAAATCAATATAGTCAATGATGCTAAGGAAGAATGGCAGAATATACTGAGTGGAAACATTCAAACTTTAACAAATCCGGAAGGTTTACCTCCTCTTAAGGGACAGATTAATAAACTACTTGCTGCGGCTTCCGCAAGGTTTCAATCGGCAACTGCTGATACTTTGAAAAGTCTAACGCAAAATTACCCCGATAAAGAAACCTTCAAAGAGAAATTTGAAGGGGGCGGCGAGTATTTTAAATTAATGGATATGCAAAAACCTGAGTGTAAAAAGGGCTTCCTTAATGCTATTGAAAAGGTATTTAACACGCAATTAGATAAATTGAAAGATAATGGCACATACGGAATAGGCGACGTGCACGCTTTCTTTGAGAATCTGGACAAAGAAATTGAAAAAACAATGAAAGAATGTCCAGCCTTAGCACCATCTTTAGACCTCAACCAACTTGATTTTGATGCAATGTCTCGAGCGGAAAATAATCGGTGGACAAAGCTCATCGACCTACACGACGAATCCGTTGAGGCACAGAAACGGGCATTGATAGATAAATATAAAGGGTTAGTTTCCGAAAGTTCTGAGAGTATTTATATCTCACTGAGGAATTACTTTCTACGTTCAATTTTACAAGAAATTCGAGAGGAACTCGGTTTTGGGGTACCACCAATGGATGCAGATGGACCTAACCCGCATCAAACCATAAAACAACGTTTAGAGGAGATTGTGACAAATCTGAGAGGGTGTGTCCAGACGTTTAAAGACGATTATGCCGAAGCTATTGATCCCCGTAGAGCTGAGTGTGTTATGATTGTAACAAACAACGAAGACAATAAGATTGATACGGATGCAGAAGCACTGAGTCTACAGATTGCATTGGATGGAGGTATTGGATTACTTGAGGGGGGAACGATGGCATCATTTTTAGAAAAAGATCAAGACGACATCGTTAATCAGATGACCGAAAACTTTAGACGTTTAGCGTTAAGAGAAATTCGGAGCCATGATGTTGTGAAGGAGGTCCTAAAGCATTTAGGAGCTGGCAGTCCTGAAATTCCAAATCTCGCCAAACGTTCAAATCCATATCAAACGTTTCAACCTACATATCAATCCTTATTAGCAAAACCTCCAAAGATTATTTTTGGGCATGATCCAACACGGAATATCCTACCTAATCTGGAGGGAAAACTTGAGTTTACACACTCTGGTGATTCATCTGTTGACCACGTACTTTTTTTCTACCAAGAGGATTTCGGATTCGCAATAGACGATTTAAATGTTTTCCAAACGCTTAAGCAGCATTATGACAAAACCCCGCCCCCAGGGGCATTTGGACATTTGACCCATCAAAACCCTGACTTCTATAATCTTGAACTCGGAAGCAAGACCAATAGATTAACTCGATGGTGTAAGGTATTGACGCGTCTTGTGCCTGAAATCTGCAACAGAATCAACAATAAAGCGTTTTCAGGAGTATTTCCGCTTGATTATGGAAGGTATGTTTTTAAGTATAAGGTTGATAGGTTACCTCAAACGCTTGGGTTGTATAATGATCCGGATGGAATTAAAAGGCTCTCTCGAATGGAAAACGCTGAGTCCTATGAAAAATTTATCCGAGACGTTCAATCGGAATTTGAAATATTTGGACGTGATCGAATTGCTAATGAGATAATTGAGCCGTTGCTCCATGAGGTAGAAGATCTCCGCACGCGTAATAAGTTGAGTGAATATTACAATCGTTTTTTGAATGAAGTGTACTCGGAAATCGATATTCCAGATACCACCGATCCTGACTCAGATCTGGATGCACATTTTTCACAGCCACCACCCCAAACACATCAGCAAACTCCACCTGAAGAACCTGACGACACACCTTCAACATTATCCCAAGATGTCGGCAACGAAAATGCTACAACCGCATCAGTAGGCTCAGATTCTTATGAAAAAGCTGTTTCCAAAGAAAGTGACATTGATGCTGGGGCATTCAATCAGGATAATACGGAGCAGAATGCGGAACCACCACAAGATTCACCATCAGCACACAGTACACCAGATGCCACCGCAGGTGAATACCAGTGGTCTGAGGCAACACCTGAAGCAGAACCTACGATTGAAGAGGAAGCCATAGGTGAAGAGCATGTCTCTGAACAACAACAGCAACCAGAAACCGATGTGCAGAAGAAACAGCCACAGTCAGCAAAAGAGTTTTCTGTTGCTGATGTGAATGTGAAAGAGGTATTGCGTCGTGATAGCACACCTAAAAAGGGGTAGACGATTATGTCAGGGGCAGTCTGCTCAAAATGTAATGTCGGATGGGTAATTCATTTGCATGATAAGCATTGCGGCTATTGTGGGTGTAAAGTCTTCGATTTTTCGGTGAAATGGAAAGAAGAACCGTGGATTTACGCAGATGACGATACGAATATCCATGTCCGCACTGTTCTTGTAGAAAACACTGGTGCTTATCCAATAACGTTCCAACCGATTAGAACATCACAAAATAATATAATCCAGTTTCCAGATGCTAAT
>CAZURU010000036.1:10505-20823 GCA_964623585.1 uncultured bacterium
ACGCCGTTCAGATTCAAGTGAATCCAACCAATTTAGCGCGATTTTCCGAAACTATCACTGTGCGCGCCAAAGATGCGCCGCCAAACCTTGAAAGCGAAAAATCACTCCAGCTTGAGGTTTTACCGCGTCCGGAATTTAGACTGACTCCAGATCCTATAAATGTTAGACATCGGAGAAACACAGAGATGGTGACAGAAGAGCTCCATCTTGAAGTGCTGCAAAGTCAATTTTATATTAGCAATGTTAACATCATAGGCGAATCAATTCTTCGCGTCGGTTATTCCGAACAACTTCATGAAAAAAACGGGGCATCCAAAAAAGTCCGTTTGGAGATTGACTGCAATCAACTCACCGACGAATTGAATGTGGTAAAACTAAATTTTGAAATCCGTGATTTACCTCAGCCTATTGAAAAGCAAATTGAGATACGAAGAGAGATAGAACCAGATCCACCAAAACTATTCGTTCCACAAATGAATCTGGACATCACACAGGATCGTACGAAAACACACACCTTAACGCTTCAGAACAGAGGCGAACGTCCGTTGACAATCCAAGATATTATATTCAACAGTCCTTCCAATTTAGTCCAGCTGCCAAACCTTGAGTTCCCTATAAAAATTGAGGGCGGAAAACATCAGAATATTGAATTGCAGGTTTCTGCGGAGGGTATTGAACCCGAGACTTATCCCATCAACTTTAACATCAACTCCAATTGTGAAGATGCCTCAGAATATGAAGATATCCTAAATATAAAGGTTAATAAGCTAGAAAAATATCCACATTATCTCGCTATTGATTTTGGGACAACGAATTCATGTTGTGCTTACCTTGGGCCTCAAGGGGGTCCTCAACTTATTCAATTGGAGAACGGAGTAAATCCGTTTAGTATCATGCCTTCCTCAATTATCTATCACAGTCAATCTGAAAGTGGAGAAGTATGCAAAGTTGGTTATGAGGCTGAAACTAATCGCACTAGCGAAATAGACGGACCTTACTACATCAGTTCAGTAAAAAGGTGGTTAGGATATAAATGGAAACGCCAGTTTCCTAACAATCTGAAATTGCAACCAAGTGATGTAGTTGCGGATATACTCAAACATATTATTACACGCGCTGAAGAACACCTTGACACGATTTCAACAAAATCAAAAATTAAAAAATGTGTGATTACGCATCCGACAATGTTTAGTATAAAACAACAGGATGATATAAAACAAGCATTTGAAAAAGTAGGGATCACCGATCTCATACTCATTGATGAGGCATCGGCGGCTTCACTTGGAGTTATCTCTCAACGGAAACAACCAGGTGATTATAGGCTATTGGTTTATGATTTCGGTGGTGGCACTATTGATATCGTCCTATCACACGTAACAAACGATGGGAAAGAAATCACAATTGAACCTCTTGCTCACGGTGGAAATCCAAGGTATGGTGGTGATGATGTAACACAAGAAATTGTTGAGTTTGTGTTGGGTGAATTTAGACAAAGGATTGAACAAGAAGAACCAAACCTTAATTATGACATCCCATACTTGAAGCCCAAAAAAATCTGGCAACCTGAAGGAGATCAAATAACGGATAGGGCAACGCTACTTAACACGCCCTTTTTGTACGATAGGGCGGAAGAATTAAAAAAAGAACTAAGCGATCAAGATACAGCAAATCGTGATTTTCCTTTGAGTGTTCTTGTTGGAAGTGATGTCCGTCCACTCGATAGTCTTACCCAAGGGAACATTAACGTAAGTATTTCAAGAGAACAATTACGTTCACGTGTTGCCAATGAATTACGCCAGACCTTTGCTGATATTGATACTATGATTAGAGAAAATGGTGCACACCTCCCTGAAATCGTGATACTTGCAGGTCAGTCATCAAAAATGCCCGTGGTCAAAGAGATGATGACAACGCATTTCCAGAAGAAATACCAAACCGATGATATTGATATCCAACTCAGCGGGTCTCCAAAGGAATGCGTAGCAATAGGTGCAGCACAATACGGTATGACTCACTCATCGCCGGGTAAAGTTTGGTTTGAAATTAAAAACTTTCGCAAGACACACTCCAGTATCGGTATAATGCAATCTGATGGCAGACAACTGGTTTTTGAAGAAATTATTCCTAAAGGCAAACTTGTTCCTGACGAAAGTTTAGGTAGAACGAACATCCTCCTGAGTCCAGGAGAAACCAATATTGATGTTTGTGAACGTTTTGGCACAAATGATAAACTTTCACCTATTGACGATTATACCTTAACACTCCCTGAAAATATACCGAGAGAGGCATTACGAAATGCGTGCTTGGAAATGGCGGTCGAAGAGAACAGTGAAATTAAAGTGGTGGCACTTGTAGATAATGATGAATATAAATTCACGGTTAAAAAGAAAGAACCAGAGTTTGTAGATGAAATTTGAAAATATAATGGGACCCCGATGCCAAAACGCGTATGCATTATCAACCTATCAGCACCTGAAATTCAGATAGAAGTTTTAGTTGATAATCGACTAAAAAACATCAATCTTAGCCTACCATGGGAAGTAGGATTTCGTCAGGAAAACGGTAATATATTAGTTCCGTGTTTCGGAGAAGCATTTGAACGTCTCAGTTCAAATCATCCGGCTGAGGTTCGGTTTCCCAATTTAGACACGCGTTTCAAGGAAATCACAGATGAAAAAACTTTGGAATGCTTATTTAACGCATTTTTTGAGGAAATTTTTCATAAGCGATTACCCCAGCATGGGTATTCGATGGAAACGGTGTCGGTATATGCGATTACGCCATATCAGTGGAAACCCATACATCGCCAGCAGCTCAGAAAAGCATTCAAGCGCTTAAAAAGTGATGTGCCGGTTTCATTTCTCAAACCATCAAACGTGACGCTTCGGGGTCTGCTCAGTCAAACATTATGCCTTTCCGCATATTATCAGAAGACGTGGATGGATATACTCATTGATGCGAACAGGTGCCATCTATTTATGATAGATTTTGCCGAGAACGGTTTTGTAATCTATCAAGTGCTTTGCAGTCAATTGAAAGATAGTGTTATGATAGAGTTGATTGATATGCTGCGGTTTGTTGACTTTTTCACGAGGACAGACGAAAGGATTTCAGATGTGCAAAAAGCATTGCAAAAGGTTGAGGATGGTCTGTCCGTTGTAGTAGGCTTCTCTGGCAGAATTGACAGTGATGTTGCTCTAACTATTATTGAGTTGTTACCAGCACTTTGCAACGCAACTTTTCTTGACCCACAGGAGACCGCAACACTTTTAGGCGGGGCAGAATTGGTGCGGCAATTTGAGGAGAAAAATCTTGAAGAACCGCTTCACTTTGTCTATCATTTCTGTTTCGGTGTGCGTTTACCTGGTGGAAAGTGGATTGAGCTTGTCCCTAATACATGGACACCACCTTATCACTGCAAAAAAGCCTTTCGCGTCACGGGTGATGTTACAGAATTTGATGTCCATCTTTACTGCGGTTTATCTATGACGGAAGACAGCGATGTGCTTCATCTTGCTACGCTTAAAATTGCCCCGCAGAAAAATAAAAAGTATACATTAAACAGTCCAATGGAATTTATACTTTCTGTTACCTTGAATGATGCTACGCATGGCACATTTGCTTTACATCTCCCAAATCTACAAGAGACGAGATCGGTTAAATTTACCGTGCCGGTTTTGATGGATTAAGACAAAACTTGCTTGTAGTCGCGCCATTCATTGCGCTTCTTTATGAGGAAAAAAATGAAAATACATCAATTCAGATATGTTCTATTTTTATTGGCACTGATACTTGTTGGAGTAACCTCGCTTGTGTATTCACAGGACGCTTCGGAACAGTCAAACGACGAACCAAGTCCTGTTGAACAGCCCTCTGAGACACCAAACCCTTTAGATTCTCAGGTCAACTCCTTAGAAAAACAAATCACGGAATTGAAACATGAGCTCTCTGTCTTACAAGATTCGTTGCACAATCCGTTCCAAACTTATGCCATAATTTTTGGTGCAATCATCGTCCTAACAATTGTGGTAATGTTTTTTCTAAGTATGCGGAAAATTCGTCAGCTGCAAAACGAATTTGAAAATAGCGAACGAGGATGGCAGAATAGATTGAACGAAATCAATCAACGTTGGGAGGGGCAATTAAAACATATTCGTCGACAAGGCAAAGACAATACTGAAAAAATAGAGGAAACAGTATCAAACCATTCCCAACTTCACGATGAACAGAAAAATTTCCAGAACGCTTTATCTAAACTCGGAAACCGTTTAGATGGTTTTGAACTTACATTAATGAATTTGGATTTGGACAAAGTGCCGGACGAAACTGTTGATGAACAACCGCAATTGGAGGAGATTGTCCAAGAAGCGCGGGCACGAGTAGAATCATTGGCACAGGCATATGAGAACGGAGAACCAATTGATTTGGTTGGCATAGAGAATCCTACACCAAGTCAAAATGTGGTGCTGATTTTAAATTGGATAGCGCGACGGATAGAGGAGTGGGAAAGCGACTTAGACCAATCTGGATCAACTGATTCAGACCTTATTCAATCGTTGGGATATGCTAATCAGGCTATCAAAGAGAAATTAAAAGAAATCCGGGGACCGGCACCACCTTTGCCAACACCTCTTGAGTTGGATACAGATATAACGTATACTGAATTCCAAAAGCGTTGTAATACGTATGTGTCGCGTTTTGAGGGGATGCTTACCGGTTTACAATTGGGACGCAAAATAGACGATACAGAATATAACCAGTTCATTCCGCAATTTATCAAGGATAGGTTATTCAATGGGATGGTGAGATTTATCCCGCTTGACAATATCCCTGAACAATTAAATGATTTTTTACAATTTGTGGGCTATGAAATGGTTCCGATTGAGATAGACAAAACGCAAGCGGATGCGCGTATACATGACATCCAAGGTTCACAGCAGACCAATGCCGAATCTGGAACCATTATTGAAGTCGTTTTACCAGGATTGCAGCGGATAGATAACGGTGAAATCATACAGAAACCGGTTGTGATTCGCGGAGAGTGAGTAGGTGAGACAGCAAAATGCAAGAAGTGACATCAATTGGAACTATTTCTATCTCTGCTGGATGGGAAAACAACTATCCGATTTTGATCTTAGAAAATCATGGTCGGAAAGTAGAAATGGTTGAGTGTCTCTATTTGGAACCTGGGAAGTGTTCTTCAGAATCATGGAAAGAACTTCATTTGCAGTTTGGTAGTCAACTGAAAGTAGAAATACCTGAAAATTATAAGAGTTGGGAAAAATTTGGCTTTCATATTGACGGAGAGCGTTTGTTAGCACCTGTATCAGCTTTGCAAGATCTACTGCTTAAGGCTAAAAGATATGTAAAAGTTAAACCTTCACAATCTGAAACCGAGCCTTCAATTTCTAAACCAAAACAGACAGAGGAAGCCGAAGATTTAATAGACAAGGTCCAAAAACCGAGCATTGATACGACTCATGTACCTGAACTACCTTCAATTGATTATAGGCAAGAAGCAAAAACAATTGTTCAACAGACAAATGAACAAGTCAACGAATTAGCGCGTGTCTATAAGGACGGCGGAGCCATTGATTTTGTTAACATCGAAAATCCTACACCAAGTCAGAACGTTTTGTTGATTTTAAATTGGATTGTGAGCACTATCATGGAGTGGAAGAGCGACTTAGAACAATCCGGTAAAACTGATCGAAGTCTCATTGATATTCTGACATACAGAGAACAAGACATTCAAGAAAAACTGAAGGCAATTCGAGGTGAAACAACACCACTACCAGATCCGCTTGAATTGGAAACTGATATATATACAGACGCTGAGTTAAATGAAATTCGGAGAAAATGTTCCTCCCATGTCGTGTGGTTTGAAGGTAGACTTTTCGGTTATGAAGAGCGAGCTGATATAAACAATTTAACGGAATACGATCAATTCATTCCACAGTTCATAAGAGATCGACTTTTCAACAGTGTGTCAAGGTTTGTTCCATTTGATCAATTGCCTGAACGATTAGAACGATGCTTACAACTTGTGGGTTATGAAGTCATCCCGATTGAGATAGGCAAAACGCAAGCGGATGCGCGCGTTCATGACATTCAAAGCTCACGACAAACTGATAGTGAAAATGGAACCGTTGTTGAGGTTATTTTACCGGGGCTTAGATGTATAGCAGATGGTGAAGTCATACAGAAACCGGTTGTGATACGCGGAGAATAGAAAATGTCCATCAGATACCTTATCATTCTGCTTGTCACTGGACTTTTTATCAATGCTGATGCTATTGCAAATGATGCCCTCAGTTCTGTGCGGATTGTGGAGGGAATCACTCAGCAGCGTCCAGCCAATACTCGCCAAACAATCGGACGGCGGTATGTGTGGAATTTCAAGAGGAGACCTTACACCGTTCTGATGATAATCGGCTTGGAGCGATATAACTCTTACTCCGCCAAAGAACGCTACGATATTCCCAAATTAGTCGAAGAGGGACGAACAACGATCGGCAACCTGACGCGTGAGTTCCAACGTATCTTCAAACAAAATCGCAACTGGAATCGGCAGGACCGCGTTGATTTTATTTTAAGCTTTGTCCAATCCTTACCATACACCCTTGATGATGTAACGACAGGTTTTGATGAATTTAGACGGTATGCCATTGAAACACTGATTGAAGGCGGCGGCGACTGTGAAGATACAACTATTCTTGTGGCGGCTATCCTGCAAGGGTTAGGAGAAGAGACTGCTCTGATTTTTACACCGGGACACATCGCACTCGGTGTCAGTGGAGATTACACAGGCGCATCGCTGACCTACAACGGCGTAAAATACTTCTACTGTGAGACGACTGGAACGGGTTGGACTGTTGGCAAACTCCCCGCGTCTGTCGGCAAAACTGTGGAGGCAATTGTCCCGTTATCGCCCTCAAAAGTGGGGCCTGCACCGAAACCTAACAAGATAACGACACCAGAGACGGATCCAACACCCGTTAAACCTGAACCTACACCTGAACCTACACCTATCCAACCGAAGCTAGAACCCGTAAAACCGAAACCTGAACCAAAACCTGAAAAGCCTGAGCCCAATAAAAAAAGTGCCTCAAAGACAAATAACACAGTAGGCATGGTGCTTGCAACACTCTTTATACTCGTCGGTTTGGGAATACCGATTGCGTATTTAGTTTACCGTTTCATCTTCACAGACGATGATGACAATTGGCACGATGATGACACACACTATAATGATACACAAGAATCAACAAATCCGTTAGATCGGTAGTTATTCGTAGGTTATGTACGGTGGTGGGAAATCCACGGTGCCAGAAAAAAAATAGGTTAGGAACCCACACCTACACGGCTGAAGGAGAATGACCGCAGTCCTTCTCAGCCTTACATTCACCGCGCCTTGAGGTATAAATTTATGATTAATCATCTAAAAAATATTCATCGCGTGCTATACCTACCCACAGTCACAGAATCGGAAGAACTTCCATTTAAAGTTACCCCGATTAATGATCCGTACCTCTATACTGATGCGAACATCTATATAGATACATTTGATACTCCAAACCAACCTGTAAAAGTGATAGTATCAAACGTTGGTGGTGGCAAGTTAGATGTAGAACGAATTAGTATTCCCCGTGTATATGGTAAGTGGATAAAGAGATCACGGGGATCAAAACAGGTTAAACTCACACCAACCGCAGAACCAGTAGCGTTTGAACTGGAACTTGGACTAAAAGCATTGCCAAACCCTTCATCTGTGAATACGGCGGAACTGAACGTCATTTCCAATTCAAAACGAAAGACATTTAGCAAGACATCGTTAGGTGTGCATCCGCCAGACAATCAATCTACGCGTTTGACGCTTCCGGAATATCTCAACTTTGGCGAAATAACTGTCTGTAAGGTCTCTATTACTAATAACCGTGAAGATGCGTCGGCACCGACAGCCGAATTTCTACTCATCGGAGATTTTACACTTTACCCACCAACCCGCCTTGAGATTACACAAAAAAACGAATCCACTTTTGATGCGAAACTATCCACATCAAGAGGTGAATTATCTTATGAATTAGATTTTCAGAAATTGGGTGTCGTAATGCCACGACAAGAAAGGACTGGGATTACGCTAAAATATTTCCAAAAAACTATTCCAATTCCGAATGTTAACCAACACAGATCATCAACGCAAATTTCAAAATCCGATTCGGATTGGTTAGTTGCTCCACCTCAGATCCAAACTGATGGATATGATACAACCGATTTACCTGTTTCTATAAATGTTGAAAAACTGGAACCAGGGCGTAATGTTGCGGAGCTCGGTGTAGCAGATAAGAAAATATCGGTGTGGGCGTGGTATAAAATTGTCAAAGAAACGGCGTTGACGTTAGACAAGGAACAGGCGGATATCCACCATGTTGAAACTTTTGAGGAGCAAGAAACACCTTTGCCGATTGATGTAGCATCAACAGAGGAACCGTATCAATCCGTGATGATTTTTGAGGATTTAGATTTCCAATTTCCATTGATAGGCAAAGAACGGAGTAGTTATCTGATAGGTGATTTTAATCAATGGACCCCACGGACACTTTTTCTCAAAAAAAGAGATAACGATTTTGGTATTACACTGAGCGTTTCTGAGGGGACGTACCTTTATCGTGCCGAAATTGATGGCGAAATGCGGCTTGATCCTGCGCGGTTATACGAGATAGTCTGCTGTCCACACGGAGTGGCATCCAAAATACGGATCAATAGAATTGAACAAAGGGTAACACTACAAAACAACTCAAAAGAAAAGATAGAACTTAAACTTCAATCTCTAACCGAATGGATGCGTATTAAACCTGAGACGCTTGTGCTTCCCGCCAGCAAAAAACGAGAGATAGCTGCAATAATCCAACCCGAACGTCTCTTACCGGGACTCAATTTAGGATGGATACGGCTGGAATCGAAAAGAAAACCGATCAGATCGTTTCTCGCTCCCATTTATGTTATCGGTATGACAAATGGTGCTGTTCCTATTCTCCGAAATGAAAAATTGGCTTTTCCACAAATTGAACAAGGCAAAGCAGAAGGCGTTCCGCTTACGCTTGACATCGTTGGTGAAGGTGAATTGAAGGCGGAAGTGCAGCCATCTACTGTCTTGCGCTTTGCAGAAACGGCTCTGCATGTTCAAAACGAGATAGCATTTGAACCGATGACAATTGCACCACTTGTGCAGGTTTTGAGTGAAAGACCTTCTAACGCCTATCGTAAACAGATTCGTGCATCTCTGGTTACAGACTGCTATCTTGTGAACCGTCGTGTGCATCGTTTCGATGCCAAATATGATATGATTCACCTGATTGCCAATCCCCCTGCTCTCTATTTCCCCAAAGTCTTTCTTTTTGATAAACCACAGTATACTAATCTAATAGTTAGACGCAGTGATAATAGTAAGGTAATTGCCTGTACTGTCGAAATCCCGAAAGAATTAGCACAGACAAGGCTTCTGAAGGTTAAGAACAGGACTCACAAAAATGGCATGGATCTATGTGAGTTTATTCTTGATCCACGAACAGCAGGTACTACTAGACGCTTAAGGAATACCTTATATCTTAAGGATGAAAAATCAGGAATGACGCTTCCAATTCAATTCGGAGCCAATATTATAGGCAGTCACGCGGACATTCAAATTGGAAACTCCACGCAATCTTCACACCGATTGGATGGAATTCCAGTGGTAATCACCAACGTTAGTAAAGCAGAAATGAAAATCTTCGAGGTGCGATTTAAGGTAGGCAATTTCTATTGTACGCCGCCTCCACCTCCAAACTTAACTCTTTTGGCGGGTGAATCCCTTAATTTCCATATAAAACCGAAAAGACCTATAGGACTTTTCCGCAAAGTTGAAGACTTTTTAGTCATTAGGCTCAATGACCCACAATTCAACCAAGGTATCTTTAAGAAAAAAATCACGGCTGAAATTCGGGGAATTTTCTGAACTAATCACATTTAGAAAACTATCGTTAATTTGAATCAATAACCAGCATTCACACAATACAAACTAACAGTTTGTGCTATAGACGATCCGGAGCGGTTAGGAAACCGCTCCTACCGCGCCGAGAAAAAAAACGAAAACCAAATTCCCAACCTCCGAAATATTAATGAAAACCTACGTAATTTGCAACAAACCCTACAAAATAGCGTTCTTTTATATAGTTATGAAACGATTGGACCCGTATAACGAAAGATGAAAATTCAATACTTAAAACATTGCCTGCTAATCCTCTGCCTTAACTTAACCATAGGCATAGGCTGCACAACA
>CAZURU010000037.1:0-20637 GCA_964623585.1 uncultured bacterium
GCTGTCTCTGACGATAGAAGAATCACCGAAGCTTTAGCTCGGTGAGTATGTCAAAAGATGTACAATCGGTATACCTATATGAATAACTCTTATGGATATGAGTCGAAGTGCAATTGGAACTGCAAGCAACTGTAAGATAGTTGATATTGCACCAAGCTGTGCATAGAAATTACCGTAGTACGATGTCATAGCGTCTTTTTCTGTGATGTCCACTTCAACCAAAGCATTGAATCTCAAGTCAAGAACAGTTGATATAATCTGAGTGCTTAGAATGAGTAATCCGATATATACGAGGTATCTGGAACTAAAGAGAGTCCTTACACCTAAATGTCCTCTCTGTCCGCCTTTTTCAAACTCCTTTGGCTTAGGTTCCCCAGCGAAATAATAGGAGATGATGCCGAAAAATGCAACAGGTATGAGTGAGGCACTTGTGAACAGTAAGAAGGTTTCTGATCCCAATGTGGTTGCCCATTTACCTACAAGTAATCCACCTGCAACGGATCCGAGTGAAGCAATCGCACAGAATGGTCCGTTTATGGTTTTCGCTTGCTTCGGATTAAGTGTGCTGTTTACAAAGGACCAGAACTGTTCAATTATCAGGACAATATAGGCTTCACGGAAAACATAGATGACCGCAGCGGCGAATCGTATCCCGTTTATTATTGCAATATAGCAACCCAGAATTAGTATTGCTGATAGGAATGGGGTGATTGCTAAAGTGGGTGTTGCACCGAAGGCAGATAGGAGACGTCCATAAATATAGAGAATCAACAGCACTCCTGGTGGAACTGCGACCATCACCCGTGAAAGATTTTCAGCGGTATACGCCTCAATAAATAGTGCGTTTGAAACAGCTCGTATGAATTCGTAACCACACAACAGGAAACTTGCGGCGGCTGATATTGAGAATGCTGCTATTATAATGCGTTTTGGAAACATCAACGAATCCTAAGCGGTCAAAGTTATAGGAAGTATATCATCTTTAGGGCGAGGGTTATGCACCCAATGTCCACTCGAGTCACTCCCTCTTGCTATAATTGCACGTTGATTCCAGTTGTTTGCAGCCTTCACTTCGGGTGGAACGAAACGCATGGTTAAACCACAACGGCGTCTGTCTGAAGTATTCGGTTCTGAACCGTGTAAGAGTAGATCAGAATGGAGGGAAAGCTGTCCTGCTCTCATCTCAAATGGCACTGGTGCATCTCCATACTGATCAGGGTCAATAACTGTTTGATTCAATACATTTTTTTCCTCAGAAGAACTTCGTTCAAATGCGATCTGTCCATGAAGATGTGATTTAGGTATTACTGTCATTGCTCCATTTTCTACGGATGCGTCATCAATGGCAAGCCAGACAGTAACTGTTTTACTCGGTGAAAGGGGCCAATAGGACGCATCTTGATGCCAACTGACCTGTTTATCTTCACCGGGTAATTTACAAAAGTAGTGGGTACCCCAACAGATAAGGTTCTCACCGAGTAAATCCTGAACATAGTCCAGAATCCTTGGGTCGGTTGTTAGGTCATGTATGCCTGCACTTCGGGTATGCCAACCGTTTATCGAATAACTATTCCCACCTTCTGCTAAGACCTTCTCCATAAGCCGATTGAAATACTCACGGTGTTGTGCAATTTCATCGTCAGATAAGGCATCTAAGGGTGATAAGAATCCGTTCTCATTGAAGTATTGAATCTGGTCTTTAGAGAGTATAGCAGGATTTTCGTTCTCTACTGGAAAGAACTTCAGTGTGCGATTCAGATCGGGATGTGCATCGGTTATTGCCATTTGAATTTCCTTAATCTGACAGAATAGATGACATGCACAATCTAACAGAATGTGCTACAATAGAAGCACAATCACTGATGAATGTGCTACAAAAGATACACAATCTAACAAAATATGCCACAATAGGTCAATTAGAAACGGTTTAATTCTACTGCCTTTTTCGGTTTTGTTTCAGATAAGTTAAGGCGGAGTTCAATATTTTCGGTTAGTCTTAATGGTACTCCATGTGGTCGTTATTTTATCTGCAGGTTGTACAGGTGCGAAAGCACCAGCTCTAATAGTGTTTATCTCATCGGTTGATATTGCCCGGTTGAACAGATATACCTCATCAATGACACCGGTAAAGAATTCATTTCCGGGATGCCTTGCGCCAACCATGATAGAACCCTCAATCGGATTAATCATTGGTGGTTTTGCACCACCACCGACTTTTTTACCATCATAGTAAAAACTGAGATCTTTATCATTATCATGTACAACAGATATGTGTACCCAATCTTCAGGTTGATTTTCATCTGATATACCTTTCTGCGTCCAATTTGGTGCTTCAGTATACATATGAGTCTTTTTTGTATTATTATTAAAGATAACTGCCCAGTCAAGGGGTCCAGCAGAAACCATGTAATTCCACTGGCTTATCTGTGTATTGCCACGTTTGACCCAGAATGCTACTGAAAACTGTTCCCGTAACTGAAGTGTGTCATTTATCTCTACCTTTGCATATTGTCCTTTTGTCCCATCAAATTCAAGTGCTTTACTCCCGAATTGTCCATCGACCCATGTAGGATTTGCTGTCAGTTCAGCATCATGCCCGTAGGATGACTGATCTTTAGTTGTATCTCCTGAACCTTCATCAAACGACAGATATAACACAAGCGATTTGTCTTCCAAATCTGCATGTAGGGGTGATAGAACAGTGAAAAACGTCATTACTGTTACCAATGCAGTTGCTATTTTTAGTATCTTGAGCACAGTCTTGTCCTCCGTAAATGGTTTATTCATCTGTGAATTATGTCTATATGATCTCATTAGAGAGTGAATAGTAGGTAATCTCATTAGAGAGTGAATAGTAGGTAATAGGGAGCGTTAACAAGCTCCACATTTCTTACAGACAGCGGTGTCACATGCGCTTGTCATAAATCCTTTCTCGTGTTTGTTAAATTCAAGTTGAAGGAATTGTGGTTTAACATTAAGGTCAAGGTGGTCCCAAGGATTAATTTCATTGAATTCGCGTTGTCGGAGTGCATAGAAATCTGGGGTTAAACCGTGCGAACGAAATGCATTGTTCCATGTTGCCCCGCGGGATAAATCTAATATTACTTTACCGAGTCTTCGGTCACCTCGTGCCATTACAGCTTCCTGATGTGCCATCCGCGCGCTTGCTGAGGATACTTTTATACTGCCGAGGCTGTTTATTTCCCGTTTTAGATAGTCAAGTTTCTTGGCAATGGTTTTGGGTGGTTCCATTGGTACCCATTGGAACGGTGTGTGAGGTTTTGGTACCATCGGTGAAATGGTAAAACTGATACGACCAATTTTCCCTGTTCTTTTCGCATGTGGCAGCAATATTGTGCGCATCTCCTTTGCCATATCTGCAATCGCTGTCACATCTGAGGGTGTTTCATAGGGGACACCAATAAGGAAGTATAACCGCAGATTCAGGATATTCCGCTTTATTGCTTCTTCAAATACATAATATAGTCTTTCACGGGGTATTGCTTTGTTGACAACTTTCTGCAGGTTTTCTGTCGCAACTTCAGGTGCAATGGTTATGGTTCCTTGCTCACTATCCGCAAGTGCGTCCAGGAGTGGTGCTTCAACAGTTTCAGCCCGTAAGGAAGCGCAAGAAATACGGAAACCTTTATCAACTAAACCTGATGCGATCTGATTAATCTGAGGATGATCAGAAATTGATGCCCCGACTAAACCGATTCTATCCGTAATTCCTCGTGCTTTTTCTGCTAAGGCGAGTGTGTTTTCAACTGAACGGTGTCTGGGCCAGCGTCGTGCATAGTCTGCTACACAGAAACGACACTGTCTGCCACAACCTCTGACGATCTCAATCAGGTGAGCGTTTGAAAATTCTGTATTGGGTGTATGAATATGTGTGCATGTTTCCACACTGTCAAGCTTAGGCACAGCGGATGCGGTAATGTTTGCTGGTATACCCTGTTTGGGAAGAACCTGTTTGACTTTTCCATCTTCTTGATACGTTACGTCATAGAAACTTGGGACATAAAAACCGGTTTTTACCCCTATTTCGCGTAGAAATTCCTGTTTTGTAGATTTTGACAGTCTCCATTCTTGGAAATCATCCATCAGTTCATGGATTGTATGCTCCGCTTCGCCTACTACGAAGATGTCAATAAAATCGGCAAGTGGTTCAGGATTGTATGAGATGTTGATTCCACCCGCGATGACAAGCGGGTCCCATTCGGTGCGATCCTCAGCAATTGGCGGGGTGTTTCCTAACGTTAAAGCCCGCGGAACATTTACATAATCAGATTCAAATGAAATAGAGAAACCAATCATATCAAATGCATTAAGAGGCTTTTGGGTTTCCATTGAAAAAAGAGGAGCTTTCTTCTTTATGAGTTCCGCAAGATACTTTGATTCTGGAATGAAGACGCGTTCACAAGATGTGTCATTTCGCTTGTTTAACGTAGCATGGATTACCTGAATTCCTAAACTTGACATACCCAATTGATATGTACTTGGATATACCAATGCGAATTTATTTGACTTCCGGTATTGTGATTGTGATGATGTGCTTGTGCTGACGCCAGCATGTTCTTCAGTATTTAGGAGTTGTTGTACGTGAGATCGTAAGTTCAATATAGTTCCTCAATGATATGCCAAAGACATAATAGAATGAATTAGTTCCGGTTTTTATCCTTTCTTTGTTGAACCCTTAGAAAAGCTGGAATATCCCACTGTTTTTCACGACTTTTCTCTTGTTGTTCACTTGATTCCTGTTGGTCGTCATCTGCTTCTTTCTGATTGTTCTGTATTGAAGCTGGTGTTCTGCGATTCGGTGTACCAGGAGTTTGTGAAGTTGGTCTTTCTTCTCTACTTCTTTCTTGGGGTTGTCTATCCCAAGCGGGTCGTTGTGAGCGTTGAGCAGCATTCTGTTCTGAACTTCTAATTCGACTTCCTTGTAAGATCGGGCCATTTTGTTGGCTCTGTGGCGTATAACCGCCGCCTCTATTTTGCAGAATACCAGAATCTGCAGGAGCATCAAAACCTGTTGCAATGACCGTGACAAGCACTTCGTCATTCAGTTCCAATTCATCTTTATTCACTAACCCGAATATAGGTTGTGCATCTGGTGATGCTTCTTGAATAACTTGCATTGTTTCATCCAATTCATGCATTGTGAAGTTTGAGGGTGAGGTAATGTTTACAATCATACCGACAGCCCCTGCAATACTTGTTTCTTCAAGTAGTGGTGATGAGATTGCTTGAAGAGCGGCAAGTTGTGCGCGGTTGTCGCCGGATGCTTTTCCCATACCCATTAATGCAGTGCCAGCATCTCGCATGACAGTTTCTACATCTGCAAAGTCAACGTTAATCTCACCGGTTTCACGAATAATGTCAGAGATACTTTGTACACCGTGTAAGAGTATTCTATCCCCCTCTTTGAAGGCTTCATGAATGGGAAGTTTTCTATCAAATTCATCAATCAGTCGTTGATTGGGTACGACGATGACAGAATCAGCACTGTTTCTAAGTTCTTGCAATCCCATTTCAGCCTTTTCTGCGCGTTGCCTTCCTTCAAAGTTGAAGGGTCTTGTAACTACGGCGATTGTTAGTGCCCCTGTTTCTTTTGCAAGGCTTGCTATAATGGGTGCTGCCCCAGTACCTGTTCCTCCACCCATTCCTGCAGCGACAAAAACCATGTTGGCAGAATCAACGATATCTTGCAGACATTCTCTGTCTTCATCTGCAGCTTTTCTTCCAATTTCTGGATTCGCGCCAGCTCCTAAGCCCTTCGTAGTACTCATCCCAATCTGAACTGGTGTCGCACCATGACAAGATTTCAGTGCCTGTGAGTCAGTATTGACAGCATAGAATTCAATCCCTGTGAGGGCTGCTTCAATCATTCTTCTGACAGCATTTCCACCGGCACCTCCAACCCCGATTACCTTTATTTTTGCGCTCGTATTTTCAAATTGTTCTTGTTCAAATTCAAGCATATTAGTTTTAGTCACCTTTGGAAAACACATACTAACAGTCATTACTGCAGGGATTATATGGATAATACTCAATAGGGAAGTAGCGACACCAATGGTAACCTAAATCCTCCTTTTCATAAGTACTTCTTCAGGAAATACCAAATTCAGTATATTTAGTTAATTACTTGCATCTGTCGACCCTTTACCGACGCATATATACTACGTCTTTTAAACACATCATAACCTTGATTTCAACGCACTATTGTATACTACAGAGGTATGTTATTGATAGATCTGATGTTATGTTTTTCATTCTATCTAATTATACAGAATAATCATAATTAAATCAATAACATTAAATATGTTATGACCAGAATAGGCTGTATTTTTCTAAACTTTGCTATTAATGTCGTCTTGTTTCAGATAGTATGCACGAATCAATTCCATGAATTAATACCCAAACCATTCCTTTATTCTGCGAAAGAGACCTCCAATTGATCCTGATCCTCGACTCATTGCTTGTGCTTGTTTCTGTTCTCTCCTCAATGCTTCGCCATACAATGCTAAACCTATGCTTGATGCATACATTGGATAGTTGACACGATCTGTTAATCCTTTTAGAGGTTTTGGATATCCGATCTGAACACGGAGTTGTAACACCTGTTCAGCGAGTTCTGCTAAACCTTCCATTAAGGCTGTTCCGCCTGTCAGGACGAGTCCTCCTGGTAGTTGAACATTACCCAATTCACACTGAATTTCTTCCAATATCTGTACCATACGATATTCGATAATTTGTGCTAAATCATATCTGTTGATAAACTTAGGAGGTGCGGCACCCGTATTGATAGGTATCGGATGTGAATCGTCATTACGAACCCATTCTGTCCAAGCACATCCTCGGTTTAGTTTTAATTCTTCTGCCATTGGTAGTGTTACTTTTAAGTATTGGGCAATGTCATTTGTAACATGTTGTCCGCCAACGGGAAAAACGACAACGTGTTCTATTGCATCCTCTTTATAGACAATGATCTCGGTTGTTTGGTCCCCAATATCAGCGAGTGCAATACCAACTTCCCTTTCATCTCTCTGAAGTACTGCTTTTGCTGATGCGACAGGTGTAACAACTAATGTATCCACACTTGTTATTTCGGCTTGTTCAACACTGTTCAACAGACTCTGTATTGCACTTGTGCTGCTTGTGATGATATATGCGTTTGCCTCTAATCGGGAGCCGGACATATTTATGGGTTCTTTTATTCGGTTATTCATATCGATTACAAAGTTTTGTTCAATCACATGTATAATATCTTGTCCATCGGGTATTGCCGCGATAGTGCGGGCAGACTGTACTGCTCTCTCTACATCCTCCCGTGTTATTTGAGTGGTGTTTTTAACTGTGATAACACCGGGTGATGACTGTCCATGGACATGGTCACCTGAGATTCCGAGGCAGACAGACTCAACGTTAACACCAGCCATAAGTTCAGCCTCTGAAATTGCCTCACGAATTGCTTCAGATGTTAGATTAATATCTACCACAATTCCTCTACGTAGTCCTTTTGATTCAACCTCACCTACACCGATGATTTCGATCTGTCCATCTAATCCCGGTAAGGTGTGGCAGATCACAACCGAGATTTTGCTCGAACCGATGTCCAACCCAGTGATAATCGTTCCTTTTGCCATCTATTTGTTGGCTCCTCCTAAATATAGTATGTCTTTATAGCGTGCATCTAAGTATGTGTACTTTGATAGTGAGGGTCTCTGTTTTGAATCAGCACCTTGGTGTTTCTTTTGATTTGCTACGGAGAACAACCCCTGATTCAGGAACGTAGACAAAGCATGTTGATTGATAAATAAGCTTAAATTATGGAATCCAACTTCTACCATGTCTGCGGCGATCCACACCTGAATTGGTAGACTCCTTATCTGAATCAGGATTTTTTTTGCATCCCGTGCATCAATACACATTAGGTCTTGGGCAATATCCGGTTTGCGTGATCTAACATGCTTTAGGACTTGAATAGCAAGTTGTGTTGTCGGGGATTTAACCTGTTTACCGATTTCAGGTATGTGTTCTCCTTGATCTGTGATTTTTATTAATTTGTGACAATATTCCGGTTCTATAGACTCTAATATATATCCCTCTTGGTCGATCAAGTAGAAGTGTTCTTTTTTCTTATGCTTTTTGTTGCTTGATGGTGAATAATCAGTCGTTGGATCATCAACAAGTAGTAATTTTAAGTATGCCAATACTCTACGTTCTGTTACTTGAATTGTAAGTTGCCGTTTAGCTAAATTCTTTGTAACATGGACTTCTTTTATGTAGCTCAGATTATCCTTTAGGTATCTTGCAGTGTCAGCCTCTGAATCAGTGACTATATTATCTAAATTCTCACCTAATACATCATATATCTGTCCTTCAGTATAATGCATATTCCCAAAAAGTGCAAATGAAACTCGTTCAAAATTAAAAAAACTGAGAATGATCTTACCAGTAAAGAGCGCGGTTATGACGACAATACCAAGAATTATAGTTCTTCGAGTACGATATCTTGGCGTGCGAACTCTACGCGGGTTGAAAATACGATGAGAAGGTCCATCTTTTTTTCGAGTGCTTTTTCTTAATCTAAACATCTTATTGGCTCGTGTTAGAATTTCTCATTTTTATAAAATCATGACCAACATTATAGATATCTCCAGCCCCAAGCGTAATCACCAAATCATTTGGTTTAGTAATTTGCATCAATTTGCCCGTAACTGAATCCATATCAGCTTCATAAATGACATGTGTATGCCCGTGGGCTTCTATTGCTTTTGCTAATCTTTCACCCGTAACATTCTCAATTGGCTCTTCTCCGGCTCCATAGATAGATGTAACGATCAATATATCTGCATGATCAAATGAATGACAGAATTCATGCCCCAGGTCACGCACTCTTGCATAGCGATGTGGTTGAAAAACCGCGACAATTCTTCGCTTGTATCCCTCTCTCGCGCCTTGCAGTGCTGCCATGAGTTTGGCAGGATTATGTGCATAATCATCAACGACCACAATGTTGTCAACTGTACCTAATACTTCAAAACGTCTATGAACACCTTCAAAGGATCTAAGCGCATGCTGGATATTCTCAAACGGAATCTCTAATTCAAGACCAACGGAGATTGCTGCGAGTGAATTAGATATGTTATGTCTACCAGACAATTTCAGATTGACATTTCCTAATTTTTCACCCAGTTTGCGTACACTAAATCGTGATGAAGCTTCATCTATCTGGATTTCATCAGCCATGAGGTCAGCCTGAGTTTCTAATCCGTAGGTTACATATTTCTTTTCTATTTTCGGTATAAGTTTTTTAATGTTCTGCTGATCCAGACAAAGCACTGAAGAGCCGTAGAAGGGTACTCGATTAATGAAGGATAAGAATGCATCTCCAATTTCTTCAATGTCGTCGTAAAAATCCAGATGATCAGCATCAACAGAGGTAACAACAGCAATAGTAGGATATATCATATCAAATGACCCGTAAGCCTCATCAGCTTCAATTACCATGACATCACCATGACCGCTTCTTGCATTACTTCCATTTACTAATTTGCCACCAACGACGACAGTAGGATCTAAAGAAGATAGCACGGCAGCAGTCAAGGCGGTTGTAGTGGTTTTTCCGTGTGTACCACTAACTGCAATACTTCTGCGCATCCTTGTAATTTCATTAAGCATCTCTGCCCCACGAATGATCGGAATATTGGCTTTCATGGCTGCTTGTAATTCAGCATTATCGGATGGGATGGCAGGGGACATGACGACGACATCCGCACCATTTACTTGAGATGATGCATGACCGTACCATATTTTTGCACCAATGGACTTAAGGTGTTCAGTGGCTGCCGATTTCTTTATATCTGAACCAGAGACATTAAAATCCAGTCCAAGCAGTACCTCCGCGATACCACTTAAGCCCGCTCCACCTATTCCAATAAGATGTATATTCTGTGTTTTGCCAAACAATGCAATACTCCGATTAACTTACATTTAACCAAATATAAGTTAATACATTTTATGTTATTTCTTCAGCTGCTAACCGATAGATCGACTCAGCAATTGTATCACTCGCGAAGGGTTTACCTAAGTTGGTGCTGCTAACTTTCATTTCTTTATATAAGGTGTCATCAGATAGAATACGCAATAGTTGTTTCACGAGTTTTTCTGGTGTTATGTTTTCCTGTCTAAGGACAACAGCTGCACGAACATCTGCTACAGTCATAGCATTCTGAACTTGGTCATTTCCGACAGATGCGGGTAATGGTATGAAAATGGCGGGTATGCCACATGCGGTTACTTCAGACACTGTCATCCCACCTGCGCGACAGATCATTAAATCAGCGATACTATAGACCTCCTCTATAGGATCAAAAAAGGGTTGGACAAGACAAGGGATTGCATGTTCTTGATATGAGTCTTTAACTTTATCAACATCATTTTTCCCTGTTTGATGAATGATCTGAATATTGATTGCACCTCCATCTGACTTATTTTGAGTTCCATCTGTGTTTTCCTGTGAATTATCACTCCTGATTAACTGAGCAATTAGAGGAGCAGCATCAATCATGACATTATTAACAGCCTGGGCCCCTTGGCTACCGCCCATGACAAAAACTGTCTTTTTTGTTTCAGATAGTCCATACTTTTCATAAGTTTCTTTCCTACGAGGAAAATTGGTTATGTTAGGTCTTATCGGGTTTCCCGTCACTTGCACAATGTTATTAGGAAATCGTTGTGTGTCCTGTGGTAGTGCAAGAAATGCAGCTTTAGCACGCCTTGCAAGGATGCGATTTGTCAGACCGGGTGTAGCATTCTGTTCTTGTATGGCAATTGGAATACCGAGAAGTGATGCAGCATACAGAACCGGTCCTGATACATATCCTCCCGTACCTATTACGACATCTGGTTGTAACTCTCTTAGGTACTTAAATGATTTCAGAAGTCCCTGAAAAACTCTGAAGATAACGGGAAACCATTTCCAAGTTACCCTTCGAGGAAATCCTTCAACAGATATAGGTAAGAAGCGAAATCCTTGCTGCGGAACGACTGATGCTTCTATGCGATCTCGACCACCAATGAAGACAATATCAGTATGCATATCAATCCTGTGGAGTGCCTGTGCTATCCCGATAGCAGGATATATGTGACCGCCAGTTCCACCGCCAGCGAGAACAATCCGTATCCTATTCTTTTCTTCTCTGTTCTCTTCTGATGTAGTTTCATCTTGAGATTGATGGTTTTTTCTATTTTCCACTTCTTTATATGCTGAGTTTATGGTTTAAGTGTTTTAGGTGATGAACGCAACGTGCCACGCGAGATGTTTAGTAAAATACCAACACTCACAAGACTTATTACAAGTGATGAACCACCGTAACTGATAAATGGAAGTGTGATTCCTTTCGTTGGTAATAAACCTGTAACGACTCCGATATTGATAAACGCTTGTAATCCGATAATAATTGTCAAACCGGTTGCAAATAGAGCTCCAAATCGGTTTTCAGTTCTTCTTGCAATGGATATACCTCGCCAGACAAGAATCATGAAAAGAATTATGATAACAGTAGCACCGATGAAACCGAATTCTTCACCGACGATAGAAAAGATAAAATCTGTATGATGGTATGGTAAGTAGTTATTTATTTTTGCTGAACTGTTATCTAGACTGACTCCTGAAATACCCCCCCACCTGAGGGCGTTGAGCGAACGTTCCAACTGATAACTGACTGCATCCGGTGATTGCATTGTCTCCCAGTACTCTGTAATGCGTCTCATTCTATAGTCATCACTGATAATGTATCCGGCGAACAGTGCTGCACCGCCTCCAAGCAAAAGTAAGGTATGAAAAATCCTAATACCTCCGATGAATAGTAGACATCCAGCAGTGGCAGCTAACAGTGCTGCTGATCCAAAATCAGGTTGCATCACAACCAAGCCAAACATGAGACCGATGATAAGCACATTAGGCATAACACCGTTGAACAGTTTTCTTATACGTTCAGGTTTGTGTGCTAAAAAATGTGCAGTATGTATAATCAATGCGATTTTTGCAAACTCCACAGGTTGAAATCGTATCGGACCGACAGAAATCCATCTTGTGAATTTACCCCCATCTGATGCACTCACGCTCGTACCTATAGGTGTGAAAACGAGTAATAACAAACCAAACGCCAGAAACAACAACTTTGTACTATGTTTCTCATATAACTTGTATGGGATGTATGAAGCAATACCCATACCGATCAATCCAATTAAGCAGGCAATTGCTTGAATTTGAAGGTACCGAAAGTTGTTTCCATATAAGTTAGCAGATAGTACGTGTCCAGCACTATAGACCATTATGATACCAATGCCAACTAAGCAGAGGGTCACTGCAAGTAGACCCGTATCAACTCTTCCAAAACTGTTGCTGACAGTTCGGTCCCTCGCTGCTCTAATTATGTTAGGATTTGTATAATTTAGTGTGTTTTGATTCTGCATGAGTTACCTGATTCTGCTTTATTGTAGAATTCGAAAGAATCGTTAGTGCTTTTGTTCTTTTTTATCTTGAGTGAATTTACTTTACTGACATAAGCTTCACCCCGTTCTTTATAGTCTTGATACATATCAAAACTTGCGTTTGCAGGTGATAACAAAACGATATCGCCGGGTGAAGCATACGCATAAGCAAAGTCTACAGCTTTATCCATAGTTGAAGCGTGGGACATTTCTATGCAGCCATTAAATACATGTTGTAGATGCTGTGTATATTCCCCGAGTAGTATTAACCTTTTTACCTTTTTCTTTATAGGTTCAATGAGAGAGCTATAATCATTACCTTTATCGTAACCGCCAATAATAAGAATTACTCTATTCTCCACTTGTTTCTTGCTGGCTGTACAATCTATAGATTCAAGTGCTGCGTATGTTGCTATGACGTTTGTTGCTTTGGAATCGTTTATGTAATCTACACCGTTGATAGTAGAGACTTTTTGGAAAGCATGTGCTAGTGCGTCATGCCTGCAATCAAAACTAATCAAACCTTCACGTATCTTTTCAGGTGAAACATTCAGGACTGAACCTACGACTACAGCTGCAAGCACATTCCTAACATTATGTGATCCAACCAATGGTAATTCATTGATATTACATATTATGTGTTCTTTGTTGTCATTCCTGACAAATATATAATTGTCTTTCTTTTCTGTTTTCAATCCAGCTAATACATCAGTGTTGAATCTACTCATCAGTTCATTTATGTCTTCCTGTTTATCAACAAAGAGTGCCTTCCTTGCTACAGTTTTATGTGAAAATGTCATCACTGTACTGTCGGCAGCATTAAGGATTATCCAATCTGAATCAGTTTGGTTCTGACAAATTTTCCGTTTCGCAGCGATGTATGAATCCATTGTTCCATGTCTATCAAGATGGTCACGTTCAATGTTTAGCACTACACTAACATTTGGATGAAAATTGCATGTACTTTCTAATTGAAAACTGCTTGCTTCAACTACTGCAATGTCTGCTTGCTTCAATGTTGGAATGTTACTTGCTAATGGTATTCCAATATTCCCTACAGTGAGGACGTTTCTATAGATGTTACTTGAATCTAATATTGCAGCTGTTAAAAGAGTTGTTGTTGACTTTCCTTTTGTGCCTGTAATTGCTACGATAGGTGCTTGACACAGTCCTGCAGATACCTCCAATTCGCCTACTATTGGAATGTTTTTTCTTTCCGCTTCTAATAATATTGGTATATCTAATGGCACTCCAGGTGATACGACGATTAATTCTGCATTATCTATACAAGTTTCGTTGTGACCTCCGAGACAGAATTGTAATGACTTACCCTCTAATTGTAAAATATCATTTGACAAAAGGTTTGACTCGCGCGTATCTGTGAGAAGGATTCTTGCACCAAGTTCATGGAGTAACTTTGAAACTGCAATACCACTTCGATTTGCTCCAAAAACGGTGATATATTTGCCTGCAAAGTCGTTTTTTTCAGAATGCTTCAAACATCACCTCAACTGAAGATACATATTAGATGATGACAACTACCAGTTGTATGAAGGATTTCAAACCTATCCTAATCTCAATGTACTTAATGCGATCAACATCAAAATTAGAGCAACAATCCAGAATCGGATGACGACTTTAGATTCCTTCCAACCTGATAAGAGAAAATGATAGTGCAATGGTGACATTTTGATCACACGTTTTCCAGTTGTTCTATAGGATAATACCTGTATGATAACAGACAAGGCTTCAGCTACGAAAATTCCCCCGACAATTATGAGAAGAAATTCATGCTTGATCAACAATGCAGATGTACCCAATGTAGCCCCAAGTGGAAGTGATCCTGTATCCCCCATAAACAATTGAGCGGGGTGACCGTTGTACCATAGAAAACCGAGGCCTGCTCCAGCTAAGGTTGCACAGAAGATTGTCGTAACTTCACCTCCCACAGGAAGATGGAATAAACTCAGATACTTAGCAATTTCTATATGGCTTACAAGATAACCTAATGCCGCGATCGTTCCTGCAACAAATAGCGTACAACCGATAGCTAAGCCATCCATTCCATCTGTCAGATTTACAGCATTGGATGTGCCAACTATTATGAAAGCTGCAAATGGAATATATAACAATCCTAAACTGGGATGAAAAGTCTTTAGAAACGGCAGATTTAGTGCCGTGCGAGTCGCTTCATCATTCCCTTCAGTGGGTCCCCAAAAATAGAGAAAAATAGCAATTATCAGTGCACCGATCGTTTGTAATAGTATCTTCTGCCAACCCCGGAGTCCAAGGGACTGTTTTTTACTGATTTTGCGAAAATCATCCCAAAACCCAATCCCGCCAAACCAGACAGTTGTAAAGATCATGAGGTAGATGAAAGGTTGATCCAGTCTTGCCCAGAAAACGATGGATACAAGTATCGCCACAATGATCAATATACCACCCATCGTAGGTGTTCCAGCTTTGCTCTGATTCTCATTATTTTGTTGTGCTTTTTCTACTTCCTCCTGAATATGTTCCCCGATATGCAGTTGTTTTAACTTTCTTATCATGAAAGGACCTAACACCAGGGATATGGCAAACGCAGTCGCTGTTGCATACACAGCACGGAAAGTTATTGCACTAAATACACTAAATGGTTCAAAAATGTCAACAAGATTTTCAAAAAAGAGATGATAAAACATTATCTGGTGTCTTTTAACCTATCTGATCTACCTTATTCCGTTGAAAAGTAGTTTCGCTTCAACAGAAGTAGTCATATCCAACTGCCTATTCTGTCTGTAATTTATGATTATCATTTTGAAAGCGTGATTAGTCAATTGCATCAATTCCAGAACCTTTCTCCGCCCGAGCCTTTCTACTACTTTGTAAATCTTGCTCCTGCTTGGTTCAATAGGTTCGTTGAATGGGAATAAATTAGTCTATTTTTTTCTTTGTGTGTTTCCAATGCAAGTTCAACTAAACCTGATACTAATTCAGGAAATGAAACACCAACTGGTTCCCATAAATAAAAACTGAATGAACCTGGAATAGTGTTTATTTCATTCACATACACTTGATCATCATCACTCACTAAAAAATCGATCCTTGCGATTCCAGAACAATCCAATACTTGGAACGTCAAGGTCGCAAGGTTCTGAATATGTAACGTCAATGCATCTGAAATTGGTGCAGGTATTTTTCGTTCTGCTCCAGCCATTCCTGAAGCCGTATCTGCCTCAGATTCAGTGTCTTTATCTTGGTGTATATACTTATCATCAAAACTTAGGAAATCTGTACTTGATATCGGCTGTTCACAGACAGATGGTTTTGGTGAATGTGTTCCCATCACTGCACAGTTTATCTCATATCCACCTACTAACCCTTGTTCTACGAGTATGCGTCTACAATACCTACATGCAAGTTCAATTGCATCCTGTAGTTCTGTTTGATCATTTGCCAGACTAACACCTATGCTTGAGCCGCTGATCGCTGGTTTAACAAATAACGGATATGATATTTTATCTTCAATTACATTAAGGATTTCATTACTTGAATATTCCCATTCACTTTTTGTAAATGGCACATAAGGGAGTATCGGAAGTTTATTTGCGCTTAGGACAGCTTTCATCATTGTCTTATCCATACCGATACCCGACCCGACTACGTTAGCTCCTACATAAGGAATATTCATCAATTCAAGCATACCTTGAAGAGTACCATCTTCACCGTGAACACCATGGATTGCTGGAAAAACAACATCAATTTCAAGTTCCTTTTTTCTACTAAAGAGTCCGCTACGTTTAGTTGAGATACTAAAAGTTGTATTTGAGCTCAATTCCACACTCACTGAATCGTAATCCGATACGTTAGGTAAGTTTCCATCAGTGAACGTGTTGAGCATATTTAGTTTCTCCCCAGTCAACCATGCACCACTTTTTGTGATATATATCGGTATGACGTTATATGATTCTGTCAAAGCAGCGTTTACCTGATGTGCTGTTACGATAGAAACTTCATGCTCAGGTGATCGTCCACCGAAGATGAGTGCAACGTTCATGTGTAAGAATCCTTCTGATTTATTTTCGTTTATCGTTTAGTTATAATTGTCTGGTAGATCATTCTCAAAAAGAACAACATCACCAGATTTCAAGTTTTTAGCTAGCTGAAGTTGGACTTCAGCAAGGTTTTTTACCTTATGTATTTGATCTTCAGGATAGTTCTCCTGTATAAGACCGTCTAATATCGGACCTGTTGTTTCATCACCGACGAGGATAACAAGATCACAAACCTTAGCAGCGTGTGTTCCCAACTTTTTATTTTCGTCATATTCTCTTTCACCCAGTTCCACCATTCCCGGGGTAACCAGCACTTTTTTGCTATCATCGTCATTAACAAAATCTGTCAACACTTCAAGGGCTGCTTTTGCACCTTCAGGATTGGAATTAAAACTATCATCAATTACAATGACCCCCGTATCTGCCGGTTTTAACTCTAAACGATGCGGTACAGGTTCTAAAACCCTTATTGCTGCTTGGATATCCTCTAAAGTCATCCCACAATATAAAGAGACTGCTATTGCAGCCAGTATATTTGATACATTGTGTTTGCCAAGTAGACGTGTGGTAATTTCTACATTTTCAGCATCTGTTGCTGATACAGTAAATGACAATCCGTTCTGACTATGTTTAATATCAGATGCTCTTATGTCTATTGTGTCATCACTTTCCTTTGCATTCACACTGTATGGCATTACACTATATCGGTTCACAGTGACCCTGACTGTTTTGTCTGCTAATGCTGCACAAATTTCATTATCGTTGTTTATCACGGCAAGTCCATCTGAGGGCAATGCTTCTATTAATTCATATTTTGCTTTGGCAGTATTTTCTAAACTCTTAAATCGTTCTAAGTGTTGGGGACCCACTGCGGTGAGAATGCCAATGTCAGGTGGTGCCAGGTGACACAACTCTTTAATGTCACCACGTTTGTATGCTCCCATCTCAACAATAAAAAACTCGTGCTCTGAAGTCAGATTTCCTCTGATGACCTTGCAGATCCCCATTGGTGTATTGTAACTGTTGGGTGTCATCAGAACATTGTATTCTTTTGAAAGTATCTGGTTTAGTATGTATTTCGTACTGGTTTTGCCATAACTACCTGTAATACCGATAATCTTTGGCTTCAGATTTCTAATTCGTTTTTTAGCATCCCGTAAGTAAGCATTGTTAATTACAAGTTCTAAAGGTAGAATTAGGTTGCTACAGATGACGAGAATAGGCACTGTAAACTCAGAGAAAAGAAAAGCACTTAATCGCCATTGAAAATCAGAAAATGTTAGGGCAATTAGAACAGCAAAGAATGTTTGGCATGTTAACGCTATGCTAAACAGTCTTTTTGCTCGTGCTGTGTATACAAGTGGCTTTTTCGCTTCCTCCTTTTTCCGCCATAAAATCCTATATATTTGAAAAGCAATCCAGCATACACATAGCACTGCAAATAGCCATGCAGGTTGATTAATTTCAAAAACTGATACAACTGTAAGTGATATGACAACGACTAATATTTCATAAACTTCAAAACACCTTCTTGGGTGCAAGGCAACCCATCTCATATAACGGATCGGTTTATATCCATCAAGTTGCAGAATATGTAAACCCTCCGTTGTTCTCGACACAACTCTGATGTAACATAGAAGAATTAATAGATAAAAAAGTATGTCATCAAGCATTTTTATATCGTCCATATTAGCAAAACAGCAATGAATGTAGTGCTTGAATAAAGGAATCAGCGAACTACTTCATTGCATGAAAAAAATGCACCTAAACTAACAACAGAAAACAGTTTCTGATGTTCAGTCTGATACTCTCTCTGACAAGACTTGTCATAAATGTCAACTGTTCATGCTAAAAATTTTCCTACAATTTTACAGAATTGTTGGAATTGGTCAAGATACGAGAAGTGTCCTGCATCCTTAAGGATGACTAATTCTGAATTCGGTATTTCTCTTGACATGATTTCACCTGAAGAAATAGGGGTTTCATTATCGTTTTCACCCCAAATCAATAACGTCGCAGCTTCTATTTTTGGTAATAGTGGACGTAGATCTTGATTCACAGACTTGACTAACGTAGCTTGCATAGGTCCTGCTTCTCTGTAGTCTTTTGAGCCAATCATCTTGGATAATGCATCAGCAAACCTTTTCCCTACAGAACCACACTGACGAATCACTCTACCCCATTTTGCAATACCGATGCGGATGTAGTATAATAACGACCTTGGTGGTATGATACCTGCACTGTCTACGAGTATTAGTTTATCAACTAAATGCGGTTGATGTGCAGCCATTACTATTGAAATCCTACCGCCGTATGAATGACCAATTAAGTGTGCTTTTCTTATTTTCAGTTTTTCAAAAAAAACGGATAGAAATGTTGCATAATCTGTTGCGTCCCATGCCACAGTCGGCATCTCACTTAGACCAAAGCCGGGGAGATCAAGAGCGAATACTTTATAGTATCTTGACATCTGATCAATCACGGGTTTGAAACTATTTGCTTCTCCACCCCATCCATGCAGCAGGACAACTGATTCACCAGTCCCGTAAACTTGATATGCAACCTTTAAATTGTCTATTTCTAAAAACATTTCAAATTGGAGAAAATAGTGTTTTGTCAACTTCTATACGAATTAGGAATTGAAAAAGCATTAGAGAAGGATAAAACAGGGATAGTATTGTTAATAAACATTTTCAATGATATTGTTCTATATCAATTTCCAACGCATTTATGTGAATCAATTGCTAATTGTTGCAAGACCTTTGATGCAATTACTCTATCATCAAACGGATATCTCTTTCCATGTATTTCTTGATAATCCTCATGTCCTTTTCCGGCAATAACTACCACATCTCCAGCATTAGCGTCCATTATGGCATGTTGAATAGCTGCTTTTCGGTTTGGAATGCACACATAATCTGTCTTATGTGGTATGCCAGAAATGACATCAGAAATAATTGCATCTGGGTCCTCAGTCCGGGGATTGTCTGAAGTGATTACAGTGTAATCAGCAATCTGAGTAGAGATTTTGCCCATTTTGGGTCGTTTGCTTCTATCTCGATCGCCACCACATCCAAAAACAGAGATAAGTCTACCTTCTGAGATATCTCGTGCAGCCGTTAGAACATTTTCTAATCCATCTGGTGTATGTGCATAATCAACAATTATTGCAAAATCTTTGTTATAGATGTCATTTGAGCTAACATTTTCAAAACGTCCAGGAACAACCGTAGAAATAAGCCCCTTTTGTATAGCGTCAATACTACAGTTATAGTTTAATCCAACCCCAATTGCGGCGAGAGCATTATAGACATTATATGTTCCCAATAACTGTATAGTAGCTCTAATTTTCGCCAAGTGTTGTTGATGCTGTTTATTGAAATCACTTTTATTGTATGCTGTGAAGGCAAGGTGCTTCAAAGTAATTTCTACATCTTGTGCAACCAGATCTGCTTCATCTGTTAGTCCATAAGTTAGGACGTTGATGTTACAAATGTGTTCTGCAATCTTGGGGGTGACATGAGAATCTGAGTTCAATATAGCTAACCCTTTAGGACTTAGCTGGTTAAAAAGCATCAACTTCGCAGAGAAGTAATTCTCCATATTCTCATGATAGTCCATGTGGTCCTGTGTCAGGTTTGTAAAGACTGCAGTATCAAAAGTTAACCCGTATAATCTATGTTGTGCCAAGCCTTGTGAAGATGTTTCCATTACAACATCTTTGACGTCAGAATCAACTAACTGTCTAAACATTGCATGCAATTCAAAAGGATCAGGTGTTGTCAGTATTGCTGGTATCTTTACACTTTTAACATTGCCGTCAACGGTATTCTGCAGATCAAAAGAATGTCCAATAGTGCCTAAGACAGCAGTCTTTAGACCTTGTTCTTTCAGAATTCCATCTGTTAAATGTGCAGTTGATGTTTTTCCATTTGTACCCGTGATACCTGTCAAGTTCAACCTTTTCGCTGGATTTCCATGCCAATTTGCTGCACAAACCGCTTGTGCTTTTCTTCCATTCGGTGTTACAACAACAGAGATATTTTCAGATAAATCAGGGATAATTTTTTCTGAGACGATCGCTGTAGCACCGTTTTGG
>CAZURU010000038.1:0-20435 GCA_964623585.1 uncultured bacterium
CTACAGTAAAGAGGCATTTTCATTTAGAAATGGTATTATAATTCAATTTGCCACCTTCGCGCTGTCGCGATTCTACGAAGTAAGCGATTAGGATTTACTGCCACAGGATTTCCAAACAATTGAAGCTTGTAGACGTCTGAATGATGGTTGCCATAAGCATAGGAGGATTCTAAGTCAAACCCATACCTTGATGCAAGGTCCTTCGCAAGGGCAGCCTTGTTCTGTGCATAAGGACGAAGACCTACCCTCTTGCCTGTGAATCTTCCATCAACGACCTCTAACTCATCTGCTATCATAATGTCTGTCTGAAGATGTTCATGAAAAAGCTCAACAAGAAACGACAAAGAACCAGACATAAGAATGACTGTCCGTCCTTCATCACGATGCGTTTGTATCAATGCCGATATACGCGGTGTAATACTTGCTTGAAGTGAATTGATAAAACACTCCTGGGCAAGGCTACATAAATGACTCTCATCCAAACCGCGTAAATGGACTTTGTTTGATTTTGCTTTTGGATATGACCTGACCTTCAGAAAATGCGATGTCCACGCAAGCAAATTAGAAACAGGAATCTCCCCATGACTCAATAAGTGTTTGAGAAAAACCTTTTCGGAGGATTGACTGATAAGCGTGCCATCAAGGTCGAAAATTGCACATGTATTATTCATATTATAACTCTATTTCCTACCTTACATTTTAAGATGTGCCCAGGTTGTAGCGAGCTTACCGCTTGGGTCAACCGCAAAGAACACACCTTTGTTCATATCTTCATTGACTTCGTCTTCAGATAAAGCGCGGTTATAGATGGCTACTTCATCAACATAACCCACAGTTCCAGCAAGACCTGTTTGCGCTTTTCCTATACGGAAAACAACATCAACACTGTTTAGCTTGCCTGGTGCTGAGTATTCAGCATCTAACTTTCCATCTATATATTGCCGAACTTTATCACCATCGTAGGTAGATGCAACGTGGTGCCATTCATTTACTTCCGGTTTGATAGTCTGTTTACTCCGTGATCCTTGAAAACTACCAACATACATCCATGTCTCAACCTGCGGTGAACCTGTATGAGCCGAGCTCCATTGTAGACAATACCCGCCGACGTTATTTGTGGTCCTGCGACCCATCAGATTAGAATCGCCTTGGTCCTGTTCAGGTAAAAACCAAGCTTGGATTGTGATTTCATCGGTAATATCAAGTTCAGGAACTGCCGCTATCTCAACGTATTTTTCTGTATCCGCTAAATGTATGCCTCCATCAAATTTACCATCTTTAGACCAAGTGGCGCCGTGAAATACAGCTTCAAGGTCATTTCCACTTGCGTCTATGGATTTGTCTCCATCATCTTCATCAAAAGGGAGATACAGCATGAGTGACGCATCATCGTTTATTGCCCAAGCACTTATACCAATGCACAAGACAGTTAGGATTATATTAACAGCAATATGTTTCATATTAACACCTCATTTTATATTGTAATGGTTATACTTCTGAATCTAAAACTTTGAAGTTTGAAGTTCCTTGTCCGTTATGAATTCCAATAGTGCCGGCACTCCTTCCTCTGTTTTCTGTATACCGCGATTAATTGCTGGAATAATCTGGTCAGGCGTTTCAATTCTTTCCCCGTATCCTCCGAATGCCTTTGCCATATCAGCGTAGTTGCCAGAAATATCTGTAGAACGATATTTTTCAGTAGAAACAGGCATAATTGGAATCTCAATTGCCATTGAAAAGTTATTGAATAAGACAGATAGTATTGGAATTCGTTCGCGAACTGCGGTTTCAAAATCCATACCCGTAAAACCGATGGCAGCATCACCCCAGACGTTGATGCAGAGTGCGTCGGGTTTCGACAGTTTTGCCCCCATAGCTAAACCGAGTCCGTAGCCGAGTTGTGTCGTCTTACCCCATCCGATGTAGGAGAGCGGAGTTTCACAATGCCAAAATGGAGAAAGTTGGTCCCGTGGACTTCCCGCATCATGTGTAATTATCGTGTTCTTGACATCCACAGTGTGGAGTAAATCCCAGATAACGCGATACGGGGTCATTGGCACCCTGTCAGACGTCAGTTTTGGTATCCATTCTTCAAGCCATTCTGCTTTCACATTGCTAATCTCTTCGGCAACCACAGCAGTTTTGCTTTCGGTAGCATCATCGTAACGATTCCGAACAACTTCTACTAATCCTTCTAAAATCAAACGGGCATCACCAACAAGTGCACTTTCAACAGGGACATCTTTATTGATGTCAGCAGGATCTAACGTTGCATGGATAACACGTTTACCATCCGGAATCTTAACGCCGAAATTCGTCCGACTAAAACTACAACCAATACCGAAAAGTAGGTCAGTCTTTTGAAGGAAGTGATGGAGCGGTTTCGGAACGGAACGTCCACCAGAACCTAACGCCAAAGCGTGATTTTCAGGAAATGCACTTTTTCCGCCTAAACTCGTTGATACAGGAGCAGCTAAGAGTTCCGCAAGCTCCTTCAACGCATCCCATGCTTTTGCATAGTGAACGCCTTGTCCAGCATAGATCACGGGACATTCGGCACTTATCAACGCATCTGCAACGGATGCAATTTCTGATGGATCAGGACCGTAACGCACAGTGGGAACAGGCGTAGGTTCAAACGGTTCAGGAACTTCTTGTTGCATCAGATCCCCCGGTATTTCCACAAGTGCTGGTCTTGGTCGTCCGTTGCGCACTTGTGTAAAAGCGCGTCGCATCACTTCGGGTAACGCTTCAGGTACCGTAAGTTGTTCACACGACTTTGTCACGTGTCGAAAATTCAAGGATGAGTTGAAATTCGGTTGAATTTGAGATAGCTGTCTTGCATACCCCGTTGGCAGAACAACAATCGGAGCAGAATCAGCATAAGCTTGGGCGACACCACCGAATGCGTTTTCAGCACCAGGACCGCTCTGCATACAGAACACACCGATCTGTTCTCCAGAAGTCATGCGGCTCACAGCGTCTGCCATGTGAAGTCCGATACGTTCCTGTCGCACAATGATAGGACGGATATCTACTTTTGCAGCAGCTTCAATGATTGGATTGACAGGATAGGCAAAAAGATATTGCACACCTTCAGTCTTAAGAACTTTAGCCACCGCATCAACTACTTTCATATTTTTCTCCAATCTAAAAACCTATGGACGAGTCGGATTTCCAGCGTCCATAACAAGCGGAAAATGATCACACGATCTGATTCTGATCGCAGTTCGTCTACCTATTCATCCCTCAAAACAAGACTCCCGAGCAAGAAACCTTTCTCAAGAAATGTGTCTATTTGAATATGGTTGAGCATTCTTTTCTCTTAACGCGTTCTCTTTGTTGGTGTCCCATTCTCCATTACAACAGGAAAGTGATCACCTTCCAATTTATCGCCATCCTTTACCTTAACAAATTGTTTCATAAGGTGATTTCCAGTCTCATAATAGACTGTTTCATTTGTCATATAGTGTACTGCGATAGCGCGTCGTGCTGTATCGCTTGCGTTATCGTGCGACCCGTGCCAAGTTAATGCATGATGGAAATGGACATGTCCCTTTGGAACAGGACAAAGTTCAACAGACAATTTGTTGTCTTCAAAGTAGTCATGCATTTTATGGATGTCACCGACAGAACCTAAGAACTGCATCTGTGGTCCCCATTTATAGGAACCCGGTACCATTCTCATACAACCGTTGCCTTCATCAACGTCATCTAGAGCCACCCATGCGGTTACCTGACTCGTCTTTGGCATGAGGATACCCCATAGCGGTGAATCCTGATGCCATGAGTTGACGCCACCGATTTGGGGTGGTTTGTATTGAATTTGGTCGTGCCAGACGCGAACTTCTGTTGCGGATGTCAACTGTCCAATTTCTTCTACGATGACAGGATTATATATCAATTCTTGATAAGCCGAACTTGCCTCCCAGATATTCACTATCTGCCAGACAGGACTTTCATCCCGTCCACCGAGATTCGCAATTCGGACAGGTTGTGCAACATCCTCTTTTTCATAGTCATCAATAACCCGTGCTAACTCTGATCGTAATTCTTCAACTTGTTCATCTGTCAACACACGATTGCCGAGAAGAAAACCTTTCTCAAGAAACGTGTCAACCTGGATTTGTGAAAGCATACATGTCTCCTATTGGAATATATACATGGCATTATATCATTTTATTAGGTTTGTGTCAAATTCGTAATTATAGTATTATAGTCAGAGTGATTTTCCTCTTGACATAAATTGTGAAATATGTTAAAATATACAAAATGCTTTGGTGAGGATGTTTGACGGTGGTTCTGCAATTGCAGCGGAACGAACTCCGACTCGCTAAAGTTATAGTCTTTTAATCGCGCCAATCTGGAATAGAAATTTGTTAGTTGTATTTTACTAACATGCTATTTTGTCTAATCGCACCAATTTGGAATTGGAATAACACTTAAATCTTATATTGATGAAAAATGTTTGACAAACAAGACGATACCGAGTATAATACTATAAATTCCATTGTTAGTTGTATTTTATAGATTTATTAGGAATAATTTAACTTGACATCTATAGTTATTATATGTTATGCTTTATTTTACATAATATCTTTGAGAGGAGGTTTTAATATGCCAATATACGAAAAATTGATGGGCAACCCGTTTGTCGATGCAGGTGTTTGTGGTATCTGTGAGTGGTTAGGACGCAATGTACAACCTGAACAGATTACTAAAGATGATCTTGAGCAGGTTGTTAATGATATTGCACCAATTATGCAATCAAAGGCTGGTTGGGGTAATTTACACAGCATTTTCCCAAATAGTGTATTGACTAATCCTGCGTTTAGCAAACGTGATCGTGTAGAATTGCTTAAAGTAGAGTTTAAAGAATACTTGGATACGATATGTGAATTAAATGAAGCAGGAAATTGTATTGGATGCGGTAGACGAAATGCTAACATCTCGCTTTCAAAAACAAATGTGCCATTAACAGGCTCTGGAACCTTACGTAACTTTTTTCCTGCCTTTGCTAATGGTGCGGAATATTGTACTGCATGTGCATTAGCTATTCAACTATCTCCTTTAGTATTTTTGGCCACTGCTGGAAAGTTCCTTACGCTTCATTCTAATTCGTGGAAGGCACTGCGGAGTTGGTCACGGTTATGTGTTACAGCTATTCGCAATCAACAGTTGCAGCAAGATATAAATGGATGTTTCAATCCTGGTTATAAAAATCCTCGAAACGGTATTTTCTATATGACTCGCGAGATGTTGCAATATCAAGAAATGCGTACATCTGAAGATGTTTCTATGCAGGTCTATTGCTGGACAAATTACAACCAAGGTCCTGAGCTTGAAGTGTTCTACATGCCTGCTCCCGTATTTAAGTTTTTACGTCATGTCTATCAAAGTGGGTTTAATAAGGCATGGCAAGAAATTGTCAGATGTGGTTACTTAGTCAACTGGGATAAAGTAGAATCGGAAGATGACTACAAAAACCGCACAAACCGTGTGTATGAAAATCTGTTGCAAGACATCTCAATTCTTGGATTCTTTTTGAATAGGCGGCACAGAAAACCGCGCGGGAATTGGGAATTGTTATCTCTCTATTTTAAGGAGGTTAGATCTATGGAAATAACACGACTTGAAAAAATTAAGCAGGTTGGCAATCTTATAGCCGAATGTATTAAGGAATCTGGAAGTGATAAGCGACTCACTCGTTTAGAACGGGCTAAAAGTTATGAGGCATGCCGAACTGTATTGCTATACATCATCAGAGAAAGGATAAAACTGGGTGCTGAAAAACCTCTCTTTTCCTTGGATGATTATATGGAACATCTTTTTCCTGAAAACGAAGATTTCAGTGCTACACCGTGGAGAGAAACGCGTGATCTGCTACTTTTTCGAATATATGAGAAACTCCACAACTGGCTACAGGAAAAAGGTTTTGTTGATTTTGATGAAGATGAAGATGATACTTCAAATTTAGATAATGAATCTGATACGGAATAGACAAAGGAGGACTAATCATGTCTAAACACCTTATTGGACTTGCTCTAATTGATGCCCCTCACTCCGCGCTAAACAACGCTGGTGAAGACACATCTGAAAGAACCGAAAACATCGTTAAAGTAAAAGCGTTGAGAAGAGGACGAAACATGTATCCCTATGTCTCAGGACAAGCGTGGCGTAACTGGTGGCGTACCACACTTGAACATGAATTTGATGAGTGGGAGAATTCACCCATAGAACGTGAGAAAAAAATCGCATTTACCGCTGCGGACCCTGTGACTTATGACGATGACGATGTCTTTGGTTATATGCGCGCACAAAGTATAATGGAAGGCAAGAAAAAGAAGAACTTGACAGTAACACGTTTGTCACCGCTCAAAAATTCACCGCTTATTTCTATTGCGCCGCAACCCCCTACAAACGATTTTGGTGTGATGGCACGTCAAGAAGGTGACCCAGTGCCTTATGAACATCAGTTTTATTCATGCGTTCTCCAAGGAATTTTTTCCCTTGACCTTGCTGCTGTTGGTGCGTTTTCTCACGTCAATAGAACAGGTTATCTGAATATACACGAGAGTTATGTTCCAAAGATTCAAGAGGCGGGAGGCATGCAATCAGGTGAAAATTCACCGTGGGTGCTCCCAAAAGATATACGCGTCCGACGCTGCCAGCAAACGCTTCTTGCTCTGCCCATCCTCAGCGGTGGTGCAAAATTAACATCACACCTTACCGATGTTACGCCTAAACTGATTATTCTCACAGTTCTTGATGGTGGAAATCACCCTTTTATGAATTTAATGGTAGAACGAAATGAAGTCGGGGAGTTATCTATAAATGCACTGCTACAAGTCATTGAAGACTACGCAGATCGATTCTGTGATGCAATTTATATAGGCAGACGCATCGGATTTATGGACGAGTTAGACGAAGAACTATTGAGTTTGGCAAACGAGCTAGTCCTCCCAAGTGAAATCGTTTACGATTCTCCAAACCAAGTAATACTCCAGCTTGCAGCAAAGTTAGAAACACACATCGGAGATGGCTCATGAAGGTGATTCGCGTTCACATTACAGGTTGGGTGTCATCGTTTCGGAATCCGTTATTTATTAGCGGATTCCAACCGACACTACCATTACCACCACTATCGGCACTTTACGGACTTTTGACTGCTGCAAAAGGAGATTGGGTTACGCCGCACGATGCCACGATTGGGTTTGTCTTCAAGAGTAAAGGCAAAGCTGTTGATTTAGAAACCGTCTATGAATTTGGTGGCAAGTTAGATGCAAAATCAAACATCACCAGACGCGAATTCCTTGTGCAACCAGAACTCTATCTTTATACCCCAGATATGTGGATCCGAGATGTATTTGAACATCCGCATTACTCTTTACTTATGGGCCGTTCTTCTGATCTGGCAACCGTGAAATCTATTGAAGAAATTGAATTGGAAAGTAAATCGGAAACGACTTACCAAGACACAATTCTTCCTTTTCCTGACCCACAACTTCACGGACAGGTGCAAGCATTACCGACTCATTTCACAGCGGAAATTCCACGTCGTCCGTGTGGTACGCGGGCTTTTTGTCTCGTTACCGAAAAAATAAAATATAACGGTGACGTATTGCACGATGCAGATAAAAATTGGGGGGTGTATTTGCACAAACGTATCCCCGGAGATTTTATCGTTCCTGTTGAAAAAAGTATAAAACCTATTGACAAGAACTATAAAGTTCCCAAGATAAATGGAGAACAGATACCACTATTTGACAGCTAATCTGATACAATTTGGAGAATTCGATATGCCCACACTATTAGCAAAAAGCGATCCACCAGAAACACTTCTTTGCCATACAAAGAATTGCCTTGATGTATACAATAGCCTTCGAGAACGGATGCCGTTCTTAGCAGATGTTGCCAAAGAACCAGATTTCTTTGAACATCTTTTTTACGCAATTGCCCTTCACGATTTCGGTAAAGCAGCAACCGGTTTTCAGAAGCAGCTTACCGAAGGTCCATTATGGGGCTATCGTCACGAAATCTTATCTACTGGATTTGTCGTTACGCTGCAATTACCGGAAACAACAAAACAGGCAATTGCACTTGCGATTTTAACACATCACAAGGATAGTAAGACGCTGTGGGAAAAGCATCCATGCATTCCAGAAAACGAAGAAGGTTATCAAGAATGGTTAAAGCATATCACAGAACTCATACCGAATTGGGATGCTTTGATGGAAATACAGGAACAGGTGCCGCATTGGTTTCATAATTGGTTTCCTACAACAACGTGCTTATGGACACCCGTTACCTCAACAGATCTACTTATTAGTGGTTACCGAGAATTTCTTGCACCATATTTAAATGACTTTGAAGACGGTGAATTAAACTCCTTACACCACACCTACGGTATGCTCCTGCGCGGCTGTATGATTGCCTGTGACCATCTCGCCTCTGCTGGCAAAAACGAAATCCAAACCGCACTTGATAACCTTGAAGCAGAACTGACGCAACAGATCAAACAGTTTGAAAAATGGGAACCTTTTCAAAAGGAATCAGGAGAAACAACTGGACAACTCATGCTATCAGCACCGACAGGTTCTGGTAAAACAGAAGCCGCACTCCTCTGGTCAGACAAAAATCAAGGCAAAACAAAAGGGAACCGCGTCTTTTACGTGTTACCTTATACAGCGAGTATCAACGCTATGTATGAGCGGTTGAAAAATCTTATTGGAGATGAAAAAATCGGTATGCTACACGGCAAAGCGAATTACTTCGTCTACAAAGCACTGGCAGATAACGAATATACGTACAAAGAGACAGCAGCACAGGTTCGTGAGCAGCAGAATTTGACAAAGAAAATCTGTCGTCCCTACAAGGTACTAACACCGTTCCAACTGCTAAAAGCGTTTTTCGGGATACGCGGGTTTGAAATGCAGATGGTAGAAATGTCTCAAGGACTCTTCATTTTTGACGAAATCCACGCTTATGATCCACACACAACTGCCCTGATTTTGACAATGATAAAAAAACTCCGTGAAGATTACGATGCAAAGTTCTGCATTATGACTGCAACAATGCCGAAATTTCTCAAAGATATGATTAACGAGGCACTTGGCGGGTTTGCACCAGTTGACATGGCATCTGAAGATCGCGACAGGTTCACACGGCACCGTGTCCGGTTACTTGATGGAAATATCCAAGATGCAATTCCGGAAATTGAGAATAGACTCAATCAAGAGGATCGCGTTATGGTCGTCTGTAATACCGTTAAACAGGCACAAGATGTGTTTCAAGAATTGCAACATGTAACCGATAATGCTAAACTGCTGCATAGCCGATTTATCCTTAAAGACCGAGAACGGATTGAAGGCGAACTTACAGACGCTGATCTTCTTGTCGGCACACAAGCGGTTGAGGTCTCACTTGATATTGATTTTGATTGCCTTTTTACAGAACCCGCACCGATCGACGCACTCATCCAACGTTTTGGTCGTATCAATAGAAAAGGCAAAAAAGGTATCTGCGACGTCAACATCTGTAAAGAGGGTGGAAAAAGCGATAAGTATATCTATTCTACTGAGAAAGTTGAACGCACAATAAACGCGTTTGCATCGGTAAGTAACGACGATCTCAAAGAATCTGAAATCCAGCGTCTCATTGATGAAGTCTATAGTGAAGGGTATGATGAAAAAGAACAGGAAAAGTTTGATAAGGCAAAACGGATGTTTGAACGGCACCTACAAGACATTGTGCCATTCATTGAAGATGCACAGGGGCGTAAAGAATTTAACGAACTCTTTAAAACCGTTGAGGTTGTTCCTATGGATTATGAACAAGAATTCATAACCGAATTTGAAGCACGAAAGTATTATGAAGCGAGAGCATATATCGCACAAATTAGTTACAACCAATTTGCAAGACTAAATAAGGAAGATAAAATCAACGTAAATGAACGTATCAATCAGTGTTTCATAAACATTCCTTATGATGATAACCTTGGATTGATATTGGACGAAGTTAATCCGAATATTCTGTAGGAGCGAACTTCTGGTCATGACATCAAATTAAAGCATATCTCATAAAGGTTTTATATGGTGAGTTCTTTGTTGCTTACCATGTTTTATAAATTAAATAGGACTTACGCACTCCCTCGGTAGGTGCGGTTTCCTAACTGCACCGAATTCTGTGAAAATACGTGAAATTTGGTCATATTGCGTAAGTCCTGTTAAAACAACAAAGGAGGTGTTTGGATGGCGGAACAATTAAAACTTGCTTTAGGCGATAAATCATCTCAATTAGTCTTAGAGTTAACTGGTAATCCATGGACAGATTTTGGCATTGTGAGTTTATGCGCGGAATTGCGAATAATTGATCCGCGGTTTTTGGTTGAGAAACCTATTTTGAAAGAAAACGAGGCAATAATTACCATTGATAATTCAGATATAGAGACGGTGAAGGCTTGGTTTCATGACAGGCTGAAAAGTTGGTGGAATCAAATATATTGGTTGAGCAAGGAAGCACGGCTTTACAATAAGGCTTTGATGTATAATGTGTCTCTAAAAACTGACGCGGAAGGATTTGTTATTACTGACGAAAACATTCCTATCACACAGGACCAAAAAAAACGAATCAAAGAATTATCCCCTCAAACCCAAGTCAAAAATGATATACAAATAGCTAAGTGCCGATTGAATTTCATCGGCACGAAAGGGAATATTCAAAGGATTCGGAAAGAAAAGGAAAACATAATCCATGACTTCGTTGAAAATTGGATTCTATCTGAAGGTAAGAAGGTGTGTGAGATTTCTGGTCGTGTGAGTAAGAAACTTGAAAAGGTGCGTCAATTTGTAAATCCATTTTCAAACAAGCATCAAAATGTCAAAGTTCGTGGTTTTCATCCGCGAAATGATAATTTCAAGGTAGGTTCCATCCTTTATTTTGTTAACCTTTGTACTACATTGGAACCGCATATTCCGTTTGTTTACAAACACCCAAAAAGGTTATTAATTTTACCAGAGATTGCTGACCTTTCTCTTTTAGCAAAGGTATATGATCGATTGCAGATAAACCTTAAGGATATTAGTGATAAGAATGAACTTTCAACTTTAACAAACTTGCGCGGTGTTAGGAGAGCATCAGATAAATACTCACTTGCAATTGTGTTGTTCCATAACATTTTCTATAAATTTACAACCAAAGAAGAATGGGATTTCGCACCGTGGGAAGAATCTGAGGAAGTTCCCAAGCGAGTAACTCGGTGGGTGATTATTCCATTCGAGATAGATACGAATATCCGTTTTGGAAATTTCCATACAATAGAGGTTGATCATAAGCTTTACGATTTTATAAAACCGATTCCGTTTGAGGAAAATCAAGATATCCGACTCATTCCGGATATTTTGAGTCGTATTCGTTTCGGTGCGGGTGGAGAAAACGGTGTTCGTTCCTTAAGCAAGGCAATTGCAACTAGCGACCCTCGACTGATGAAAACTGCGATTTTTAGAATCTGGAAAAATGCTGATGCAATCACTTTTAGTCCGCAAAAAGATCGACCGCATCCGGTAAGATTATTACCACATTTCATTAGATACTTCTTGGAGGTAAATACTGTGTTAAATGATGAAACACGTGATGACCTACGTGCATTAGGAAGCACAATTGGGTCTGTTTTTTCAAGTGATGTGACATTAATTAGTAAACTTTACAACATTTCAAGTGAGAATGCATTTCGTGAGTTTCTGAAGCTGGTTTCATATCGACTATACAAAGTTGGACGTGTAGGTGAAACGCTGCCGGATGGGAAACGCCAAATTGAAGTACAAGGAGAACCCAAAACAGTGACTCTTGTCAGTGTTGAGCGAATCACGCGCATCTCGGATAAACTATCTGAAGATTCCAACATTTGGAAACCGATGGCTGAAACGCTATCAACATTTGCAAGTCTAAACGCATTTAACGCTAACTTTTTTAAATCCACAAACTAAGGAGATAAGATGGTGACTCATATCAAAGGAATAACTATGGTTTGGTTGAGCAAAACCGACCTGAGCAATCTCAACGCAGGCGAAGGTGGTGCCGGTAATGTTACCGAACTAAAGACTTATGACAACGGACGCAAACCGTATGCATCCGGGCAGTCTGTCAGACATGCTCTCCGTGAGGCAATAGAACGTAACAATCCTGGTGTGTTCCTTTGCACCCCGGAATCACCTTGTGGTGATATTGAAAACTGCTGGCTTTGTGATCTATTCGGTTTTTTGCACCCAAAACTTGATGAAGGTTTTAATCGACGATGGTCCCCCATTAAAGTAACACCAGCTTTGGGCCAGATCACAAACGACATTGTTACTGACTTATTGATTCGGATGAGTGATAAACCGAAACCGAAAACTCACAGGAAGCAAACAGATAATGAACAAGAAAGTTCTGCCAATGAAGAACAGAGTACGAGAGATCAACGTATGGCATATGTTGAAATGATGTCTAATGTTTACCGAATAGGCTTTTCTCTTGATTTTGCAAACATCGGATTCGCGAAGAAAGCTAAATACGATGGGACTGGAAACAAAGCTGAATTCAAAGGATGGGAAGAACTAACTAACATTAGTTTAGATGAGCGTAAAAAACGCGCTGTTGCAATTTTGGATGCAATTGGCGGCATTGCAGATTTTGCGAAACAGGCGCGAAATGCTGCATCACTATCTCCAGATATTTTTATCGCTTCTGTCCATTCACGCTACTCCCACAGAACACTTCGATCCTTGGAGTGTGATGATGATGGAAAAGTCAATACCGATTCATTAGAGATCATTTTGGAGGATTTAAAAGATGTCGGGGCAGAACTCTTTTTTGGATTTACGCCAGGTGTAATAAAAAATGACGACGAACTTCTTGACACTGTTAAGAAATTTGGACTTGAAAAGACGAATCCGATTCGGGCATTGAAAAATCTGTCAGAAGTCGTTCACAATGCATCGCAAGAATGAAAATTCGTTAGGGCGAGTCAATGCTTGCCCTAATACCAACTTGGAGGTAATCATGGAGAAGATCCTCACATGCGACCTGATTTGCCCATTCTGGACATCCTTTCGTAATCCGAGTAAGGTCAACGTCCATGGAACCTATCCGTTCCCCCCACCAACGACACTTTATGGCATGTTGAATGCAGCACGCGGCATGCCGCAAGATTGGCAGGATGACCGTGATGAATGGCAGGTTTCTCTTGTCATTAAGTCAAGCGGGGAGCCAATTCAGACCTTCAGCAAAATACAAAAAATCTACGAAGAAAAACGGAGCAAAGCGGATGCCGCAAAAGACGAATTTGGTAAAGCGTTTTTTTATAAGATTACAATCATGCGTCAGAAAATGATTGGCGTTGAATATACGGTTTATTTCAAGGCACCGGAAGATCTACTTATTGAAGGACACCAAGCATTACTATCTCCACACTGGCCCCTTTATTTGGGTGAATCTGATGACCTTGTTGATGTGCTTTCACCACGAATTGTTGAAGTTGAACCGATTCCTGCAGATCGTATCCATTCAATAATTCCAGGATTAGAACAAGGTTGTGGGTTGGTAAAAGTACCACAACGATTTGTAAAACAAGGTAAAAGTTGGCACGTTGACCCGCAACTATATTCTATTCCACCTGAGAAGGATGGTATTAAATTGAGTGAACCGAAATTAGCATATCCAATTGAAGGAAGGAACGTAGTATTTAATGGAAATTCTCGGTAAACCGCATCAAACATTATTAGGGCATACCCGCGATTGCTTGACAATCTGTGACGAGATTCTCAGGAGGAGAAAACCATTCCTTCATAAATTGTGTGAGCGATACAATTGGAACTGGGAAGATGTCCGCAGTTGCATTCGTTTTGCAGTTTGGTTTCACGACATCGGTAAAGCTTCGGTTCAGTGGCAGAAGTACATAAGAGGACATGATAAGACAATTACACACGCCCTTCCATCTTTTGCAATTGGTGCAAAGGGTTTAGACTTGCGAAGATTTGACAAGACGCCAAAGTGTGCTGCGCTCTTCTCAATTTTGGCACATCATACACAAATGCTTCATAACGGTTCTTTCCCCGAAGAAAGATATAGAAGCAGCATTATTGAAATGCCTTTACCATACATCCATGAACATTTCGCATCTTTCCGTAGGATTGAATCGAAATTGAATATCACTCAATGGCAAAAGCAGCAACTTCAATTAAATCCATTCTGTAAATTTCTTGACAAATGCAAAGTTGATGTGCGAAACGATCCCGATCTACAATTCAAAGTACTTTATTCACTAATCCTTAACATACTTACAGCATCAGATACTTATGCCAGCAAGAATGTCCCTAAAGGTGGTTCTCCAGATAACCCACATGGAAGAAATCTTTCGCGTGGTCAACTTTTGCTAGTCAATGACGAATTCCCCTTCTACGACAATACCCCGTTGAAATTGCTATCATTTTTACCAGAAGGTGTACAACCTAACGAGATGCAACAAAATATCGTAGCATCTGAATCGACCCGGTTGATTCTAAATGCGGGATGTGGTGAAGGAAAAACTGCTGCAGCATTGCTTTTTGCTCAGAAATTGCTAAAGGAGAATAAAATCGAGAGGATTATTCTGACTTTGCCAACAAAGTTCACAGCCAATAATCTTTTTCGTGATCTGGTTAGTCCGGATGGTTACGATATACCCGAGCAATTAGTTGGTATCATACACGGTGATTCTGAGCAATTCCTTAGTCAACTCTCAGATAATAAAAATAAACAAGACGATGAAGATCAACAAAGTGAAGCGGATGAGACAAATGAAAATGTAAAAGCTCAGGAATTTGAGAATAATTTTTATGCTAAACCTATTACGATTTCAACGGTGGATCATTTGCTAATGAGTTTATATCACGGTTACAAATATGCAGATCGTGCATTTTTTAATGTTGCATCATCTCTGGTTGTGTTTGATGAAGTCCACTACTATCAAGGACGGACGATTGAGGCAATTGCCACTGCTATGCGTAGATTAACGCAGTTAAAAATCCCGCATCTTGTAATGACAGCAACGATTCCAGAGGTCGTACGGGAACAATTCAACGATCCTGAAGAATACACATTGCAAAAAGCATTGGCAGTAAGAAATGGAACATCAGAACCGAAAACCCCTTTTGAGATTGTCAAGCTGAATCAAACACCCCTGGATGAGGAAAACATAATTTCACCAGAACTTGTTGACTTGGTTAAGCAAAATCAAGATAAACGACAGATAATCTTTGTCAACCAAGTCAACCGAGCTAAGCACGTATACCTTGAACTGAAACGACAAAAAATCTGTGAAAACCTAATCTGTTATCATTCAGGTTTCATTGGAAAACATCGCGTTGAAAAGGAAAAAGTGATACGAGCACTTTTTAAGGGTTCAGATGCTTGTGTGCTGGTATCAACGCAAGTGAGTGAACTTAGTTTGGACATTAGTGCAGATGTGATGTATTCTGAAATTGCACCGATTGACTCAATTGTTCAACGTGGCGGGAGGTTACACAGAAACGGATGGACAATTGATGCCCCGTGTGGATATGATCGTTGCAGAACTTGTAATCAAGATAGGGATGTAAACCATAGTAATTACCGTCTTTACCTTATGCCTCCTTACAATGATGAAAAAGCCTGTTTGCCTTACGAAACTGAAATCTTACAGAAGTCGTGGGATGTAATAGGGAATCTGTACACTTTTACTAATGCATGTGAGTGGGTGGATGCTGTTTATCAAGAATGTCCAAAACTAGATCACACTGAACTATCAAAAGCGATTCACACGGATCTCATTTTTGGCAAAAAGCCAAAAGATAACTTTGCTGGGCAAAAAGCGGAAGAAGGTAGAGTCGTCATTCGCGAACAAGAATATCAAACTTACGATGTTGTCCCTCATGATGAATTTGCCGAAGTCGTTCAGCAGGATTATCGTGAATTCAAAAACTACCATCTGAGTATCCCAGCCTGGGCCTTTTGGAAAGCTGAAAAAGGGAACCAACTTCACACTAGAGAGGGTAAACTTGAGATTAGCAATCCGAAGACGAAAAAGAGTACGACTCATCAAATTCCGTTTACAGTAATTCATGCGGACTATAATTTTGAAATTGGGCTTCCAGTAGGTTTAGAAAAACCTACGAACATGATGTTCGGAAAGTATACCTAATCTACGGACCATTTTTAGGAGAACACCCAACAATGCAAAACCCACAAAACCCAAACATCACAGGCACCGCCATCAACTACTTATACATCTGCAAGCGCAAACTTTGGTTCTACAGACATAATCTCGAAATGGAGCACACATCCGATAAAGTTGACCTCGGCAAACATCTCCACGACGAAAGTTATCCACGCGAAAAACGGAGAGAGTGGGATATTGACAGCCTCATCAAGATAGACTTTATTGACAAACACGGCATTCTCCACGACATCAAATCTGGCACATCTATGGAAACAGCACACATCATGCAGATATGCTATTATCTCTATCTACTTAAACAGAAAGGTGTACCGAATAGGAAGGGAGTCATAAACTATCCACGCCAACGGAAGACCACCGAAGTCGAACTCACACCTGAGCGAGAAAAAGACGTAGAAGATGCTATCACAAAAGTAAACGAAATTACAGCACTACCAACACCACCACATGCAGAATATATGAAGATATGTAAATCCTGCAGTTATCAAGAACTCTGTTGGAGTTAAAAGTAGTAGGCACACGCCGTGTGCCGTAATAATCGGAGGATTTAGAACATGGCACGAAACTACTATATCACACAACCCGGCAGACTCCGCCGGAAAGACAACACAATCTACCTCGAACCCGAAGATGCGAAACGTATCCCAATACCCGTAGAAGACATTGATGCACTATATTTTTTTGGTGAGCTTGACCTTAACACCAAACTGCTCAATTTCCTTGCCCAAAAGAAAATTGCGTTCCATGTGTTCAACTATTACGGATATTATTCTGGCAGCTACTATCCGAGAGAATATCTCAACTCCGGTTCACTACTCGTCAAACAGGTGCAGCACTATGAAAAACCCGATAAACGGATGGAAATCGCACATGAATTCGTCGCCTCAGCAGTCTTCAATATGCTTCGTATTTTGCGGTATCACACCAATCGTGGAAAGGATTGCGCGGCACAAATTCAGGCGATAGAACCGCTGCTTGACGAAAGCCAATCTGCAAAGAACACAAACGAGTTGATGGGATACGAAGGGACAATCCGAGACACCTATTACACTGCATTTAACACTATTTTGGAGTTGAATACACCGTTTGAAAAGCGTGTCCGTCGTCCGCCAGACAATCCGATCAATGCAGCCATTTCATTTGGCAACGCATTGATGTATTCTGCATGCCTTACAGAGATCTATCGGACACAACTCAACCCGACAATCAGTTATCTGCATGAACCTGGAGAAAGGCGATTTTCACTTAGTCTTGACCTTGCTGAAATCTTCAAACCGCTCATCATTGACAGGATAATCTTCCGTCTATTCAACCTCGGCCAACTCAACGAAACCAAACATTTTGAAACAGAGGTCGGTGAATGTTATCTCAATGAACAGGGGCGGAAAACCTTTATTGCAGCATTTGACGAACAACTCAAGCAGACCGTTTCACACCGTAAATTAAATAGACATGTATCGTATCAACGGCTTATTCGGTTAGAATGTTACAAACTCATTAAACACCTTGTCGGGATGGAGACGTATCATGCACTCCGTCCTTGGTGGTAGGAGATATCACAATGTATATCATACTTGTCTACGACATTGAAGCCAAACGTGTTGCGAAGGTATGTAAATATCTGCGTCAACATCTCAACTGGATACAAAACTCAGTTTTTGAGGGGCAGCTTACCAAAGCACAGTTTGCTCGTGTTAAATCGGGATTAGCAGAGATAACCGATCCAGAAAAAGACTCCGTCATCATCTATCAACTACGTGATGCGAAATGGATGACAAAGGAGGTAATGGGAATAGATAAGAATCCTGCCACGAATCTATTGTAGATAAGGGTTGACAGCGGATATTGGTATTTGCCTCTGCTGTCAACCTCCGAATTTTGCGACTTTTTTTGAGGAGAGATTCTATCAAAATTGCCAAAAAACCCTTCTAAACCCTTACAGTATCTACTGCCGTCAACCTCCCAGAGAATTTGCACGATTGGAGGTCGACTGCAAACCCACCTTAAAAAACAGGAAAAATGAAAATAGACTTGACAAGTGCTGTAAGGGTTTGGTATAATATATATATCAGTTTTGGAGAGCCTTTTAATCGCACCAGTTTGGAATAGAAACGCCCCAAGCGAACGGATAACACCCTGCATAGCTTTTCTTTTAATCGCACCAGTTTGGAATAGAAACATTTCGGAATCTCAATAATCTGTATAAAAACGCTATCCTTTTAATCGCACCAGTTTGGAATAGAAACGACACCCTCTCCATGCTCCTTAACTATAGACTCCTTGTCTTTTAATCGCACCAGTTTGGAATAGAAACAAAACAACTGCAAGACTTTGTTAAGGAAGCAAATGACTTTTAATCGCACCAGTTTGGAATAGAAACGTTCTGCTGCGGTACGAATGATGTGGCCTCAATTCTTTCTTTTAATCGCACCAGTTTGGAATAGAAACTAAAAAAGCAATGTCGTACGCGATGTCAATTTTGCACTTTTAATCGCACCAGTTTGGAATAGAAACAAAGGTTTTTTAACTCGTTTATTACTTGTTAATATTCTAATCTTTTAATCGCACCAGTTTGGAATAGAAACGAGTGCATGCCCTCCTGAACTATATATATATTTACATACTTTTAATCGCACCAGTTTGGAATAGAAACTATCCGGTGTACCAAAATGATACGGACTTGCCAACTGCTTTTAATCGCACCAGTTTGGAATAGAAACGTAAAAACCCCTGCCAAGGTGCCCTTCTGGGTCGTAGTACTTTTAATCGCACCAGTTTGGAATAGAAACAGTTGCCATGTCCTTACATCTCATCTGATGAGGTTAGAACTTTTAATCGCACCAGTTTGGAATAGAAACGAGTATTGTGTCGCTGCTGACACCCTTTTCTCTGTATTCTTTTAATCGCACCAGTTTGGAATAGAAACGTTTCGAATCTAAAATCGCTATCAGGGAGTCGCCCGCTTTTAATCGCACCAGTTTGGAATAGAAACAAATGTATGTTGGGGATACCGGACAGAAGCTACAAGCTTTTAATCGCACCAGTTTGGAATAGAAACATTTCCCGTTGGGGTTAACTTTTTGGTTAACTTTTCTTTTAATCGCACCAGTTTGGAATAGAAACATCTCGATAGAGTCAGCAATAAACTGACTCTCAAAGCAGCTTTTAATCGCACCAGTTTGGAATAGAAACTGATGATTAGTGAAAATTTATTCAGTCACGAATATTGCCTTTTAATCGCACCAGTTTGGAATAGAAACTATTCTTCACGTTTATCTTCATAGTCATCTCGGACTTTTAATCGCACCAGTTTGGAATAGAAACCATATATGCCGAGATGAGTAATATTGGATTGCCATGCTTTTAATCGCACCAGTTTGGAATAGAAACGTGGGTATGTGGATGGTTATTTTACTACTCACTATGACTTTTAATCGCACCAGTTTGGAATAGAAACAACAGTGAAGCGGTATGTCACTAAGAAGACAGGTTTCTTTTAATCGCACCAGTTTGGAATAGAAACTTGGTAACATCGTTGGAAACATCACATTCGCTTTACTTTTAATCGCACCAGTTTGGAATAGAAACTCGAGGCAATAATCGAGGTCGATAAAGAAACTTTTAACTTTTAATCGCACCAGTTTGGAATAGAAACTTAATTCTGTCACGTTGCCTGCCTCTGAGCTTCACTTTTAATCGCACCAGTTTGGAATAGAAACTTGAGTACTGCCATGTCCTTAATGACGTCTTTTGCTTTTAATCGCACCAGTTTGGAATAGAAACACTTTGGAATGTTGGGGATTTTTTGAGATCGTGACTTTTAATCGCACCAGTTTGGAATAGAAACTGTGTTCAAATCGGCTTGTGTACGCGACTGGTGACACTTTTAATCGCACCAGTTTGGAATAGAAACAGTCGGGTATAAAGTGGGTTATAAGGAGCCCAAAACTCTTTTAATCGCACCAGTTTGGAATAGAAACGTGTCAAATAAAACAAAGGCATCAAGAAGAGACCTCTCTTTTAATCGCACCAGTTTGGAATAGAAACGTTCATCAAAGGAACTAAACTCAGCGACAAAATCCTTTTAATCGCACCAGTTTGGAATAGAAACCTGTATATTCAACGTGTGGGTGTTCCTGATTAAAATGCTTTTAATAGCACCAGTTTGGAATAGAAACTTATCCAACAGTCTTTATTCATCGGG
>CAZURU010000039.1:0-20295 GCA_964623585.1 uncultured bacterium
GACAGGATAGCCATAATCAATACATGTCGGGTTTCGTGCCTCTACCCGACCTACGCAAATGGTATATTATAAAGTAGAAATGGTATAATCTCGGATACCTAAAGACGCATACGTGTCCTTCTTAATCGTGAGATCTTTGTCCTGAGTCTTTTCACTCGCGAACTCCATCACGAACTCAGGCACCTTACCCTCTTCCCACACTTTATACGTCGGACGATCTTTCTTATCCAAACCGAAAGAGATGAGAATATCGGGAGCAATAACTGCATCCGGTTCACCTTTGACGTAATACATGAATATATCACCGGAAACTTAGACATCTGGTTTCGCTTGGAAATGCACTTCAAAGGCATCCAACGTCCGCGTCATCTCTTTTCTATGAAGGTCGCTTGCTGCCATCGGTTCACCATCCGTTTCATGATAAAATAACCCGCCATCTGTAGGTACAACAGGGATATGGAGTTTTTTATGAAACTCATTTATATTGGTTGACATCGGTGTCCTCTCTTTGCAATTATTTAAACTTCCAGACCTGCTAACGTCTCCTATTTCGGAAAGTTTTCGGCTGTCCCAATATTTCAGAAAGAATAATACCTTGTCGAAATGTTTCTGGATTCAGTTCAATCAGAGAAGTTGCAGGAAACGGTCTTGACGGTAAACGTGATGTTGGATCTACGGGTACAGGAGGCACTTCTTTAGGTTTCCTATCTTGTGTAGGCTCAGGAACAGGTTCAGCTTGCTCTGTCACCATTGGAGCGATCATTTCTTCGTCATTCGTTTGATTGGTCTGCACTACTTCTGTCTCTGTAGTAATTTCATCAAAATTATTCATGAATGGTGGAAATACAACATCACTATCGTTAGCAGTATCAACTTCAACAGTATTCTGTTCAGTATTCTGAGGAGTTTGTGCGGGACGTTCTGTTTGTTTCCGTCTCCGTGTCCCCCCAAAAACGATAAAGAGTATTGCAAGTATAATAGGAATTAGTGCTTCAAGATTGAATTCCATCCGTGTCTCCTTCAGATATGCTTAGGATAATCCTAAGGAATGTGCTGATCGGGTTGTGTCCCCTTCCTCTGTTCCTCCGGGTGATGCGATGGATTGTCGCATTTCCGTGTCAGCGAGTATATTCCGTAGCGTATAATAGTCCATAACGCTCATATTTTTTGAATTGAAAGCGTCTGAGATAGAGAGGGGTATTTCTGCTTCAGCTTCGATCAGTTTGACGGTCATTTCCTCAACGAGAGCTTTATTTTCTTCCTCTTCAGCTTCGGCTTTTGCTCTTCGTTCTTCAGCTTTTGCGCGTGCGATTTTGAGTTCAGCTTCAGCTTGGTCTGTCTGTAATTTTGCGCCGACATTTTCGCCGACATTAATGTCAGCAATATCAATGGACAGAATTTCGAAAGCCGTTCCAGCTTCAAGTCCTTTGTCAAGAACAGTCTCGGATATCCTTACTGGATTTTCTAACACCTGTTTGTGATTTGCGGATGAACCTATTGTAGTGATAATACCTTCGCCTACTCTTGCCCGAATAGTATCTTCCGTCGCGCCACCAACGAGTCTATCAATGTTTGCTCTGACGGTGACCCTTGCTTTAACGATGAGTTGGATACCATCTCTTGCGACAGCAGTGATTCCATTTGCTGCGTCTTCATCACTTGGTATATCAATAATTTCTGGTGTAACGCTCACTTGAACTGCTTGTAGTACATCTCTACCTGCTAAGTCAATTGCTGCGGCTTGTGCGAAGTCTAACTGAATGTTCGCTTTGTCAGCTGCGATGAGAGCAGCGACGACACTTCCCACTCGTCCCCCTGCCAGGAAGTGAGCTTCAAGATCGTCCAGTGATAAAGTTAACCCTGCTTTTGTTGCGTTGATTTGTGGTTCAACAATTCCGGCTGGAGGTACTCGTCTTAATCGCATTGCGACAAGGTCAAAAATCCCGACTTTAACGCCTGCTGCAATAGCTGTGATCCATAACCCGAGTGGAACTAACCATGCGATAACAATCAAGAAGAGTAATACACAAACTGCTATTATAGCAATTATTGCTGTTTCCATTTTATGCTCCTTCCCTTATATTTGATATTTCAAAGTTGCCTTCACGAAATGCCCCTGCAAGTGCTCTGGGTACAGTTGCTTCTGCTTCAACAACTGTTGCTCTTTTCTCTTGTACACTTGCTGTCATCTCTTGTTTCTTTGCGACTGCGAGGGCGCGTTGTTCCTCTGCTTTTGCTTTTGCTACGACGAGGTCAGCTTCGGCTTGTTCTGCCTGTAGTTCTGCCCCGATATTTTTCCCAACATTGACATCAGCGATATCAATAGACAAAATTTCAAATGCAGTGCCAGCATCAAGCCCTCTATCAAGCACTGTTTTTGTTATGATATCTGGGTTTTCAAGGACATCTTCGTAGGTATCTGATGCGCCGATTGCGCTGATAATACCTTCACCTACACGAGCGACGATTGTTTCTTCACCTGCCCCGCCAACGAGTCGGTTGATAAAGGTTCGTACAGTTATTCTGACAGTTGTAATAAGTTCGACACCATCAAGTGCCAGTGCACTGATGCGTGGTGTTGTAATAACCCGTGGATTAACGCTGATTTGAACTGCTTCAAATACATCTCTACCGGCTAAATCAATTGCAGCTGCTTGTGTAAAATCAAGAGTGATATTCCGTGCTTTATCAGCAGCAATAAGCGCGCTGACGACGTTAAGTACATTGCCACCCGCCAGGTAGTGTGCTTCCAAATCTGCTGTGGAGACTTTTATTCCGGCTTTATGACTACTGATAAGACCTCTGACGATAACATTTGGATTGACTCTTCTCAATCGCATCCCGATAAGTTCAAAGATGCGTAGTGGTACCCCTGCTGCGACAGCTGCAATCCATAGTCCTACTGGTACGAACCAGAAGAACATAAAGACGACTATAAGTGCAACGACAGCAACTATGGGTATAAAAGGCAAAGTTTCCATAGTGTATCTCCTTTTTTCATGTAATATTGATCCTTCAATTTAGTTTTCCAATTCACTGATTATAAACTTCGGACAACAACTCTACTACCCTCAACTTGTATGACTTCAATTTCAGTTTCTGGTTCAACGAATTCGCCTTGCGTTACAATGTCAACGCGTTGTCCATTTATGCGTGCGACTCCTGCTGGACGTAAGGGTGTGATTGTCTTCCCGGATTTGCCGACAAGTGCTGTTAATTCTCGCGGTGCGGCGTGATAACCTTGCTCGCTACTTTCAGCAGCATCCAGAATAAATGTTTTTCCTATGGCTGTTTCCCTAATAAGAGATAACAGGATAATTGCTATCGGTATAACAAAAATCAGTGCAATACTTGTGAAAATAAGTGCCGTTTTTGGACCTGAGTTTGACCAGATCATGCCTATTCCAACACAAAAGATGATAATGCCAGGCACACCTGCCGCCCCAAAACCGGGGAGAATTAGGATCTCAATAAACACCAATAGTATACCGAGTGCAATAAGAATAGTTGGTACCCACATAAGGGTCACCTCCAATATATACAGTCTTACTTTACGTTAATCTTCAAGAGCTTCAACAGAAATCTTTGAACCTTCTACCTCTAATACTTTAATCGGTGTTTTTTCATCTATGAAGTTCCCTACTGTGACGACATCTAACCTTCTATTTTCTATGCGTGCAGTTCCTGCAGGTCGTAGCGGTGTTAACGCAACCCCTGTCTTTCCAATAAAACTGTGAAAGTCGTCCATTCCTGCCGAATGGTATCCTTGGTCAGCACTCATCACGGTGGAGAGTGCGAATCGTTGAAATGGAGATGACTTTGGAAGAAAGATTGTAGCAAGTATTGCTAACGCAGAGGTTAAAATAATCGAAATTGATAGCCAGAATAATGCAGTAGAAACGTCACCGGTTCCGCTAAAAAAGGTGTAAAACACACTTCCCAACATTAAGAACAGACCTATAATCCCTATTATACCGAATCCTGGAATAACAAACACCTCAACAACAATTAATGCTAACCCCAATACGAATATTAACATCACGACCCACAGTGATACTTGGTTAAGCATGTGTCCTCCGAAGAACAGACCAATAAAAAGTAATCCGAGGAATCCGGGGATACCAAAACCTGGGGTTCGGATTTCAACGAGTAGACCGAGTCCACCTAACGAAAGGAGTAATGCGCTGATGTACGGGCTGGTAAGAAAGAAGACTGTGCGATCTGCAACTGTTACTTCAAACTTTTCAACATCAGCATCTTGCAACGTTCTAATGGGTGAAACGCGTTTTTTTCCACGTTCCTCTTGTTGACTTAACACATCCTTCTGTGTCAATGCCGTTACGACATTTGGACTATAGTCCTGTTCTATTTCAACGATTCGGTATTGTGTGAGTAATTCAGATAGGTCTTCTGCTTGCGTATTGACGAATCCGTAATCAAGTGCCTGGACAGTAGACAGTGTTAGCAGTTCACCTGTATCACTGAGAATTTCCATCGGTGTACCTGCGTCCTTTTCATTTATATACTCAATGGGTCGTAACTTGATTATATCTCCATTCTCCAAACGGACGAGAAAGAGCTTTTTATCAACCATTGCCTCTGCGATGTCTGGATTTCTATTTTGGCGTTCTGCGATTGAACGGATAGTTGTACGCATGGCTGAGACGGTTTTCTCAGGAGCTTCATTTCCTTGTCCATCAACGGGTGTTGAAGCTCCTATTGCTGCCCCAGAAGACATTACGATCTGATCACAGGCGGCTGAAATCATAGCGCCAGCAGAAAACGCTTTTCTGTTAACGAATGCAATAGTAGGTGTTTTTGTATCTTGAATTGAGTGTATTATCTCTTCAGTAGAACTGACCTTACCCCCTGGGGTGTTTATATCAAAAACAATGGCATCTGCATTAGCCTGTTCTGCTTTCTGAATACCTTTCTTGACATAAGTGCTGACTCCACCCCCGATTTTTGTACGTATGTCAATGACATATACTAAGGCTTTCTGTGTTAGTTCAGAATTAGGAGCATCGTCTGCAGGAAGGTTCAATCCAACGCATACACATCCTACAAAAATCAGTAAGAAAAGAAGTATGTATTTGTATTTTGTCACGCCTCTATGTCTCCTGATAGATTCTTGGGTTACTGTTTTGACTTTTCTGTTAAGGTTACCTTTTTTCTTTAGTATACCTTAAATTAGGTTGATGTGTCAAGGAACTTCATGCTTTTGTCAGAGTTGATTGTTTATAGGCTTCAATGCAGGATAGATCTGTTCATATACTTTAAGTTTTTCATCGTATTCTTGTGCTATCTCTTCACGCGGATAATATGTCTCCTTCGGTTTTACTAACAGGTCTACGGCTTCCTCAATGGAACTATATTTACCGATTGCAGTGCCGGCTAATATTGCAGTTCCAAGGCAAACCCCCTCAGAGATATCCAATGCAATGACTTTTTTACCAAACATATCTGCTTTTAGTTGTAGCCATTTGTCAGATTTCGCGCCACCTCCAATTGCCCGCACTTCATTGATTTCTACGCCAGCATCCTGTAACATTGTAAGATTCTGTTTAATCTCATAACTTATACCCTCAAGGATTGCTTTTACAAGTTCACCTTTTGATGTGGATAGTGTGAGTCCAATAATTGCACCTTTCGATTCCAGATCAAGATGCGGTGTTCCTGAACCGGTAAAATGTGGGAGTAACATCGCCGTGCTGGGTGAATCGGGAATCTCCTCCAGCAGGATATCATAAACATCACGATTTTCTGCGGTTGCTTGTGCGATTTCAGTCTCTGCAAATGTGTCCCTGAACCATCTAAGGACGACCCCACCACTTGAGACAAATCCTAATGTTACATAGAGTCCTTCAACGACATGAGGATAGCAAGAAAAGTTCCCATCAATCATCTGTTGGTTGATGACAGGCTTTCCGAAGGCGGGTGCTATACATTCAACAGTACCTGTTGCATCCATAACTTCTCCCCCACGTATAATACCTGCTCCCAATGCTCCACAGGGTTGGTCATGTCCTCCAGCGACAACGACAACACCACTGGGTAATCCAAGCTCAGTAGATACTTTTTTGCCAATCTCACCGATTATAGTTCCGGATTGAACTGCATCCGGTAAGAGTGAAGCATCAATATCTGCAATATCAAACATCCTATCTGACCAAGTTCTGTTTATAATGTCAAATGCCATAGTTCGCGCTGCAAGAGAGTAGTCAACAACAGGTTGAACACCGAGTCTAAAATTGATGAAGTCTTCAAAACCGAAGAACTTCCATACCTCATTGTAGAGCTCGGGTTGGTTGCGTTTTATCCATACAAGTTTTGCAAGCGTGTGTATGTCACTTGGTGGCATTCCAGTTATTTGCATCACTTCTAATGGCGTGATATTCTTTAGGATTTCATCACAGATTCCTGATGTTCGGGAGTCAAATGTAGTGATTGCATTTGCAAGCACATCACAATTTCCCCATACAGGTGTCACTGCCTCCCCTTGTGAAGCAACACTTATTGCCTCAATTGGGTCGGTATCTGTTAGTGATGCGACTTCACGAATTCCGTCAGCGACTTTTTCCCAGACGACATTTCCGTCTAATTCTGACCATCCGGGTTGTGGGTGTATCAATGGATACTCGCGATATGCCTGTGCTAATATTTCTCCGTTCTCACGGAAAGAGATGACTTTACAACCCGTCGTTCCAACATCAATACCCAGTAGGCTCATTAGTTTTCTCCTTTTTTTAGTTATTGGTTTTCAGTTTATCAAACAGTACATAATTGAAATCAGGTGTAAACACAAGTGCACCTCAATCTATTTGCGGGTCAAGTGCGTCACGTAGTGCATCTCCGAGAAGATTAAACCCTAACACGATAAGAAAGATAGCCATGCCCGGTGCAAATACCGATAGTGGTGCTTTGCGAATAAACTTTGTATTTTCATTGAGCATTGCCCCCCATTCTGGTACGCCAATTTCAGCCCCGAGTCCGAGAAAGCTGAGTCCAGCAGCATCCAGAATGGCTGCCCCTATTCCTAAAGTTGCTTGAACGATCAACGGCGCAAGGCAATTCGGAAGGACGGTAGTCACCAAAATTCGGATGTCGCTTGCCCCGATGACTTTCGCTGCAGTCACATAATCTAATTCCCGGACTTTCAGGACAGAAGCGCGTAATATCCTGGCATACTGCGGAATATAAACAATAGAAACGGCGATAATTGCATTCGTCAGGCTCTGTCCTAAAATTGTAACAATGACCATGGCGAGTAGAATACTCGGCATAGCGAGCATCATATCCATGATCCGCATAATCACATTGTCTAACCAACCACCGTAATACCCGGCAAATGCCCCAAAGAGTGTCCCTAAACCGAGCGAAAATGTTATTGCAATTAGTCCGACTTTCAACGAAATTCGTGCACCATAGAGTATCCGGCTGTAAATGTCGCGTCCGGTGCCATCGGTACCGAGAAAATGCTCAGAAGACCAACCTGAGAGGCGGTCTTGAACTTCCGCAGTCATCGGTTCGTGTGTAGCTAAAAGTGGTGCAAGGATAGCGATAAAGAGAAAAAAGAGTATGATAGATGCACCGATAAGAGCTGATGGATGACGCATCAGTTTGCGTATGACGTGCTGTTGACTTGTTGTGGCAGTATTAGCGTTCATAGTGTCTCGTCTCCTACTCTTATACGGGGATCAAAATATGCATACAACAGATCAACAGTTAGGTTGACAAGCATGAATAGTGCAGAAACGAATAATACTCCACCCTGTACAGCGCGAACATCACGGGCTTCAACAGATGCGCGTAACCATGAACCGAGTCCGGGCCACGAGAAAATATGCTCCGTCAAAATTGCTCCACCCATAAGATAACCAAATTCCAATCCAATTATTGTCAATACAGGCACCATACTATTCTTCAGTGCATGCTTAATAATGACTCGCCACCGAGACAACCCTTTTGCATAAGCAGTCGTAATATAAGGTTGATTTAAGACCTCAAGTAGACTTGAACGAGTCATCCTTGCAATGACTGCTAACGGGATTGTTCCTAATGTAATTGCAGGTAATATCAGATGGACAATTGCATCTTTAAATGCTGTAAAATTGCCCTGAAGTAGGGTGTCAATCAACATGAATCCTGTAAGGGGTTCTACATCCAAACTTAACACGACATCTAACCGTCCTGACACAGGCAGTATTTTCAAGTAGTGTGCAAATAGCAGTATCAGCATCAGACCGAGCCAGAATATCGGCATTGAGATACCTGCCAGTGAAGTTGACATTGAGAAATAGTCTAAGAACTTTCCACGATAGACTGCTGCGATTATTCCTGCTGCTATACCGAAGAAAATAGAAAATATCATTGCCGCAAGCGTTAACTCAGCGGTAGCAGGAAAGTACCGTTTAATTTCTTCAAGGACAGGTTGTTTCGTTTTAAAGGATCGTCCTAAGTCAAGATGAACAAGGTCCCACAGGAAAATTCCGTATTGATGATACAACGGTTTATCCAATCCTATATCTTCTCGGATTTGGTCAAGTACCTCTTGTGTTGCACGTTCACCTGCAATGGTTAGTGCAACATCCCCTGGGATCAGATGCACCATAAAAAACACGATGAGCGTAACACCGAGTAGGGATAAACCTATAGAGAGGAATCGTTGGACTAAAAATGAAAGCAATAATCATGCCTCACACATGAAAAACAGCAAGATTACATCCCAGTGAGATGTAAAATTAGAAGAATGGATTGTGTCGTTTCTCTTCACCAACGGTCGTAGAAGGTCCGTGTCCCGGAAACAGTCTTACATCATCGGGAAGTGAGAGTAGATTGTCACGAACGCTATCTATTTCATCCTGATATGAGATGTTCGGACCGCCAACTGAGCCTGCAAAAATTGCATCACCAACGAATGCAGCTGACTGTGTAAAGAAACTGCAGCCTCCCGGTGTGTGTCCGGGGGTATCCAGTACAGTTGTCTTGAGTTCTCCAATTTCAACAACGTCAGCATGAACAAGTTTTTGCAGTTTTCCTGCGCTTTTGGGTTTTGGTTCATTCTTATGAATGTATGTTACAGAGTCGGTAGCCTTCTGTAGTTGAATCAAACCATCTGTATGATCTCTATGAGAGTGTGTCAAAAGAATAGTCGTAGCATTGACTTTATGTGTGCCAAGTTGTTTCAAGATTAAGTCCGGATGTGCAGCCGTATCAATGATTGCAGCTTCTTTCGTGGATTTGCAGACTAAAATATAAGCATTGACGGGCCATCCACCAACGGGTGCCCTTACCGTTATGACTTTCATATCTGTGTTTTCATATTCTTTAGTCGGAGCGGGTTCCCATGTTTGATTTGCTATATCAAGGAGTTTTGCTCCGTCTAAATTCAGCACCTCTGCAATTTTATATACTTGCGATTCTGTGGGTTTTAATGTATACTGTTCCATACGAGACAGATCTGATTCTGTAATACCTGCAGCATCAGCAATCTCGTTTTGAGATATACGTTGACCACGTCTCGCTTTACCGATAATGTCACCGAATTCATCTTCAAGTGCGTAGGCCATCTAAATGTTCTCCTTATCTGATTTTAGGCATTCTAACAGAATATAATTAGTTATTATAGCAAAATATAGTGAATAACACAATTCAAAAGAGTGACTTCTAAAAGGGACATTATTATGAGATATGACATCAACAGTATAGACAAGGCAGAAAATACGCTCAGACCAATAAAAACAGATATGACTCTGGAAGAATTCTTTAATAATGATATAGAGGGTTACGAATATGTGAAAGGAGTATTAAGACCCATGCCTCCACCAACTATGGAGCACGGTGAGGTGAGTATGAGTCTTATTTTACCGTTGGGGACTTATGTTCGCGATAAAAAATTAGGACATCTTTACCCTGCAGATACAACTTTTAAATTAGGTGATAGGATAGTCAAACCGGACATTGCGTATGTTTCAAATGAAAGGTTACCTGATAACCGACGTCAGGCTTCACCTATAGCTCCAGATTTAGCAGTAGAAGTCGTCTCTCCTACCGATGCGTTGTATGATGTTAATGAGAAAGCACTGGCATATATTGAAGCTGGTACACGACTTGTATGGGTGATTGAACCGGTCGCTAAAACGGTTAAAGTATTTCGATCTGAAAGAGATATTCGTTTACTTACACGGGACGATACCCTCTCGGGAGAAGATGTAATTGAAGGATTTTCATGTGCTGTAGAAAAACTATTTGAATAAGGGGTTTATATGAAACTTGGTTTAGTTACCTATAATATGGCTAAAGATTGGGACATTCCTACGATAATCGAACGGTGTTCAGAAACAGGATTTTCTGGTGTGGAATTGCGAACAACGCATGCACACGGTGTTGAGGTAGACTTATCCGCAAGTGAACGGACTGAAGTCAAAAAACAATTTGAGGACTCTCCGATTGAGATAGCAGGTTTAGGTTCTGCATTTGACTATCATTCGGTTGATCAGGATGCGGTTCGTAGGAATATTGATGGCACTAAGACGTATTCTGAGTTGGCAGCAGATGTGGGGGCACCGGGTGTAAAGGTGCGTCCAAATGGACTACCGAGTGAAGTACCTGTAGAAAAGACATTGGAACAAATTGGGTTAGCATTGCATGAATGCGGCGAATTTGCGTCTAACCTCGGTGTAGAGATTCGTCTGGAAGTTCACGGTGGTGGTACTTCTGAACTACGTCACATCCGAACAATTATAGATGTGGCAGACCACGACAATGTATATGTCTGTTGGAATTCAAACTTCGGAGAAGTCGAGAACGGTTCAATACTGAACAACTTTAATCACGTAAAGGGTAAAATCGGCTTAGTCCATATCACAGAATTACACCGTAAGGAGTATCCTTGGCGACAACTCTTTTCCTTATTGTGTGAATCTGGATATGATGGATATACATTAGCAGAGATTGCTGGCAGTTCTGACCCAGTGCGAGTGATGAATCTCTATCGTGCGTTATGGGAAGAATATAACAGAGAATAACTTCAAGGGAGATTTATCTGAAATGAAACATATTATACTTATAACTTTCTGTTTTACACTCATACTGATGTTTTCAGTTGAGAATACTACCGCTAATATTGACCCGAATTCAGTTGTAGGTATCTGGCTCCTTGACGAAGGTCAGGGAGACACTGTCAAAGACGAATCAGACAATGAAAATGATGGCACACTAATTGGCGCAGAGTGGACAGAAGGAAAGATTGGAACGGGTCTTGAATTTGATGGTACTTCGCGAGTAGAGATTCCCGCGAGTGAGAGTATTGATGATTTTCTTGACGGTTTTACATATCTTCTTTGGGTAAAACCGACTGCACCACCGCCAAAGGCAAACACCCGTTTGATTGAAAGGGATTGGCACAATCCGACAATTCAGATTGGTAGTACTGATTTCTATGGCAGTATTGCTGTGAATGCCAAACAGGACTTTTCACATGTCCGAGGCGGAGAATGGAAGATGGGTGAATGGAGTTTTGTTGCTATCACTTATGATGGAAATGTTCTTAAACTCTTTGTCAATGACGAATTTGTTGGTGAAAAAGAGGTGGGTAAACCCGATAAGAAACTGAATACTGAGATAAGACTCGGTGCATGGCGGAATCCAAATTGGGATTTTATCGGAATACTTGATGAAGTCGGGGTTTTCAATGTGCCCTTATCCGAAAGCGACCTCAATAGTGTCATGAAAAATGGACTTGAGGGAGCCGCTGATGTATCTCCTGTCAGAAAACTGGCAACTACTTGGGGAGATTTGAAGGTTATCAAAATCCATTAATTACGCAAATTATTGTAGCTAAAAGATCGTTTTACAATCAAGGAGATGTCTTAGATGGTCATTACTGGAGAAGGAATGATAACTTATTATATCTATAACAAACTATTCGATGAAACCTATACCGCACATATCCAAAAAAATGGAGAGGGTTGGGAAGGATCTATAATGGAACATCCAGAAGTAGAATGTGTGGCGGAAACTGCCGAAGTTGTCCAACAGAAACTGCCGGATATGCTTGAAGAAACCCTCATTGCGAAAGAAGAAGCATGGGATCAGCAGATCAAGGAGGATATGGAAGCAGGTCGGCTTGATCACCTTATTGAAAAGGCTATCCAAGACTACAAAGCAGGGAAGTGTACTAAGTTTGTGTAGAGTAGGTATGAATAACTTACAATTCGAGCATATCAGAAATCCGGATTTTATTGCATTGGTGCAAAAACTCACGCAAAATATACAAAGACGTGCTGCTAAACAGATCCAACTCTTGCAAGAAAATCCTTTGTACCCATCCCTAAATTCAAGAAGGTTTCTGTTAGTCTTTGGTCAATCCGTATCACTGACAATTAGAGGGCTTTGGGATATGAAGAAGATGATCAGATTATTTGGTATTGGATCGGCACCCACAGGGAATATGAAAAGATGATAAGGCGGACAAGTCATTAAATCTTATAGCTGCATTTTAATTTGCATTTGAATTTTCAATGGTGTATAATTATACATGCTTAATCCCTCATAGCTCAGTTGGTAGAGCAGATGGCTGTTAACCATCGTGTCGGCGGTTCGAGTCCGTCTGGGGGAGTTTCAGAATGCTGGCAGTTCTTTGAATTGTCAGCATCTTGCTTTTCCTGAATTACGGATCACTCTCCTTTATGTTTTTTTAAGAAACCTTCCAACCAAGCATCCGGATCTCGACCCAATTTACGCAGACATACGCACCCGATTTTCTTGACAAAATTTGGAATAAGGTTAAATAATCTCAGTTGCCAGTTCATAGTATCACCGTCCGATTGTTCAATTAGCTTAGAATCGTCTGTCCAGTAACTTCGTTAAAGAAATGGATTCGCTCAGGAACGAAGGAAATATAAAGCGTATCCCCGATTTTCGCTTCAAAGTTTGGTGCAGTCACAGATTTCATAATGGTTTGTGTGCCTGCAGTATCTGCTCCAAGGTCTATTTCTACAATAGTCTCTGCTCCAAGAGGTTCAACACTATAGACTTCTGCTGGGAATGAATTCGGGACAACGTTGTGACTAATGCGGACATCTTCAGGATGTACACCGAAGACTAAACTGTTTTCAGTAATGCGATCATTCAGTTTTGTCGTGATTCTGTTATCTTCAATAGTATAGTCTCTGTTTTCATTTGAACCTTTAGGTAAAATCAGTTGTAGTTTTCCATTTTTATGTGTTATTTCACACGGTATACAGTTCATGCTTGGACTCCCGATGAAACCTGCGACAAACAGATTCGCGGGATGATCGTATATTACGTTGGGTGTGTCTAACTGCTGTATTCTCCCCTCTTCAAGAACTGCGATGCGATCAGCCATTGACATTGCCTCTACCTGATCGTGTGTTACATAGAATGTCGTCGTTCCGAGATCGCGTTGTCTCCATCTGATTTCTGCCCGCATCTCTGAGCGAAGTTTTGCATCAAGGTTAGATATAGGTTCATCCATTAGGAATACTTGCGGACGTCGTACCATTGCGCGCCCGAGTCCAACACGTTGGGTCTCGCCACCGCTCAGCTGATTCGGTTTTCGCATGAGTAGATGTTCAATATGTAGCATTTTGGCTATATCCTGAACGCGTCCATGTATTTCCTCTGGTGGTAGTTTCCTTGGATGCAATGGGAATGCAATGTTTTCGTAGACGGTCAAATGGGGATAAAGTATATGTGATTGAAAGACAAAGGCGACATCTCGATCTGCAGGTGTGTGGTCATTAACACAAACATCGTCAATGTAGACGTTGCCTTCTTCAGGTTTGTCTAAACCTGCAATACAACGAAGGGTCGTTGTTTTACCAGCCCCTGTCTGTCCAAGTAGCACAAAGAACTCTCTATCTTCTACAGCGATAGAGATGTTGTCTAATGCTATTAGATCCCCGAATCGTTTTGTAACATTTTCCAGTTTTACTGTTGCCATAATGTAGTATCTTGAATGGTTTTTACTGATTATGACACAGAATGATTGCTGTGTCAAGTTAGATTTTTGATATTTTGGGTGTTGATAAATTCCTTTTGATTGTGTATACTCAATAGCATGAAATCAGATAAACAACGCGGCTTAATTATAGGAATAACAGGTGGCATTGCTTGTGGTAAAACGACTGTCTCTAAACTACTTGCAGAAAAAGGTGCTATCCCTATCAATGCTGATGAGATCGGACATCAACTTCTTAAGTCTGATAGTCCCATTATTGATGAACTGACTGAAACATTTGGTATGGATATACTTGACGAATCTGGGGATGTCAGTAGAAAAAAACTGGGTGCAATTGTGTTTAAGGATAAAGTGGCACTTGAGAAGTTGAATTCCCTGATGCATCCGTTGATTATTGATCGTTCCCGTGGACAGGTACGGCAGCTCGTTTCTGAAGATCCGTCTTGTGTTGTCTTGCTTGATGCCCCGCTTCTTATTGAGGCTGCTGCTTATGATTCAGTTGATCTAATCATCGTTGTAACAAGTTTACGTGATTTACAAATTAAGCGGATAGTAGCACGGAGTCACTCTCAAAACCGACCTTTAACAGAGAGCGAAGCACATGCACGAATTGACTCACAGATGCCTGTTTCTGAAAAAGTAAAGTATGCTGATATTGTCGTAGAAAATAACGGGACACTTGAAACACTACAAGGTCAAGTAGACGAAATCTGGAATAATCTCAAGTGTCAGACCAGAGCAGATTAACAGCATTTGCTTTTATGACGCAATATACCTCCTTTCCTTGACACAGTTGGAGCTGCTTGCATGCATCTGGTGTGATCTTGACTGTCAAGAGATGCTGCTCTACTTTGATGAAGACTAATGTCTGATTCTGTAAAGAATCTATTGTGCCTTTCAAGATGTTCCTGGCACTAATCGGAAGGTTGTCTTCAAGCGAGATGATTATATCTTCTGCCCTAATCGCGATCGGCACTTCATTGTTCGTTTCTATTTCAATATTAGGTTCAATGTAAGGTATGATCAACCGTTGAGACCCAATTCCTAAAGCCGTAACACCTTTCTCTGCATCTGAATTTGCAATGGGTAATGCAAGGATATTTTCTACACCTATAATATTAGCAATCGGAAAGGTTGAAGGTGTGGCGAGTAATTCCTGCGGTTCACCATTAAAGGTGATCTTACCATCTGAGATGATGTACGCTTCATCTGCAAGTGCCATGACTTCAGAAATAGCATGTGTAACATAAATGATGGGAATGTCATAAGTCTGTTTAATGTTATACAGATAGGGTATAATCCGATTTTTCAGTCTACTATCCAGAGATGCAAGAGGTTCGTCCATCAGCAGGATGCTCGGTTGCATGGTAATGGAACGGGCAACAGCTACTCTTTGTCGTTGTCCACCAGAAAGTTGTTTAGGATACCTATCAAGTAAATCCGATATTTCAAGTATATCAAGGATTTGTGATACGTTGTTCATATTCTTCTGTATAGTCTTAGGTTGTCCGTAACGGATATTCTGTTTTACGGTGAGATGGGGGAATAGATGTCCCTCTTGAAACACGTAACCTATCCGCCTTTTTTCCGGTGCTATGCTGATTCTGGAATTTGAATCGTAAAGGGTCTTGTTACCAAATAGGATTTGACCTCTATCAGGTGTAAGAGTACCGCTGATGCAATTGAGTAGTGTGGTTTTACCACTACCAGAAGCACCTAAAAAAGCGGTAACTTTCTGACTCAATACACAATCAATGGATAGATCAAAACTACCGAGACGTTTTTGAAAATTGAGTGATAAATTACTTTTCTCATCCATAATAGAGAGCCATCTTAAAGTAAAAAGGGATCAAAGGACTGAATGAGTAACTTACTCAAACCCGGTATCATCAAATCCACCGTCCATGCCACCGTCAAAAAAGTCTGAGTCTGAATCATTGACGGATTCATCAACATCTTCATTATTCATTGCATCACCCAAGATCAAACCGGTCAGTAGCACATCTTCCAAGTCATCAACAGAATCATCCTGATTCCTGCGATCTGGTTGCTGCTGATTTCCTTTTTCAGTTTTCTTGCTCCTATTTAATCTTGCGGCAGCTACGATTATTATCAAGACACCGACAATAGCAAGAATAATCAGTATTTCATAAGAGGAGCCCATTTTAATATCCTCCGTTCAATATATTTGTACATTTTTAGTCATAATGAAAAGCAAATCGTTCTGTGAGCCAAATGGCAATGAAAGCGATAACAGTTGATATAAAGACTAAACGAAACACTGTTGCATCCTCGCCTTGTTGAACTGCATCAAAGATGGAGAGTGCAAGGGTCTGTGTCTTTCCTGGAATATTACCTGCTACCAACATTGTTGCCCCAAATTCACCAAGGCTTTTTGAGAATCCAAGAATTGCACCCCCAATTATCCCGCGGTATGCCAAAGGAAGTGTGATAGTGAAAAATACCCTGACTGGTGATGCCCCGAGCGTTCTTGCCGCTTTCTCAAGTTCTACCGGTACTGATGAGATGCCTGTGATGATACCCCTCACCAGAAGTGGAAATGAGATTACAGATACAGCTAACACAACCGCAACTGGTGAAAAAACAATTTCTAATTTGAAGTACTGATTGAGGAGTCCTCCTATCGGTCCACTTTTGCTGAACAGAATCAGAAGTATATAACCACTGACTACCGGTGGAAGCACCAAAGGTAGCATAACGACCGTATTAAGTATAGATTTTCCAGGGAATTCACGTTTTGATAGAACCCATCCAATCAGTAATCCCGGTGGAAACATGACAATCAGACTGAGTATAGCAACTTTGAAAGTTAGGATAAGTGCGGTAATTTCAATGTTCACTAAAATGTATCTGTTGAAAGATGTGTAAATCCGTATTTATTAAATATTTTATATGCAATTGGCGTTTTCAGGAATTGAATATACGCTTTCGATATCAGTTTTTGTTTACTTTCCTTTAAAATAACAACAGGATATACTATTGTTGAATGTGTGTTAGGTGGGAACCGGTAAATAACCTTAACCTGTTCACTCACGGTTGTATCGGATTGATAAACATAAGCGATGTCTACATTTTTTGTTGAAACATAAGCAAGTGTCGCGCGGACGTCAGTGCTAAAAATCAACTTTGGTTGAATTCTATCCCATAAATTATAGTGTTGTAGCACTTCCTTAGCATAATAACCAGCAGGAACGATTTCGGGTTGTCCAATTGCAATTCTGGATACAACGTTCTGTTGAGCATCTATCGGTTCCCTTATACGTATGTCGGACTCTTTGTGGGCGACAATGACCAATTGGTTTGTTAATATATCCTCTCTACTATTTTCCTCCAGTAGTCCGAGTTTCTCAAGTGCATCAGCTTGTATTTTACTTGCTGAAATGAAGACATCTGCAGATGCCCCCTTCTCAATTTGTCGCTGTAATGTTGTTGATGCAGCAAAATTAAACGACACACGCACGTTGTGTTTCTTTGTATATTCCCTCCCAATATCGGTTAGTGCATTCGTTAGGCTCATTGCGGCGAACACTGTGATTTCAGGGTCTTTCTGTGTGTCTGTAATACATCCAATAATTAGCAGGTACTTTAGACAGAACACATATAAGAGCGTAGAGAGTATTCGTTGATGCATGAGAATTACCTGTATCAGTCTTATGCAAATTGAGTATAGCAGAAAAATGAAGTCATTGCAAGGACGTAATGTCTTGGATTAAGGATATCGCTTCAATAAAACTCTGTAAACAAAAAACTTGGAATTTACGTTATAATAGTGGTAAGTTAAATTCAATAAAGGAGGCGTTAAAACATAGAGATTCGGAGATAACTCTATGTATATTGACGTAGTAAAAGTAAAATGATTAGATATTTGTCATTAGTTGTATCAGTATTATTGCTGATATCTAACACAGCATTTGCAGGTCCTGGAAGGACAGGTGCACAAATCCTAAATTTAGGGGGTGGTGCTCGTGCCAGGGCATTAGGGGACGCTTTCTCGGCTATGTCTGGGGATGTCACAACATCACTATGGAATCCGAGCGGATTGGCGTATTTGCCAGATAGCAATTTGAATTCAGACAGGCAAGGTTCACAACTTTCAATGTTCTACTCAGATATGAGTGCTCCCTTTGGTGAGGCGGGTGAAGGTATGTATTATACTTTCATCTCAGGCGCAATGCCTCTGGGGGATATTGGCACAATAGGAGCGACATTACAACTTAATGGTCAAGGTACTATTCCTGTCACGGTAGACTCACCCGAAGTGATCCGCAACGATAATCTTGGTACAAACATGGTCTTTACCTTATCTTATGCAGATTACTTGACAGATTCAATTGCAATGGGGATAAACGGCAAGATGATTAGAATGGTACTCGGCACTGAATCCGGAAGTTCTTATGCTGTGGATATTGGTCTGCAATATGATGTACCGTTTGAACCTATACCCACAACGATCGGTATGGTAATTCAGAACGTTGGACCAGACATATCGTTTATTGATGAGAACCAAGCAGATCCTTTGCCAAGAATGTTTCGAATTGGGACATCAATGAGTCTCTATAGAGACAGATACAATCACTTTCGCTTGGTTAGCGGCATCACATCGTATATTGACAAACTCTCAGAAAATGAAGAGGAACTCTTAGCAGATTTAGAACGTGTAAATGCTGAAGGAGCTGAAAAGATTACGAAAGAACAACTGCTTTCTGATAGAGGTGTCGGTATCCGGGCATTTGAATGGCGACATCTACAAAAGAACGTCGGTGTAGAATACTGGCTTGGGAATATCCTTGCAATGCGGGTCGGCTATAAATCTGAACCTGGGATAAACCTACCAGAATTTACTGACCATCTGACTTACGGCATCGGTGTTAAGGTATATCTCTTTAACTTAGACATTACTTATGGACCGCGTTTTGGTCCCGCTCAGGAAAGACTTCTTGAAGCGACAGGTATAATCGCATTTTAATGAGGAATAGTTTATAGTGAAACTCGTACAAACCGTAGTTATTTATGTATTAATTTTCAGTTTCTCGGCTGCTATCTGTATAGCATCTGACAAATCGCAAGAGCATCTATTGACTGATTTTTTTCTTGTGTCTAATCTCGGTATACGGACACTGGCAGATCAACACGTTACAAACGATAACATCGTTACGCTCAAATCTCCAAATGAAGCGTTTCTATATTCTCTGGCTATCCCAGGAATGGGACAGTTATATAATGGTTCAAAATATGGTTACATCTATACCGCAGCGGAGGTGGGTTTGTGGATTACCTATTTCGTCTTACGCAATTCTGCAGTCAATACGCGTGAAGATTATAGGGAATTAGTAAGAGACAATGTGATCTTTATCGGTCCAGGTTCCTTTGAAGAATGGGACGAAATTGAAGACTATGAACATGCAACACAGTATGAAAACTGGAACCATCAATACGATTCTGAGGCAACCAGAAATAGAACAGGTAAGTGGTATTGGAAGGATCTTGATCCGTCGCTGAAAGATGCTAAGCACACAAGTATTGAATTCGACTCAAAACATCGCTTGCAAGCTTATGGTTTAAGACAGGAAGCAAACGCTACATTTGAAAACGCACGAACAGCCTTGGGATTAGTTATATTAAATCACGTTTTTAGCGCAGTTGAGGCACGTATCTCAACGAAACGTTGGAACAACAAACGACAACAGAACCGTGCCTTTGAAGTGACTTTTAAAGCCGATTTTTCAATGGATGCCCCAAGAGGTGCTTTGGTACTCAAGAAGAAGTTCTAAAACCTATCCGTTAACAGTGCCTTCAGCATTTAGAGATTGAAGACGTGTCGAAGCCATCGGAAAAACCTTGTGATGGGTTTAGTTGGACCTTTCATATCTTCAGAGTTCTGATCCGACTTAAGCGAACCTTCAGCTGATAATTCTTTCTGGGCGAGTGCCTTGACTTCGTCAAAAATACCTTCCTCTTTAAAGTTTTTTTATCTTCAAAAGAACTCATATTCAACTATTTTCTCCTTCTCAGGGTTTATAGCATTAAAGGGCAGGCGTGATGCCTGCCCTTTAGAGAGGTATCCCGGCAGCGACTTACTTTCCCACGGGGTTGCCCCCGAAGTATCATCAGCGCAGAAGGGCTTAACTTCCGTGTTCGGAATGGAGACGGGTGTATCCCCTTCGCTATAGCCACCGGAAAGGTGTATAATAATATTTGACAATTGTATATGTATTGAGGAACGGTAGAGAGAGATAAGTTATCAAGCCCTCGACTTATTAGTACCAGTTAGCTGAACCGTTCACACGGTG
>CAZURU010000040.1:0-5183 GCA_964623585.1 uncultured bacterium
TGGATAGGTTATGAGGTAGGACTGTTCAACTCTGTTGCAGAGAACATCGGTTTAGCGAGCGATGGATATTCAATGTTCTTTGATGCCCTTCCTTTTCGATTCTACTGCATATTAACTATCCTTTTTGTTCTTATTAATAGTGTTAGCGGTCAGGACTTTGGTCCGATGCGGCGCGCACAACTGCGCTCACGAAATACCGGTGATGTCTCTGCAGCCGACGCGAAAGTAATGGGTGGAATTGCAACAGAAATCGCTGATGGACAGAACAGCATTCAGATACTATCTTCAGTGATTCCGCTCACGCTCCTGTTTAGTCTGATTCTTGGGGGATTGTGGATAGATGGGAACGGATCAGGTCCCATTTATTCGCTGACTTCTTGGAGAAACGCTTTATCGGATGCGAATAATGTGAAAGTACTTGCCTCAGCTGCGATTATTTCCTTTGTTGCTGCGATCATCTGTGGATTAGTCTTCTCAAAGATGTCTCTGTTAGCCATTTGGAAAGCAGTCAAGGGTGGATTAACTGGGACACTGTTACCAATTGGTATCATTCTATGTGCTTGGGGGATTAAAGCCAGTTGTGATAGTCTTATGACAGGACAGTATATTGCATCAATTCTCAGCGATGTAGTTTCTCCATTATGGTTTCCTGCGCTTGTGTTTATTGTAGCATCTCTTACCTCTTTTGCCACTGGTACAAGTTGGGGTACGATGGCAATTCTCATACCAACTGCGATTCCTGTTGCCTTCTTGCTTGATAACAATACTTACGGAATTACGACTATTATATGTCTTGGTGCTGTTTTAGATGGTGCAATCTTTGGAGATCACTGTTCTCCGATCTCCGATACGACGATACTTAGTGCGATGGTAAGTAGCTGTGATCCGATGCATCATGTGAGAACACAGATGCCTTACGCGCTTACTGTAGCTGTGATCGCTTTAATGTGTGGTTATCTTCCTGCAGCAAGCAGTTTACCGTCGTGGATCGGTATTTTGTGTGGTGTAGGTGTGATAATCCTACTGTTTGTGTTTCTGTCAAGATTGAGGAAGGATTAAGAAGGTTGGAAGAAAAGAAGGGAAGGATGGAAGGTTGGAAGAATGGAAGGATGGAAGAAAAGAAGGGAAGGGAAGGATGGAAGGGTGGAAGGGTGGAAGAAGGGAAGGGAAGGATGGAAGGGTGGAAGAAGGGAAGGGTGGAAGAAAAGAATGGAAGGGTGGAAGAAGGGAAGGGTGGAAGAAAAGAATGGAAGGGTGGAAGGATGGAAGGGTGGAAGAAGGGAAGGGTGGAAGAAGGGAAGGGTGGAAGAATGGAAGAAAAGAATGGAAGGGTGGAAGAAGGGAAGGGTGGAAGAAAAGAAGGGAGGGATGGAAGGATGGAAGTAAAGGGTGAAATATCCTTTCCTTGACACACGCTGGTTTATGAGATAAAATTGAACTGATATGAAGGAAGATATATTTCTGATAAAAGAGGAATTTGATGAAAACACGATTAGAAAAAGATAGTTTGGGTGAGGTTCCAGTTCCTGAAGATGCATATTGGGGAGCACAGACACAACGCGCCTATTACAATTTTAATATTGGGAACGAACGTTTTCCACCTACTTTCATTCGCTCGCTTGCTATAATTAAACATGCAGCAGCTACGGTTAATGCAGAACTGGATAGTATTACACCCGAAATAGCAGACCTTATCTGTCGTGCTGCGGATGAAGTTGCTGAGGGTAAACTTGACGATCAGTTTCCACTTAGGATTTGGCAAACAGGCAGCGGTACACAGACACACATGAATATTAATGAAGTGATTGCAAACCGCGCAAATGAACTTGCTGGAGAGAAACGTGGTGTGAAATCTCCTGTTCACCCGAATGACCATGTGAATCGTTCACAGTCTACGAACGATGTTTTTCCGACTGCTATACACGTTTCAGTTGTGACGGAGTGTGTTGAACGGTTGTTACCTGCTACAGCAGCGTTGCAAGGTGCGTTGGGGAATAAAACCGAGGATTTTTCAGATATCGTCAAGACAGGTCGTACACACTTGATGGATGCTACACCCTTAACGTTGGGACAGGTATTTAGCGGATATGCACATCAGATGGCACATGCACAAGAGACGATTAAAGATACCTTAACGCATCTGTATGAACTTCCGATTGGTGGGACTGCTGTTGGAACAGGTTTAAACACACATCCTGATTACGCGGATGCAGTTGCTTTTCGTATTGCTGCTCGGACCGGACATCCGTTTGTGAGTGCACCGAATAAATTTGAAGCGTTAGGCAGCCGCGATGCACTCGTTTCTGCAAGCGGTGCAATGAAACGTCTGGCATGTGCGCTGTTTAAAATTGCCAACGATATCCGCTGGTTAGGAAGCGGTCCCCGATGTGGTATAGGGGAATTGATTCTTCCAGAAAACGAACCAGGGAGTTCCATCATGCCCGGAAAAGTCAATCCGACACAGTGTGAAGCGATGACGATGGTCTGTGCACAAGTGATTGGAAATGATACAACCATCTCTTTGGCTGGGAGTTCAGGAAATTTTGAGCTTAACGTTTTTATGCCTGTGATCGCTTTCAACTGCTTGCAGTCTATTCGGTTGCTATCGGATGCATGTGATACGTTTCGAGAGCATTGCGTTGTTGGAATTGAAGCGAATAAGGCTGCTATTGCTGGTTATTTAGAAGCATCGTTAATGTTAGTAACTGCCTTGACACCCCGCATAGGTTACGATGCTGCTGCGAAACTGGCACAGAAGGCACATAGGGATGGATCAACACTGCGGGAAGTTGCGGTTGAAGATGGTGTGTTGACAGGGGAAGAATTTGATGAATTGGTTGTGCCAAGTGAGATGGTGGAACCGAATTTATAGTGGTAACATGTCGGACTTCGTTTTGCTCAACCCGAAATTTGGCGAGGTTAGGAAACCTCGCCAGCGGTGTTTGTATGATTTGGCGAGATTAAGAAACCTCGCCAGCGGTGTTTAGATGGGTAGGAAAGATCTCCGAATCGTGACCTTTACCCGAACAATTAGAATGGACTATCCCTTAGTCTTCAACTGCATCTGAAAGTGGCTCTGCAAGTTCCTCAAGTTCTGGCAGTTCTTCCGGTTCTAAGTTGGTCATGGCATCGCTGGATACATCGAGTTCAAGCCATTCAGAGAATCCTGTTCCTGCTGGTATGAGTCGTCCGAGTATCACATTTTCTTTTAAACCCCTTAACATGTCAGTCTGTCCTTCAACGGCGGCATCCGAGAGTACTTTCCGCGTTTCTTGGAAACTTGCAGCGGAGATGAAACTTTCGGTGCTCAGCGATGCTTTGCTGATACTCTGTAAGACCGGTTTACCGGTTGCAGGTGTTCCACCTTCTTCCTCAACGCGTCTATTTTCAGCGTGGAATCTGTGTCGGGGCACTTCATCATTTGCATAGAATTCTGTATCACCGACGTCCAGGATCCGTATTTTTTGTAGCATCTGTCGGACGATGACTTCGACGTGTTTGTCGTTGATACTGTTTGTTTCATATACGGTCTGTACTTCATCAACGAGATATGTCCAGACAGCTTCTTCACCTTCTATTGAGTGTCCGTTAATAGTGGTCCTGCCGATGGCAAGGATATCGTGTGGGTTTAGGTATCCATCTGTGAGGGGTTGTCCAGCTTCTACCTTGTCCCCATCGTCAACCCGTCGTTTTTCATCTGGGATGGCATAGAGGCGACTCTGTGTTTGTCCATCAACGATTCGGTATTGCGGTACACCAGCCTTCTGTCCGGTGAGTTGGACGATTCCGCCGATTTCGGCGATTTCAGCTGCATCTTGCCTTTTAGGGGGACGTGCTTCAAAGAGGCCGGTCACTCTTGGGATACCAGCAACGATGTCAAGGTTTGTGGTTTTCTCGTGCAATTCAGCCAAGGGTTGTTGGGCATTCACCTTATCTCCCGGTTTGAGTGATCCGGAATAGCCGTTGGGTATAAGGTGAGAAACTCTTGCCCCGCTTGACGTCTCAATATCTATTCTGAAACGTTCTTCCAGACCATCAACTTCTACACCTGGGTATTGTTCAAGAGCAGTTGCATATTCCCAGTCTTTTAATTCTTCGCCGACCTTAAGCGGACAACTTGGATGTATAATCTTGGTAACCTCATAATTGTTCTTTGAAGTTAATGCGGATTTTTCCTTATAGACATCTTCATCCAGTATTTCGCCGACCTTAACATCAACCTCTTTTGAGATGACCTCTGTCACCTTGAATACCCTCTCGGTATCAAATCCCTTGTAGAGTCGTTGTACGCGTTTGTATTCGGTTTCATCGATCCGCTGTCCGGGCGTAAGTTCACATTCATCATGATGCACTTCAAGGATATGATACACCAATTGTGTTTCAGGTAAAGGTGTGTCAGTTTCTCTGTGATCTTTGATGAGTGTTTTGTGTTCCCTGTCAGTCAAGACTTTTTCTTCTTGACTACCTTCTGGGGTATAAATGTAGAGTTTTTCATAGTCGAACCCTCTATGGCTTCTTCGGTAACGACTCGATTCGGATTGTGTGATGAGTTCACCTATTGCAACGGGAAAGTCGTCATGATGGACAGCGGCGATGCGGTAGAGGCGTTCCATTTCAAAAGCACTGTCATTTTTCTTGACATTGACCTCAAAACCGGGATAGGTTTTGGCAACTGCTTTTTTCTCATTTTCAGTGAGTAGTGTGCCTAAATCTAAATTACAGTCTGCATGATGTACAGCAGTGACTCGGAATTTGAGTCTATCAGCTGTTACGCCGCTGAATTTATCCCGAAGTGTCTGTAAGTTATCAATATTGATGATCTCTTCAGGTTTTAGTGGGCACTCAGGATGATTTACCTTCAAGACCCGACATATAGGAGTTGAGGGTCGTTTGACTTCAAATGCTTTATTCTCTTCTTGTGCCCGTTTGTATTCATTCGCTGTCAGCTCTTGCTTGAGTGTTAAGTCTACACCTTCACTCACCTCCTCTACTATATAAAACCGTTCACTCAGTTCCAGGTGGTATTGACTTTCATCTTCTTGTGAGAGTATATCACCGACCTTGAATGGGCAGTCGTCATGGGTTACCTCCTGAATTCGGTATTGCGGTGGAATGTCATCCTGCATTTTACTGTATTCTTCTTTATATTCAGTTTCGGTAAGTATGTCACCCGCTTTGGTTTG
>CAZURU010000040.1:5193-15108 GCA_964623585.1 uncultured bacterium
ATCGTGTTCCTGGCTTCAGTGAGGTGCCTGGATATTTCACGGTTTCCACACGATAGTGCGCTTCCGAACATCGGAATAAGGAATATTGATGTGAGAACTTTTGGTATTCCTGTTCTGTAAGCGGTTGTCCTACTTTCAGTGGTACATCAGTCTCTCCATCTGCTTCAACCGCATCCGGATGATTTACCGCTGTAATTTGGTATGAGATAGGTTCTACCTCAAATCCGGGGTACTTCTCAAGATATTCCTGATACTGTTTTTCGGTGAGGAATTCACCGGGTTGGAGCTTACATTCGGGATGCTGTACCGTTCTGATCTTGTATTTTGGTTGATCAAGGTGCTCAGCGACCTGTTGTGCGATCCAGAGTCCACCTTCTTCTCGGACAGTTCTACCTGGAATATAGTCACGGAAACGGACTGTCCCAGTATCTTTGGCGAGGATTTTACGTGCGAGTCGTTCACTCATATCTTCAACGACGCCACCTGTATGGAATGTCCGCATCGTTAACTGTGTGCCGGGTTCACCGATAGATTGGGCTGCGATAATACCGATTGCCTCACCGACATTGACTCGTTGTCCAGATGTTAGGTCGGCACCGTAGCATTGCGCACATGCGCCTTTGTCTGCTTCACAAGTAAGTATTGAGCGGACACGCACGCTGGGAACTTCTGCTTCCTCAATCGCCTGTGCTATTTGTGGTGTAATCAACGTATTACTTTCCACCATAGTTTCCCCAGTTTCAGGGTGGAGGACAGGTTCAACTGCAACACGACCACTAATCTTAAAACCGATTGAGCCTGCACTTGTCGTGAACTTCAGGATGCCGTGTGTTGTTCCACAATCTTCTTCTGTAATCATGACATCTTGTGCAACATCAACGAGTTTCCGCGTAAGGTATCCTGATGCGGCAGTTTTCATTGCGGTATCAACCAACCCCTTACGTGAACCATAAGTAGAGGTGAAGTAGTCAAGTACATCTAATCCTTCTCGATATGAGGACTGAATGGGTGTGGATAGAATTTCTCCACTCTGCTTAGACTTCAACCCCACAATAGCACTGATCTGAATAAATGGATTTTTGCGAGCACGCGCTCCACTATCAGCCATCAGATGTACAGGACTGAAACCTTCTACGTTTTCATCCTGTTCTACCAGATACGTCTCAGTTTCAGGGAGCACATCAAAGAGTGTATCTTCAATTCTTGTGACAGTGTCATACCAAATCCGAATTTTCTCATTCTCTAATTCTTCTGCTTCAAGGTTTTTCTGCATGTCTAACTGTTCAATCTGTTTCCTTGCTTCATTGAGGATGTCGTCTTTTTCGGGTGGTATCAAGTAGTCTTTGATACCAGGAGAGATCCCACTGCGCGTTGCGTATTCAAAACTGAGTTTCTGCATCCGGTCCAGCAAAGATACAGTTTCTGCTGTACCGAGTTCGTTGAAGCAACGTTTCACAAGTTGTGACAGTCGTCTACCGCGAGCTTCTTCATTAAAGAATGGCAATTCAAGTCCGGTTACTTCATCAGTCCATCTCAGAGAAGATGTTCCATTTGTAAATGGTAGTACTTCGTTGAATATCACCCGTCCGACGGTTGTGAGGATCGGTTCGCTGTGTTCTTCAAAATAGAGTAGAACAGAGTCATGAAGTTTTAGGATACCGCATCCGTGGGCGTGGGTTATCTGGTCAGGAGACGTGAAGCGGCGTTTCGCCCAGGATTCGTTTTCTAATGTTGTGAAGATTTCCCCCTTTTTCCCATCATCCCCCTCTTCTGTATAAGCAGCATGAAGTAGTTCTGCTCTCTGTTGATGTTCTGGTAACTCCTTTGTTAGGAAACTTGCCCCTAAGACCATATCAAGTTCTGGAACTGTAATCGGCTCACCGTGTGAAGGTTTGAGAATGTTACCACTACTGAGTAGCAACATTTTGGCTTCTGTGCGTGCTTCAATAGAAAGTGGCACATGAACAGCCATTTGGTCACCATCAAAATCCGCGTTGAACGCTTTACAGACAAGTGGCGGTATCCGGATGGATTTACCTTCAACGAGCACAGGCATAAACGCCTGAATACCGAGCCGGTGGAGTGTCGGTGGACGATTGAGTAGAACGGGGTGGTCAGCGATAACTTCTTCCAATGCTTCCCAGACAGGAGATTCGGCAGTGACGTGTTCTGTCATGTGTTTACCGCGTTTGATGGTTTGGACATGTCCGCCTGTCAATAACTTTTCAATAATGAAAGGTTTGTAGAGTTCAACAGCCATCAATTTCGGTAGACCACACTGATGAAGTTCAAGTTCGGGTCCAACAACGATCACACTCCTACCGGAATAATCAACACGTTTTCCGAGTAGGTTCTGTCGGAATCGTCCGACTTTACCCCTAAGAATATCGGACAACGATTTGAGTGCGCGTTTACCCGGGCCGGTAACTTGGCGTCCATGTCTGCCGTTGTCCAAGAATGCGTCAACAGATTCCTGAAGCATCCGTTTTTCATTTCTCAGGATAACTTCGGGAGACCTTAAGTCAATAAGTTTCTGTAAGCGATTGTTCCGGTTAATGACGCGACGATACAGATCGTTGAGGTCACTTGTTGCGAATCTACCACCTTCCAAAGAGACCAGCGGACGTAGATCAGGACTAATGACAGGTAGCACATCAAGTATCATCCATTCAGGTTGCATCTGTGTTTTATTGAACCCAGCTACCATCCTGAGTTGCTTAGACAGTTTCATTTTCTTCTGCCTACTTGATGTTGCTTCCAGTTCTTCAGTAAGTTTTTCAACATCATCAGGGAGACTTATTTTACGTAGAAGTTCTTGAATTGCCTCTGCCCCAGTTCCAGCTTTGAATGTACCTGGATGCTCTTGCATCTTATTGTTTACTTCTATTTCGGTGAGAATGTCTTTCTCGTTCAACTCACAACTTTCATCGGTGACTTCTGTCACAATAAACGCTTCAAAGTAGAGAACACGTTCTACTTGGCGTGATGCAAGTTCAAGGAACGTCCCGATACGGGATGGGATACCTTTAAAGAACCAGATATGCGAGACAGGTGTTGCAAGTTTGATGTATCCGAGTCTTTCCCGACGCACTTGTGATTTCGTTACTTCAACACCACACTGATCACAGATAAGTCCTTTGTGTTTAATGCGCTTGTATTTTCCACAACTGCATTCAAAATCTTTCTGTGGTCCGAATGTAGCTTCACAGAATAGGCCTTGGTGCTCAGGACGAAAACTACGGTAGTTAATCGTCTCCGCTTTTTTGATTTCTCCACAGTCACAAGTGCCTTTTTCGGGGCATGACCAAGAATCGTCTGCGGGATTCCTGTTTTTACAAGATGTCCGTTTTGCCCAATCTCTTATCGTTTCAGGTGAGGCGATGCTGATAGATATACGATTAAATTGCTGTTCATTGTTTGCCATTTTCTTGCTCCTTTAGTGATTGTGGGAAGACTATTGGTTAGTCCAGACTATAACTTGTTGGTCGTGTAGAGCGAAGCGAAACCCGATTTTACTCATGATATGTGGCTTCATGTCGGGTTTCGTTCCTCTACCCGACCTACTTATTTAGTTTGGACTTTCAACTAATCGGTATCGTCTGTGTTCCATGCCAGTTTCAAAGGCGGTTCTTCATCTATAGGTTCAACTGTTTCCACTGTGTGTAGGAGTGGGAAACCGATGTCGTGGATTCCTTGCTGTGCTGAATCGATATCTGATGGGTCTCCTTCAGTGAGTTCAACATTTAAGCCGAGGCTTTGTAGTTCTCTGACGAGTACGTTGAAAGATTCAGGTGTTCCAGGTTTCAATGGACTTTGTCCCTTCACGATAGATTCGTATATTTTGGTTCTACCTTTGACGTCGTCTGACTTGATAGTTAACATTTCTTGAAGTGTGTGTGCTGCGCCGTAAGCTTCAAGTGCCCATACTTCCATTTCTCCAAGTCGTTGTCCACCGTGTTGTGCTTTACCACCAAGTGGTTGTTGTGTTACTAAGGAATAGGGTCCTGTAGAACGTGCGTGCATCTTATCAGCGACGAGGTGGTTCAGTTTAAGGAAATAGACGTAACCAACAGTAACTTCTTGTCCGAACGGATCCCCCGTTCTTCCATCGTATAGGACGCTTTTCCCGGTTTTCTTAACGTTTTCAGGTAATTCTGTTTCCTCCAACATCTCAAAAACTTCAGTCTCTGTTGCCCCGTCAAATACGGGTGATGCAATGTACATTCCGCGTTCCTTGCAAGCCAAGCCTAAATGAATTTCAAGGATTTGACCAACGTTCATACGTGATGGTACACCGAGCGGATTTAGAACGATATCAACCGGTGTTCCATCGGGTAGATATGGCATGTCTTCATCGGGTAGGATTTTTGCCACGACGCCTTTGTTTCCATAACGTCCTGCCATTTTATCGCCGATTTGGATTGGACGCCGGCTTGCTACATAAACTTTAACGAGTTTCAAGACACCAGGTTTGAGTTCTTCGCCGGCATCAAGTTTTTCCAGAGCTTCATCTTTCTCCTTTGTATAATCTGTGATGCGTCCGGCAGCGATTTCTTGAAGGCTCTTAATGTAACTCATGGCTGTATCATCCGTGATTTGTAGCGATTCAAGTTGACTTTGTGAAAGTTCTTCCAGATATTCTCGGGTCAACACTTCACCTGCTTTTAACTGTTTGGGTGCATCCGTGCTGTCTTCATCTGTGCTATCTTGATCGCGTTTGAAGGTAGTCGGATACGCAAGTTCTTTGTTAGCCAACGTTTCACGTAATTCTTCTGTCATTCGTTCGGAGACCTGTTCTCGTTTTTCAAGCCATGCCTGCTCAATCTGTTTTCGTAATGCGTCTTGTCGCCATGCGGTTTTTTCACTCTCGTGTGTAGCTTGTCGTGAGAATACTTTAACATCAATGACAACACCTTCTACGCCGGGTCGTGTATAAGCGGAGGCGTCTTTAACCTCTTTAACTTTTTCACCGAAGATCGCGCGCAGTAGTTTTTCTTCAGGTCCATATTCACTTTCTCCTTTCGGTGATATTTTTCCGACGAGGATACTTCCTGTACCGACCACACTACCGACTCGTATGATACCTTCATCATCAAGTTGTGAAAGACTTCGTGCGGACATGTTTGGAATATCTTTGGTGATTTCTTCATCACCCATTTTTGTCTGCCTTGCTGTGACTTCAAATTCCTCAATATGAACTGATGTAAATGTATCATTCTTGATAAGCGATTCGCTGATAAGTATGGAGTCTTCAAAGTTATGTCCGCCCCAGGGCATATATGCACAGAGTATATTCCTACCGAGTGCCAGTTCTCCACCTTCGGTAGCTGTACCGTCAGCGATGACATCGCCTGCATCAACGACATCTCCGATATTTACGCGTGGACGTTGATGTATGCATGTCCCGCTGTTGCTGCGTTTGAAATTCTTCAATTTGTAGACATCATATCCCATTTCACTGAATCCGTGTTCGCCTTCTTCAAGATGGAGAGCTTGACCTGTGCGGATTAGTATCTCTTCTGAGTCAACACTGGATACGACTCCGCCTCTCTGAGCAATAACCATTGCATTGGCATCCCGTGCGGCGCGATGTTCCATACCTGTTCCGACCCAGGGGGCTTCAGGTCTGATGAGGGGTACTGCTTGTCGTTGGTGGTTTGCACCCATGAGTGCACGGTTAGCGTCTTCATGTTCTAAGAATGGGACGAGAGCAGCGGAGACTCCTACGATCTGTTGTGGCGCAATACCGATATATTCAATCTCATTCAAGTCGCGTTCAAGTACTTCTTCACCTTTGCGGCTCCGTAGTTTCTTTATTTTATGGTCTGACTTGAGAGCGTCTGCTGGTGCAATATGGTATCTGTCCTCTGCATCCGCAGTTAGATATTCTACGTTTTCGGTAATTTTACCATTACGTATTGCTCTATAGGGAGTTTCTAAGAATCCGTAAGGATTAACACGTGCAAATGTTGCTAATGAGACGATAAGACCGATTGAGGGACCTTCAGGTGTTTCTAAGGGACAAACGCGTCCATAATGTGTGCGATGAACATCACGAACCGCTGCCGTTGCTCGATCACGATGGAGTCCACCTGGACCGATTGCTGAGATACGTCGTTTGTGTGTGAGTTCATCTAATGGGTTGATCTGTTGCATGAATTGTGAGAGTTGGTTGGAACCGAAAAACTCTCGGAGTGCCATCATCAAAGGTTTTGGATTAACCATATTCTTTGGGTTCTTCAACTGTGAATCTGTCGTTGTGCTCAACTTTTCTCGTGCTGCCCGACGCATCTGTAGTAATGCAATCCGGAACTGATTTTCAAGAAGTTCTCCGATAACACGGACACGTCGATTGCCGAGATGGTCTAAATCATCTACGTCTCTAAGTCCATTACGTATGTCCATAAGGTATTGCAGCGTAGCGGCAATATCTTCTTTACGCAGTGTGCGGTCATCTTCAGATGGCATCTCCCCGTCTTCATCAAGATAGATAGGCATATCACCGAATTTTGAATTGCATTTGTATCTTCCGACAGTGTCTAGATCGTAGCGTGCGCCGTCAAAAAAGAGTCGTTCCAGGCTTGCCATTGCGGCTTCTCGTGTTGGGGAATCACCGGGTCGAAGGTTGCGAAAAATCTCAATCATGGCACCTTCTTTCAATGTGCCTCCGCCATAAGCTTTTACTGTATCACGTGAAAGTGTATTTCGTAGATATCGGAGTTCCTGTTCGTCGGAACCTACCAATACTTCAACTTCTTCAACTTCTGCATCTGTGAGTCTGTCATATTCTAATTCAGACAGTTTTGTATTTGCTTCCAGCAGCACGTCACCCGTTTCTTCGTTGATAATAGTTTTAGCGATGACGCGTCCGACAACATCTTCCTTCATGGGAATAGTTTCAGTACGACTAAAGAGTTTTAGTATTTCCTCATCTGTTTCCCATCCGAGTGCCCGCAAGAGAACGGTTGCGAGTATCTTCTTTTTCCGGTCTAATCGGACATGAATGCAGTCCTTTGAATCAAACTCGAACTCTATCCATGCCCCTCTATAGGGTATGATTTGTCCTGTAGGTAGTTTCTGTGCACTTGTTGCATGTGACTTGTCAAGAAAGATGACACCGGGAGATCTCTGTAATTGGTTGACGATGACACGTTCGGATCCGTTGATAATGAACGTGCCGTTTTCAGTCATTAGCGGGATGTCTCCGAGATAGACGTCAGATTCTGTGATGTCCGTAACTTTTGTCTGTTCTGTATCATCGTCTTTTTCTCGTTCAACACACATTAGGCGTGCTTGTAGACGCATCTGATAGTTGAGCCCGCGGGATTCACAGTCAGACAGATCGTGTGTTGGTGCGCTAAGTGTGTAGCTAACGAATTCGAGGCTTGTCGTTTCTTTAAAGTCATAAATTGGAAAGACCTCCTCGAATAAAGCCTGTAGTCCTTTAGACTCTCGTTCTTGACCATCCTCAATATCACGTTGCATAAATGCTGAGTATGAATTCTTTTGGGTCTCAATTAAGTCGGGCAAATCAAGAACTGAAGGGGTTTTGGCAAAGGATTTTCGTGGTCTTAATGCTGCTGCACTTCCCTTACTTTTACCATTACTTTTTATTTTATCTGGCATAAGATTATTCACCTTGCGCGGGTCGCTGATGGGTTGAAGGTTTCGCAATTCGACTGCTATCACCGAGTTGGTCATTAGCGGATAGATTCACAATTTGAACATGACAGTTCAGTTTTCTTAGGTATTGATAGGTGTGGACGCAAAAAAACCGTTTGCAAGACACCACATTTTGTTAGGTGCAGCAAGAAAAAGTTGGAACTAATTTGGGTGCTACACTGAACTACCATGAACACCTTTATTCAATGCAAAAACATTTGCCTATTTCTTAAAGAAGTTATATACTTCATTAAAGTGAGACTTCATTTAAAGTGAGAACGGCTACAAAATCTACACTCTTATAACTTCTATCTTTATCACTTCTTGGCGTAACGTAGAATTATACATCAAGTTTCATAAGATTGTCAAGGGAAAATGCAGATTTTTTTGTCAATTTCCAATTTTATTTTGCATTTGGTTTATTCAGACGGTTTTTCAGATTATGAAGACACTATTAAAACAATTTCCTGTCAAAGCAATTATCGGTGTTTTAACTGCGGAACCTTCTATGCTGTCAACAGTCTATCAGGAATTGTCTGAGCATTTCGGTCCTATTGACTATACCAGCGAACTCTTGACTTTTGACAGCACAGATTACTACGAAAGCGAAATGGGGATAGACTTAAAAAGGCAGTTTATCAGTTTTGAGAAACTAATTGATGCGGGAACTTTATCAGATAAGAAGTTATTGACGAACCTGGTAGAACAGCATTATGCCCGTAAAGGGACATCACAACGCCGCGTGAATTTAGATGTTGGCTACGTATGTCTGGCAAAGTTGGTACTTGCATCTACTAAAGACCACGCACATCGTATTTATCTACGTGATGGTATCTATGCGGAAATGACACTCCGTTACTATCATAAGACTTTTCAACCGTGGGAATGGACGTATCCGGATTATCGTTCTCCTACATATATTGCAATTTTTAATCAGATCCGGACGATTTATAAGGAGCAAATTCAAGGATGAATGAATACAATAGATGGAAGAAGGGAAGGTTGGAAGAATGGAAAGGATGGAAAAGATGGAAGAGGGGAAGGTTGGAAGAATGGATTGTTTCATTATGTTCGCGGTGTAAAGTCATTGCTTTTTTGACTATCTGGGTGTTTCTATTACAGTTCGCGAGTTTTTCTTGGGCTGAGGAGGGGGAAGAGCAGCGGAGGCGAGCACGTGAAATCGGTATCAGCATCGGTTCGCTTCCTATAGGGCAATTCAACGCGATTACGGATGTACCGGGCGTTAAAGTTGGACACGTTACCTTGAACGAAGGGGAATCTATCCGGACCGGTGTTACAGCTATCCTTCCCCATGATGATATTTGGAAAAGACGATACTTTGGTGCGGCGCATACTATTCATGGTAACGGTGAAGCAACTGGCATTGCTCGGATAAATCAGGCAGGATGGATTGAGTCTCCAATTCTGCTGACAAATACGTTAAGTGTTGGTGCTGTCCACGACGGTGTTGTGCGATATATCGTGAAACGATACCCTAACGACAATATCATTCTGCCTATTGTTGCAGAATGTTATGATGGTGGATTGAATGACATTAACGGTCTCCATGTCAAACCGATACATGCGATTGAAGCGATTGAAAAAGCATCTTCTGGTCCGGTAGCTGAAGGATGTGTCGGTGGCGGTACAGGTATGCGGAGCTACGGGTTCAAAGCAGGTATCGGCACTGCTTCACGGGTGCTACCAGAAGACAACGGGGGTTGGAAAGTTGGTGTATTGGTAAATGCAAACGGTGGCAGACGACATCAGCTGCGTATTGATGGTGTGCCAGTCGGTAAGACTTTGACAGATGATCAGGTGAAACCGGGTAGGGATGGATCGTTTATTATAGTTATTGCAACGGATGCGCCTTTGTCGCATCGTCAATTGAAACAGGTGGCAATGCGTGCGACACACGGACTCGCACGCACAGGTACACCGAGCACAGACAGCAGCGGCGAATTCGTGATTGCGTTTTCAACTGCTAACGTATTTCCGGGTAATACGGAGAGCGGTACTTTTCAAATTAATATGGTCGTCAATAGGCGTTTGAGTTCTATCTTTCAGGCAGCAATTGAAGCAACTGAGGAAGCAGTAATCAATTCTATGACGATGGCGACGACTACGACTGGACGTAATGATCGGACGATGCATGCGATTCCGTTGGATCGGTTGAGACAGGTGATGAAACAGTATGCCCGTTGAGTGTTTGTGAAGGTTATTCTGGACTTGAATCTATGCTTCATCTGTATT
>CAZURU010000040.1:15118-20278 GCA_964623585.1 uncultured bacterium
GGAGGGAACTCCGATTCCCGACTTTTTTATACCATCAAAACACACTTGACTAAGCACTGGACTTGAATCTATGCTTCATCTGTATTGCGTTTCTCCACGAGATAATACAACGCCGGTAAGACAAGCAGAGTCAGGAACGTAGCAGTAATCATACCCCCACTAATCACAATTGCAAGCGGTTTCTGAAGTTCTGCCCCTGAACCGTGTGCAAGCGCAAGGGGTAACATCCCTAAACCTGTAGTTAAAGCTGTCATGAGTACTGGACTAATCCGTTCCGATGCTCCTTTCATCACAGCATCATATAGCGACATACCTTCTGAACGGAGGGCATTGATATGTGAAACTAAGATGATTCCATTACGCACAGCAATGCCGAAAAGTAGAATGAATCCTACCATTGACGGAATACTCAAGACTCCACCTGTGAGGAAAACACTTACGACACCCCCTATTAACGCAAGCGGTAGATTCAAGATTACCAAGATTGTGAGTTTCATTGATCCCATTGCAAGGTACAGTAATATACATATTCCAAGAAAGACAAAACCTGTTTGGATCAGTATACGATTTTGTGCTCTTTGTTGACTCTCAAACTGCCCCCCATAAGTGAGGAAATACTCCTCTGGTATATCAACATGTGCATCAATTTCTCTTTTTACTTCATCAATAAAATTGCCGAGATCCTTATCTTGTACATTGCACTGAATCACGATTCTCCGAGAAACGTTCTCTCGGTTGATAGTATTCGGACCGAATCCTAAACTAACATCTGCAACTAATTTCAAAGGAATGAACGCTCCTGTTGGAGTTTGTAGTTTTAGGTTTCCAATAGAATTGACGGTATTTACACGTCTTGGGTCAATCCGAACAACAAGATCATACTGACGTTGCCCCTGAATAACCTGACTGACAGTTTCACCTTTGAATGCGGCTTCTGCGAAATGTGTTACATCTTGTATACTTAGCCCGTACCGAGCTGCTTCATACCGTTTGACTTTAATCTGAAGTTGTTCAATTTGTGCTTGTTGTTCAACTTGTAAATCCGCGACTCCGTCAATATCAGCCATCACCGTTTTAATCTCTTCTGCTTTCTGTCTTAATATATCAAGATCGGGACCAAACAGTTTCAGTGCAACTTGTGCACTTACGCCGGACAACAGATGGTCAAGTCGGTGTTGGATCGGTTGTCCGACCGAGACTTGCACACCTGGAAAGTTCTCTGACGACAGCAGTTCTCGGACAACTATGAGTAGGTCTTCGCGTGTCTTTTCCCGTTCATCTGGCGGAATGAAATTGACAACGATCTCATGTGTATTCACATCGTGCGCGTGTTCATCAACCCCAGCACGTCCGGTCCGGCTACTAACACTTGTCACCTCTTCAATCTCCAACAATCTCCTCTCCATTTCTCGACCGATCCGTGTAGATTCTCCCAGTGAAGTACCGGGTGGAGAATATACACTGATTGTAAAAGTTGCTTCATCCATCACAGGCAAAAATTCACGCCCCAAACGTGGAATTGCTCCTATTGTGACGATAACCGATATAAGAGCAACTGTCATGACCAGCCATCTTAAACGTATGACCCATGACAGAATCGGACGATAGATGCGTTTGATCCACATCACAACAGGTTGAAGTGTCAATGCAGATTCAACTTCTGATCTTGGTGCTAATGCAACAACGAACAATCTCCATCTCACTAAAAAGTTACGAAAGGGGATAGATAAACGCTGGAACCTTGTTGACCAACCTTTATTCTCAGTTATATGCATCTCTTGTAGTGGTATTCCTCTTACACGTCCCAATAGTAAATCGCTTAAGACCGGAACTACTGTTAAGGCTACAAGTAATGATGCAGCCATGGAAATTACGACTGCCCAACCGAGAGGACGGAACATCCTTCCTTCAATGCCGCTCAGGTTAAAGAGTGGCAAGAAAACCAGTATTATTATCAAGGTCGCGAATACGATAGAAACACGCATCTCATCGCTGGCACGTTTTACGACTTGTGTCGGTGTTTCGCCTGTCTCATTCCCCAATTCTTGCAGGTGAAAAAACTCTTTCAATCTTCGGAAGATGTTCTCTACATATACAATTGCATCATCAACAACCATGCCTACAGCGATAGCTAAACCGGCAAGTGTCATGATGTTAAGTGTTCCTCCCTGCCAGAGTAACACAATAATTGCTATAATCAATGACAACGGAATAGCGGTGAGTGTAATCAGCGCTGTGCGGATGTTGAATAGAAAAATAATGAGAACAATTACCACCAGAATGGCTCCATCTCGTAAAGCTTCTTTGACAGTATCTACTGCGCGACGTATCAAGTCCGCTTGTGCATATTCAACTTCTACTTTAACGCCTTCATGCAGTGATTTCTCCAAGGTCTCCAGTTCTTCCACCACTTTGTCGCTAAGTGCAAGTGTATTTATCCCCGGTTGTTTGACGACCTTACCTAAAACAGTTTCCTCGCCGTTTCGACTCCCTGCTCCCCGACGGATTTCTGGAATAGACCCGATTTTCACTGAGGCAACATCTTTTACGAGGATAGGTATGTTATTTTTTCTAACATCAATCACGACATTCTCAATATCGGTAACAGAAGAAATTCGTCCCAATCCTCTAATCATCAACTCACGTCTATCCTTGATTAGAAACCCGCCTGCAGCGTTATCATTGCTCTTTGCCAGTGCATGTGCTACGTCTTCCAGGGAGATACCATAACTGACTAACCTATCAGGATTAACAAAGACCTGAAAACGTCTTACATAACCTCCAATGTTAATCACATTGGCGATCCCTCCTTGTGATTGGAGCCTATACTTTATCACCCAGTCAGCTATGTCGCGGAGTTCCATCGGATCAAGTTTTTCGCCCGTTTCATCAATGATCGCGTATTCAAGTATTTCCCCTAAGAGTGAAGAGGTCGGTAAAATGATCGGTGTATCAACACCTTCTGGCAAATTTGAACCAACAAGTAATAGTCTTTCAGATACCATCTGTCGTGCAAGGAATATGTCCATACCCCATTCAAACTCAACAAAAACAAGAGAGAGTCCGATAGCTGAAGATGAACGAACACGGGTAACATCTGGGGCACCGTTCATTGAACTTTCTATAGGTAATGTAACAAGCGTTTCCATCTCTTCGGGGGACCATCCATGCGCTTCCGTGAGTACAGTGATACGCGGTGGATTGATGTCAGGATAGACATCAATAGGTGCAGTTTGGAACATCCGAAAGCCAATAATGGCTGTAGTGATAAGTCCAATCATAACCAACAGTCTGTTCCTCAGTGATACTTCAGTAATTTTTGACCACATTGATCTGCCTCCTTTTATGGATACTAATGTGAATGTCCTGCATGTGGGTCAATCACGACTGCTGACCCCGCTGCAGCTCTCATCAGTTGATGCATGCCTTGTATCACGACCTTCTCACCTGTTAACAATCCTTCTTTGATTTCAATATGCTGATCGTCCTTTACACCTACCTCAACTTCATGTTTAACATAAGTGTTACCAGATTCAACAAATACAATCTGTGTTGCACCATCTTCAAGAATAGCATCTAACGGTACACTTAAGACATTGTCCAATTCTTCTATAACAAAGGTTTGCTCTGCAAACATACCAGGTTTCAGTTGGCGTTCCGAATTAACTACTTCTGTCCAGATAGAGACTGTGCGTTTATCTGGATTAACGATAGCAGAAATTTGGGAAACCTTACCCGTGAAAAACTTGTCTGGATATGCAGGAGTACGAATGCGAGCGGCACCACCGACCTGCCATTTGTCAGCGACTAATGCAAGCGTGTCTTCATATACCTCACTTTCAACCCAGACAACATCCGTATCAAGTATTGAATATAGAGAATCACTCTTATCTACAGTTGCACCAAGTGTTACATCCTGCTTAATAATCTGACCGGCAGCTGGGGCGGTGACGTAGAATCGGGCTTGTTGTTTTCCTGATTCTATGATCCCATCTATCTCTTTCGATGTCATTCCGTACACATGAAGCTGACTTCTCACCTTCGCTAATTGAATTGCAGCGTTACGTTGTGCTTCTTCTATTTGCAGTAATGTCTGTAACGTCTCTGAGCTTGTCATGAATGGAGCGTATTTTTCGATGAGTTCTTCAGCGGATAATTCATCAAACGATTCAATTTTACGAGTCTTAGAGAGGGTTTCCAGCTGAATGGCAGTCATACCAACCGCTAAAGCCCGGTGTTTGTTTGCTTCAACCCGAATATCAGCAGACTTGTAGGCTGATTCTGCATCTACGAGCTCTGCTGTTCCATCTATCAGCGTGACATATTTCAGAACGTCCTTATCTTTACTGTAAGACGATTTATCCCACATCTTGCTCTCAGAATTCAGTAAGGTCATAATCGGTGTAGACCCATCGTCAGTCAGAATCTTACCCACCGTCTTTTCACTGATCCCCAGTAGATGCAATTGGCGTTTCGTGCCTGTAAAAACGTTAGTTGATTTTATGTATTCCGCTTGCTTTATAATGAGTTCTTTCTGTGCAGAAAAACGCAAATCAGTTAGAGATTTAATCCGTTTAAGGGTATCCTCAAGCAAGTTGCGTTCTACATGAGATTTCACTAATTCAACACGCATCTGTTCAAGGGCAGATATTGTCTTAGCGATAGCAATTGACCGATGCTTTTGATATGCGTTTTTCAGCTCCTGTAGCTCGTTCAAAGACTGTAAAAAGTCAATTTGGCGTGTCTGTAGTTCCAGACGGATCTGTTTGGCAAAAACTGATTTCTGTTTTACGGATGTAGCATTCAACGATTTCTGTTGATGTGCTGCTTCTATCAGATTAATAACTGCCAATTGCAAGTCTATACTCTCCAATTCAAGCAATACATCTCCTTTCTTCACTGTGTCACCGAGATTGAAATGAATATGTTTGACAATCCCACCAATTCTTGGGGTGACAATCGCTCGTTTACCGGGGTGTGAAATGATATTTCCTGTAACTTGGACTACCTTACCAATAGTTCGAATGCCTACTTCAGCAGTTTTTAAACTGATGTTAGCCTTTGCTTTATCCGTAAGCGTCACACTATTTTCTGCAGCGTGATGATGTTCATCGTGTTCATCGTGTTCATCGTGTTCATCGTGTTCATCGTGTTCATCGT
>CAZURU010000041.1:0-4052 GCA_964623585.1 uncultured bacterium
TAGCATTGACAGCTGCAGCTGCACCAGGAATCGTTGAGAAGATAGGTATATCGTGTTCTATTGCCATCTGACGAATAAGTAATTCATTGGTTCTGTGGATATCCCCCGTTGGCGTATTGACAATTAAATCGACTGCATGGTTCTTTATGTGGTCATGTATCGTGGGCCTTCCCTTACCGATACTATGAACCAGTTTTACCTCCATTCCGTTGCGTATTAGCACTTTTGCAGTTCCGTGTGTTGCGATAAGGGAAAACCCCATATCAGTAAGTCTTTTTGCAATAAAGATGACTGCACGTTTGTCTTTATTTCTGACACTAATAAAAGCATTTCCTTTTAGAGGTAATGTATATCCGCAAGCTTTCTGTGCTTTTGCGAATGCATGAGAAACATCATCATCGATTCCCATGACTTCCCCGGTCGACTTCATTTCGGGTCCAAGTCGTGAATTGGCACCTGGAAAGCGATTAAAGGGAAAGACAGGTGCTTTGACACTAAAGTATGAAGGTTCTATTTCTCTAATGAATCCGAGTTCAGCAAGCGATTTTCCAGCCATAACGCGGGCAGCTAACTTTGCTAAAGGAACACCAATCGCCTTACTCACAAATGGAATAGTCCGAGATGCCCGAGGATTTACCTCAAGAACGAAAATCTCATCATTTCTAATTGCATACTGTACGTTCATCAAACCTTTAACATTAAGTGCCTTAGCGAGTGCAATTGTATGCACTTTTAAATGGTCAATTTGTTCATCAACCAATGTATAAGGTGGAAGGACACAATCACTATCACCAGAATGGACACCCGCCTCTTCTATATGTTCCATCACGCCGCCAACCACAGTATGGTTGCCATCAGAAATTGCATCTACATCCACCTCAATCGCTCCCTCCAGATACTTATCAATGAGAACTGGATGTTCAGGTGATGCTTTAACAGCAGAATCCATGTATTCTTGTAACAACTTTTCGTCGTAGACAATCTGCATCGCTCTCCCGCCAAGGACGAAAGACGGACGAACAATCACCGGATAACCGAGTGCGGCAGCAATCGGAGCTGCTTCCTGACTGGAAGTAGCGGTGCCATTGGGCGGCTGCATCAAACCGATCTCATCTAATGCCTCTTTAAATAATTGACGATTCTCAGAACGGGCAATGTCTTCTGGACTTGTACCAATAATCTGCACACCCGCTTCCTTAAGTACCATCGCAAGATTTAGCGGAGTCTGACCGCCAAATTGAACAATGACCCCGCTTGGCTTCTCCTTATCGCAGATATTTAGAACATCTTCACACGTCAATGGTTCAAAATAGAGCCTGTCGGATGTATCATAATCTGTACTCACTGTCTCAGGATTGCTATTCACCATGATCGTCTCATAGCCGTCTTCTTTGAGAGCCATTGCAGCGTGAACACAGCAGTAATCAAACTCAATACCTTGTCCAATTCTATTCGGTCCACCGCCTAAGATCATTATTTTCTCTTTATCGGTATGTCTCACCTCATCCTCACTGGAATAGGTTGAATAGTAGTAAGGCGTTTCTGCTTCAAATTCCGCTGCACAAGTATCAACTGTTTTGAATGTCGCTACGAGTCCACCTGATTTTCGGATTTCCCGAATTTCAGATTCTCTCCTATCAAAAATATCAGAAAGTTGTTTATCTGAAAATCCAAGCTGTTTTGCTTGACGTAGAACTGCAAGCGTTTTTTTATCCTGTTTACCATTCTCTGACGTTAACCGTGAAGCATAAGTTTGAAGATGTCTTTCAAAGTCAACAATCTCTTGTAGATTATATAAGAAGAACGGGTCAATGTGTGTATAAGAATATATCTCATCAAGACTCATACCCCGTTTAAGTGCCGATTTTATGTAGAATATTCTTTCAACGTTGGGGATAGTCAATTTACTAGACAGTTCTGAAAGTGGCAATTCCTCTATTGGATGATTGTCCAACCCATACCAACCTGTTTCTAATGAACGTAAACCTTTCTGAAGTGCTTCTTTAAAAGTTCCACCAATGGACATTGCTTCACCAACAGATTTCATCTGGGTTGTCAACGTTTCATCTGTTCCTTGAAATTTCTCAAACGCCCAACGTGGGATTTTGACAACAACGTAATCAATTGTCGGTTCAAAGCATGCTGGGGTTTCGGCAGTAATATCGTTCGGGATTTCATCAAGGTTATACCCAACTGCCAACTTCGCAGCGATCTTGGCTATCGGAAAACCTGTGGCTTTTGATGCAAGAGCGGAACTACGCGAAACACGAGGATTCATCTCAATAACGACCTGTTTACCTGTTTTGGGATCAACTGCAAACTGTATATTAGAACCGCCTGTATCAACACCAATTTCTCTTATAATCTTAATCGCAGCATTACGCATCGTCTGGTATTCTTTATCTGTAAGTGTTTGGATGGGAGCGACTGTAATGCTATCACCTGTATGAACCCCCATCGGATCAACGTTTTCTATGGAACAGATAATGACGACATTGTCTGCCCCATCCCGCATGACCTCTAACTCAAACTCCTTCCATCCGATGATAGATTCTTCTATTAGTAATTCGTTGATAGGACTCAATGATATACCGGTAGAAACCATCTTCTCGTATTCTTCAATGTTGTATGCAATACCCCCACCAGTACCGCCAAGTGTAAAAGCTGGACGAATAATAGCTGGAAAACCGATTTCATCAATAAGGGCGACTGCTTCCTGGGTAGTATGCGCGATACCACTCTTGGGAACTGACAGGCCGATTTTTAACATCGCTTGTTTGAATAAAGCTCTGTCCTCAGCTTTCTTAATTGCGGGGAGTTTTGCTCCGATTAATTCAACACCATGTTTTTCCAAAAAACCTGATTCTGCAAGTTTGACTGACACGTTCAGTGCCGTCTGTCCACCTAATGTTGGTAACAAAGCATGGGGACGTTCCTCCTCTATAACAAGTTCTACTGTATCTGCTGTTATCGGCTCCACATAAGTACGGTCAGCGAAATCTGGGTCGGTCATAATCGTCGCAGGATTGCTGTTCACCAACACAATCTCATACCCTTCTTCTTTGAGTGCTTTACAAGCTTGTGTTCCAGAATAGTCAAATTCACACGCTTGTCCGATAATTATTGCACCTGATCCAATGATGAGTATTTTTTTTATGTCTGTTCTTTTAGGCATTTTGTTCTTTTAATTGGTTATTCGTAATCTTTCGGTTTGTTTGCATACTAATGCCGACCTAAATCATATCTGTCCTACATCATAGCCGTAAAACGAGAAAAAAGATAACTCGCATCATGCGGTCCTGGTGAAGCTTCAGGATGATATTGGACAGAAAAAGCAGGATACTCCAAATGTCGCATACCTTCAAGTGTATCATCATTCAAATTGATATGTGTGATCTCTACACTATTCGGTAGTGAATCTATATCAACGCAGAATCCATGGTTCTGTGCAGTAATCTCTACCTGATCATTTTCAAAATGTTTCACGGGTTGGTTAGCACCCCGGTGGCCAAACTTCAGTTTATAGGTCTTTCCCCCCAGGGCAAGTCCTAAGAGTTGATGTCCTAAACAGATGCCAAATATTGGTTTCTTACCCAATAATTCCTGTATTGTCCTGATTGCATAACCGAGAGGTGCTGGATCCCCTGGTCCGTTTGACAGAAACACACCATCTGGTTCAGCAGCGAGTATTTCTTCCGCAGGTGTAGATGCTGGAACAACCTGTACCTCACATCCATGAGCTGTCAGCTGTCGTAATATGTTGAACTTTATTCCGAAATCCATCGCGATGACGCGGTAGATTTTCTCTTCTATCTTCTCTGAACCTTCTATTTGGGGGTTGGATACATAGCCGGCAGAATGGGATGGGTGTTGATTCCAAGCATACGGATTCGGACAGGTCACACGTTTTACCATATCCCAACCGACTAAACCGTGCCATGCTTTTGCTTTTTCAACAAGACTTTCTCCATTGAATAGTTCTTCAGCGTTCTCAGTTGCCAGACACCCATTCATCACACCATGAACCCGTAGACGCCGCGTTAATGCACGTG
>CAZURU010000041.1:4062-20064 GCA_964623585.1 uncultured bacterium
TATCCTGAATACCGATGATTCCATTCTCTGCCAAGTATGTATCCAGACTCCACTTTGAACGCCAATTACTATGGTATGCACTATATTCCCGCACCACGAATCCTTCCAACTGTGGACCAATAGACTCAATATCTGCTTCATTGCAACCGTAGTTTCCGATCAGAGGGTATGTCATTGTAACGATTTGTCCCTTGTAGGAAGGGTCTGTTATAACCTCCTGATATCCAGTCATACTTGTATTGAAGACGACTTCCCCGACTGTGTCACCAGTCGCACCAAACTGTTCTCCTTCAAAAACTGTCCCATCGGCTAACGCCAGAATTGCTTTCATTGTATCCTCATGAGTTTTTATTACATCACAACGCCTTCACGAATTGTTTGGACTGGAAATCCCTTAAGTTCCCAACTGTTAAAAGGTGAGTTTCTACTTTTTGAGCGGGACGAACCAATATCAACTTCTGCTATCTTCTGTGTATTGATAATTGTAACATCAGCGACTGCCCCAACTGAAAGCGTTCCGCGATTGATTCCAACAATATCCGCTGGAATCTGGGTTAACTTAGCTACTGCATCTTTCAACGATAGTATTCCTGTTTCTACTAAGTATGTTACTACGAGCGGCAAACATGTCTCAAGGCCGATAATACCGTTAGGTGCATCCACCATCCCGAGTGCTTTTTCATCAGGCGAATGCGGTGCATGATCCGTTGCGATGGCGTCTATCGTACCATCCATTAACCCTTCAAGAACAGCATTGACATCACGCCTTGTACGGAGCGGGGGGTGCATTTTTGCGTTTGTCCCTTGCTTTTCCACCTCTTCGTCAGTAAGAATCCAATGGTGTGGACATGCTTCTGCGGTTACTTTCACCCCGCGCTGTTTACCCCATCTGACCAGTTCAACTGCCCCCTCTGTGCTGACGTGTAAGATATGTATATGTCCACCCGTCATTTCTGCAAGTAGGATATCACGGGCGACGATAATATCCTCTGCGGCATTCGCACTACCGACAAGTTCCAACTTTCGCGATGTTTCTCCAAGATTCATCACAGCATCAGCATTTAGGTTATGTTCCTCACAATGTACCATCACTGGAAAATCCAATTCGCTACTGAGCGTTAGTGCGTCACGCATAAGTGAAGAATTCATCACAGTAACGCCATCATCACTGATACCTACAGCACCAGCATTCAGCATTTCTTGAACATCCGATAGCACTTCACCAGCAAGACCTTTGGTAATGCTACCAACAGGATAGACGTTTGCATTTGTAGGTATTTGTTGATCGTTTCGTCGGTTTGCAATCTCGTAGATATTCCTGATTTTTTCGGGAGTATCAATGACCGGTGAAGTATTTGCCATACAGACAACAGATGTGAAACCACCTGCGGCTGCAGCTGCTGTACCTGTTGCAATAGTCTCCTTATGTTCATATCCAGGTTCACGAAGATGCACATGGATGTCAATTAGACCAGGTGTCACAGTCAAATCAGTTGCGTCTATAACCTTTTTGGCTTCTTGTGTAATATTATTGCAAACGTGTGAACCAACGTGTACTATCTTACCATCAACAATCAATATGTCAGCTATTTCATCAATGTTATTCGCTGGATCTACAACATGTCCATTTCTGATGAGCAGACTATCCATCTTTTTTCCTAATATCCTCGGTTTTTCATTCAGAAACAGGTTCACATATCACTGCCGAATCGATCCCGTGTTCCTCTACAATTTGGACTCTAACGAATTCTTTACGTGAAGTAGGAACATTCTTACCAATATAATCTGCGGAAATTGGAAGCTCTCTATGTCCTCTATCCACCAGAGCCGCCAATTGAATCGCTGCTGGACGACCAAAATCCATGATGCCATCCATTGCGGCACGCGTTGTCCGACCTGTATGTAATACTTCATCAACCAGAATGACCCACTTTCCTGTCACATCAAAAGGTATTTCAGTATTACTAACGTCTATCTGTGTTTGATGCAGATTCAGATCATCACGGTAGGGGGTAATATCTATTGCACCGACTGGGACTTTGATATTTTCAATATTTTCTAAGTTCTCAGAGATACGATACGCAAGTGTATCCCCTCTACTTTTGATGCCAATCAGAACGATATTGTTTATCTGTTGATGGTTTCGTTCTAAGATTTCATGTGCGATTCGCATCAAAGCGCGGCGTATCTCCTCCGCGTCCATGACTTGAGCTTTTTCACGCATATTCATGATGAGTTTCCAATATAATTCAGATTGTTATTAAGACCTCAAGTAATAACATAAAAAAACCCTCCCACTTAGGTGAGAAGGAAAAAACACACTATATTTCTCTTTACATAGACAGACCAACAGAACGGAACTAATACTCCCTTAGCCCGCTTTAAAAGACTAACCCAATCAACAGATAAAGCATGCTGTTGAACATAAGCATCATCTGAATTCCCTTTTAAAAATTCGCAGTTGAGATTTTTTTCTCCTGTTCTGTTAAGTACCATAACTTGTGCCAGCCCCCCTATTTAGGAAGAGAAGCAGACCACGTCTCCAGGTGGGGTTAAAAAAGGTTCCTGAACATCAATATCCTTATCAATAATTATACTAAAATCTGTGGAAATTTGCAAATTAAACTGTGTTTAGAATGAGACAGCACTCAGAGGGACTACTACTATGAAGAGACTGCCCTCAGAGAGTGCCTACTAATACCATTTCTAAATAAAATGCCTCTTTACTGTAGCACATTCTGTTAGATTGTGCCGTTCACCGCTTCATCTCTAAACAGTCGGTAATGAGAGAAAAATTAATTGAAACGGTATAAGATGAAGAACATAGAGTCAGCTTACACCTTCTGCTGAACCATATCTGTTAGAATACCCAGAATCTTCTCACACTGACCAATTGCATATAATGACCTGTCAATATGGATATGTTTTCCATCTAATTTCATAAAACGCCAATCGGTGCCGGAAGTCGTAGCTCCATAGATACAAGGAATCTCATTTTCTTTTTTTACATTGAATTGTTGTGCAGCGTACATCTCGGCTGCACACTGTCCAAATACAAGCGTAAGATTGTCTTTTTTTGCTTCAACAATAATGATGATGGGTGCTTCTAAGAAGGAAAGGATTGGAGATTTACTTACAAGAAAATCGCAAACACCATTCAACCCGTGGTCCTCATCAACATTAAACTCAACACCAGAGAAGAAACTAATCTGTCTATTAAATTGTTCCCGGAGTTCAAAGAGTACATCAGTTACGATCAGTTCAGAACGGGCTTTCTCTGTACCGATAGAGATTGCTAACTGTATCTTTTCATCTAATTCAGCAAGAAAACGTTCCCTGGGTACTACTGACTGTGTTGTGGAAAAGATTCCAGATGCCTCTACGACTTCAAGTTGAAACTCTCTACATACTGTGTCTAAAGTAAAATTGCTGTAAGCCATACAGATATGTCCTTCTGTAAAAGAAGAGTATAGTAACCGGCCTCTTTCACATTTCAAGCATGTTTTCAGAATGGTATATTTACGATCTATTCAAAACCGATCTTTAATTTGTCCCCATGCTGTTGTGAGCTTGTCTTGTGGTTGGACAGGTAACCCTTCAGCTGCATAGAGTTGTCTTACTTCATTTTCTGAAATAGCTCTGTTATATATGACAACTTCATCAATAACCCCGATGAATCCACCATCATTAGCATACCCAATTTCAGTTTCCGTTCCTTTTGTTGACATGGGACCGTTGTAGTCACCATCCATGTGTAGCTTTCCATCAGTATATAGATACTTCTTATTTCCATCAACAATTCCGATGATATGGTGCCATTCTCCTTTTGTGAAAGCAGGTGCCCCGAAGTCTTGACCATCGCCTTGCCAACTCGGTTGTGTAACAAATTCTAATTCTGCACCACCATCTCTACCATCAAACCTTAATGACCATCCATCCACATCGCGTTGTGCGACGATTGTTCCACAACATCCAGCTACAATCCCTTCAACAGGTTGATCTGTTGCTCCTTTGATCCATGCTGCAACCGTTATCGCCTCTGCTCCGTTGAAATCTAAGGTATCTGTACCAGGTATATGTACAAAATTCTTGCTGTCAAATTCAAGACCATTCCCAACCTTACCAGCGACAACCTTTGGGTTACCGTCTAATTCACCGTCGTTCTTACCTAATTGGTCTTTAACATTCTTCCCATTAATCGTTCCAGCATCAAAAGACCAATACGCAACGACTCCATCTGTGGGGAATTGTGCAGTCACGAACGGAACACTTACACCTAAGGCACAGACACTGATTGTTAGTAATAGCACTGTTTTTCCATACATTGATTTTCTCCTTATTTATTGTGTGATTGACAATTTGTTTAGATTCCTCTATCTCACATGATTATATACGTTATCAGACAATTAGTCAATCAAAATATATGAATTAGAAATTGACAAAATTCAACATTTACATTATAATGCTGTAATCCTAAGGTAAATGGAGGTGGAAAATGGCTAATTTCCCAATTGTAGATACCCATGTTCACTTATGGCACCCAAAGCAGCTTAGATATGCATGGCTTAAGCAGGTTCCTTTGCTTAATAGACCGTTTCTACTCAAGGATTACGATGATGCAATAGGTGATCTTGAGGTAGAGTCAATGGTCTTCGTTCAATGTGATACACATCCTGATGATGGTTTGAAAGAGACTTCTTGGGTTACTTCACTCGCTGCAGGGGATGCACGCATTCGTGGAATTGTCGCTTGGGCTCCGCTTGAAGTAGGGGATTGTGTCGCAGCATTCGTAGAAAAACTTGCTGAGGAGTCACTCGTCAAAGGTATCCGAAGACTCATTCAAGGTGAGAGTGTTGATTTTTGTATCCAACCAAACTTCATTGATGGTGTGAAAACGTTATCACGATACGCCCTCAGTTTCGATCTCTGTATATTTCATCCGCAACTTGCTAATGCTATTCGACTCGTTGAACAGTGTCCAGATGTGCAGTTTATTTTAGATCACATCGGCAAACCGGATATCAAGAATCAACTTTTTGAACCGTGGAAACAGGAGATCAAAGTACTCGCTGATTTCCCGAATGTTCACTGCAAGATTTCTGGGGTCGTGACAGAAGCGGACCACGACAATTGGACATTAAACAACGCCCAACCCTATATTGACCATGTCATTGCATGCTTCGGTTTTGACCGTGTCATCTATGGGAGTGATTGGCCCGTTTCTACACTTGCCACGGATTATAGACGTTGGGTAGAGACACTGCAAGCATCGGTCTCAGGGTGTTCACCAGAAGAATTGAGAAAACTATTCCACGATAATGCTGTTAGATTCTATAAACTGAAGTGATACGATCAGTTTATAGAATCCTGTTTTTCGTCAGAATACGCGTTTGGTATTCTGCATTTTTTTGCCTCTCTACGGCGCGGATGTAGGACAAATTCTGTATATCCATTTGGCAGTTCACATCCCTTAAAAACTAAATCTAAAGCTGCTTGAAATGCAACACTCTGGTCGTATTTTGGTGACATCTTAATGTAGTTTGGATCTTCCGAGTTCTGCTTGTCAACAATTTTCGCCATTCTCTCAAACGTCTCTCTGACTTGTTCTTTCGTTACGATCCCGTGCTGTAGCCAATTTGCGATGTGTTGACTGGATATTCTTAACGTTGCGCGATCCTCCATCAATCCTACGTTATTAATATCGGGTATTTTTGAGCACCCAATCCCTTGATCGACCCATCGGACAACATATCCGAGTATACCTTGGGCATTGTTGTCAATGTCTCTTTGTATTTCGTCTGATGTCAGTTTTCTACCTTTGAGCAGAGGGGGTGTTAGTAGGTCTCTCATACTTGCCCGTTCTCGTGTTGCAAGCGTATTTAACCAATTTGCTACATCTACTTTGTGATAGTGAATTGCATGAAGCGTTGCCGCGGTAGGAGATGGTACCCATGCTGTTGTGGCACCGGCAAGCGGATGATTCTGTTTTGTTTCCAGCATCTCAGCCATCTCATCAGGTTTAGTCCACATTCCTTTACCGATCTGCGTGATCCCGGGCAGACCGGTCTCAATACCGATATCAACGTTCCAATCCTCATAAGCATGCATCCACGGTTCATTCCGGATATCCATTTTTGGTATCATTGCTCCAGCGTGCATACTTGTATGTATTTCATCACCTGTTCTATCTAAGAATCCTGTATTGATAAACACCAGTCGTTCCGATGCTATCCGTAGCACTTCCTTAAGATTAACCGTTGTGCGTCTCTCCTCATCCATAATCCCAATTTTGATTGTGTTGCATGGTAACCCTAATGCGTTCTCAATCTTACAGAACATCCTGATGGTCATATCAACCTCTTCAGGCCCGTGGAATTTCGGTTTGACAATATAGATACTACCGGTTTTGCTATTGGTATGACTACTATTCTGCTTTAGATCGTGCGTTGCAGCAAAAGTTGTAATCATTGCGTCAAGGAAACCTTCAGGTATCTCTTCGTCATTTAATGTCGTTACAGCATCTGTATACATGTGAAGTCCTACGTTTCTAATAAGGAGTAGGCTTCTTCCAGATATTGTCAATTCGTTTCCATCAGGTGTTGTGTAAGTCTTATCCGGTTGTAATCGTCGAGTTATCATTTTTCCGTTCTTCTCAAAAGTCGTCTGTAATGTACCCTTCATGATACCGTTCCAGTTTCTATAGACTCTGACTTTATCCACAGCATCAACAGCAGCCACCGAGTCTTCACAATCCTGAATTGTCGTGATTGCTGATTCAAGGATAACATCAAACACCCCTGCTGGATGTTCTTTACCAATTGGATGTTCAGGATCAATCTGTATCTCGATGTGCAATCCGTGGTTCTGGAATAGGATTGAACTGAGATTATCACCATCTTGTGAAAACCCGACAAATTTAGTTGGGTCTTTTAACCCGGTCTCTTCACCATTTTTCAAAATTGCACGTAGTTGTAATTGAGGACCGATTGTCTTCAGTTTAAAGCACGTAACATCAGCATAATTTCCTGTTTCCAGACTGACGACTTCATCCAAAAACCCTTCAGTATAGGCGATGACCTTCGCACCCCGAATAGGATTGTAGTCGCCATCTCGCATTGCACCACCTTTCTCATCAATTGCATTTGTACCGTAGAGCGCATCATAGAGACTTCCCCATCGTGCATTTGTCGCGTTTAGTGCATAGCGGGCATTGTCTACAGGAACAACCAATTGAGGTCCAGCAATTAGTGCTATTTCAAAGTCCACGTTCTCTGTTGATACGATAAAATCTTCACCTTCAGGAACGAGGTAACCGATTTCGGTAAGGAATGAAACATACTCGTCGTGGTCAATCGGTCTATCTTTGTTTACAAGATACCAGTTATCAAGTTGTTGCTGTAATCTATCTCTTTTTATCAAGAGTGCTCGGTTTTCAGGTGCGAATTCCTTGACGATGTTGTCAAATGCATGCCAGAATTCATCTGCATCTATGTTGGTACCGGGAGCAATCTCATCGTGTACCAAATCATACAACTCTTTTTCAATTTTCAATCCGCCGATGTTTATCCTGTCTTCCATATATGATTTCTCCAACAGTTGCTATTTATTGAACTTCAGTTTTCGTATACTATTGCTGCGTCAAGCGTTAATTGATGGGTTTTGAAAGTAGTCGGGAATCGGAGTCCCCTCCTACCATAAGGATTCCATCGGTAGGTGCGATCTCCGTATAGCGACCCATAATAATATGTTTGCAATCACCTAACGGCTGATACGGACGCTGCCTGCTTGCATTGCTTTTTCTGCTTCAGCGACAGTTGCCCAATTAAAGTCGCCTGGGAACGTATGTGCAAGTGCGGAATACCCGCCTGCGAAATCAACCGCTTCTTGCGGTGATTTTTCGTTCAGAAGACTGTATATGAGACCGGATGAGAAACTATCCCCGCCCCCAACTCTATCAACAAGTTCCAGATTTTCATATATGCGTGAAAGGTAGAAATTCTCACCATCATATAGGAGTGTCCGCCAATCATTTAGCCATCCGGTCTTAGCATCCCGCAATGTTGTCCCGATCATCTCAATGGTCGGATATGTCTCTTTGACTCTCTGTGCAACCTCTTTGTAACTATCGGGTTCAAGTTTGCTGTACGATTCAGTTGTGCCTTCTGCTGTAAAACCGAGTGACTTTTCAAAGTCCTCTTCATTTCCTATGAGAACGTTAATGTGATTCATCATCTGTTTATTTACTGCTTGTGCTTCATCTGCACTCCATAGTTTGGATCGGAAGTTTAGGTCGTAACTGGTTTTTACTCCTGCAGCTTGTGCGGCTTGAAGTGCTTCAGCAGAGACAGCGGCAGCAGATTCTGACAGTGCTGGTGTAATTCCGCTGAGATGGAACCAACGTGCGCCTTGAAAAATAGAATCCCACTTGATCTCACCGGGTTTAACATTGGAGATAGCGGAATGTCCACGGTCATACGTCACACTGCTTGCGCGTGGTCCTGCACCCATTTCGAGATGATAGAATCCGTTGCGTTCAAAACCGACACCGTCAAAGTCTACCCACACAATATTGGACATATCCACCCCAAGTTCACGTCCTTTATTCTGTATGTATCTGCCCGACCAATTATCTACGAGCCGTGAAACCCATGCAGTCTTTAGACCGAGTTGTGCTGCATTCACTGTGACATTCATCTCAGCCCCACCAGCCGTTATAGACAAGGATGAGACCTGTTCCAGTCGCATATATTCTGGGGCTGTGAGTCGTATCATTGCCTCTCCGAAAGCTACTAAATCATACATTATTCATTCTCCTGATCAATATCTATCTGTCTATTAAAATCGTCATGTAATTCATCTATGCAAGCCTTGCAGAAACAGTAGACTCTCCCATATAGACCTACCTCTTTTTCTATCAATTGTTTGACAGGGAAGTCTTTATGACAGATAGCACAAACTTCTAACTGTTCCTTTGGTGTTGCTTCATCATCCGTTTTCTGTCTTGAAGCAAAAAGTACAATGAGTAATACGGATAGCGGTATTATAAAAATACAAAAGACAAAAAACATTGATGATTACCTGACTGAATCTACAATTAAGTATTGCATTACTATAGTTGAAAGTTGTGTATATGTCAATTAAAATTTTGGCACTTTATAAACATGTAAATCTCGGCTCATGTGAATATTTAGTGCATCGGACGAGTTTTGATATAAACTCAACAGCGACAGATTTCCAGCATTTTGAAATATCTCATCTGTTTCTGTCTCCGACTCCGGTAACGCATCTTCAGACTGTATCATTTGTGTCGACTCCTATAAACAAAAAATGCACATACTTTTTACATGAACCTTGTTTTTACATGAGCCTTGTTTTTTAGTTGCATTACATGCTTTTTTAATGTATTCTGTTAATCTATCCTTATGCTTCCTTTAATGTAAAATATATGCTATAAAGAAAAGCATAAGGGACAGGGCTTACGCAAATTTGGGTGTCCTTGTTTAGAATTTTGCTTTTTCAAGGATTTTATCATCGATTATTTGGATTTTTATCATTTTGAAGGATTTACCCCCTTTATCCCCGCAAGCGGGAGGAATGCGTAAGTATCAAAAAGTGATCTTGAACCGTACATTGGTTCAAATGCCAGTGTATTAGAAATCTTGAACCGCGAGCTTATACTGTCTTTAGAAAGGATTCGCAACTTGCACATAGGTTTAGGTATTCCAGCTGATATTTTAGTTCAACCTTATGCGTTGAAAACTGCTTCATAATAAAATTAATTGGGGGATAGCACATTTTTTCACCCACCCTATAGAGGAGAGACTAAGCCATGAAAATTTTAGGATATAGTCTTATATTATTGGTCTTTATATCAGCTGCAATAACTGTAAATGCAGCTGTAGAATGGAAAGCACTTGATGTTGGTAACTTATCTTCAGCCATCTTTAATACGTCAGTCGTCGGTTATCCCAGTAACCCCACTGCAAACCCATCAGGATGGTGGCCCGCAGGCACAAACGATTCATACATCTATGAAGGAGACATCTGGATAGGTGCAAAAAGAAACGGGGAGGTCGGCGTTGCTGAAGCTGACGGTAGACATAGCGAACTATGGCCAATTCCAATTGAAGACCCCGAAACAGGAGAAATGGTTGACATCTTTTCTAAAAAACCGGGGATAACTACAAAAGGAACACCTACAAATCAAGCAATAGGATTCAAATGTACTGACACAAATGCTGAAGCCAATAAAGACCTGATACTCGGTTTAGAGATTGAAGTCAACGGTTTTCAATGGAGTTACGCACCACTCTATGACTTTTTTATACTTGAATACAAGGTAAAGAATGTGGGAAGTGATACGCTTGAAGATGTATTTATGGCGTTTCGGTATGATGTAGATATATCCAGTAATGAAACAGGTACAGCCAGCTACTCCGCAGATGACTTTGTTGCACTGGATCAAACACCAGATAGTCTCAACCCTGACACACATCCAAATCGCTACCTCTCTTACGGCTTCTCAAATGCCTCTGCCCCAGGATATATCGGAATACGCGTTCTGGATGCCTATATGGGTGAAGACGCACAAGATGCAGCAGCAAAAATCCCTTTCATCGCACACAAGCGCATCACAATTGGCACGGACCCAACAACCGATGCAGAGATATATGCACTCATCAGTACTCACGGTGTTGAACCGCTTCCAGCAAATTATGATGATCAACGTTTTATACAATCTTATGGACCCGTTGAATCCCTTGCCCCCGAAGAGACATTCAATGTCATCATGGCAGTCGCTATTGGAGAAGGACTTGGGGGGCTACAAGCAGCTTCCGACTGGGCACAAAAATTGTATGACGACGCCTATGTTGCCCCAGCACCGCCACCTTCACCAACAGTTACAGCATATCCTGCCGATGGACAAGTTTCACTCCTATGGGAAAGTATAGGAAGATGGGTTGATAACGGCGTTAACAAGAGTATTGAAGAATACGTAGACGTAACTGACCCAGAGAAAGTCTTTGAAGGATACAGAGTATACAGACGGGATACCGCTTACGACCAAAATACCGGTAATCCAGTTGAAAATTGGGAACTGTTGATGGAATTCGACAGACCGAGTACTACAGGCAATTTCTTCACAGTAGCACACGTCGGTAAGCAATCTGATGCAATTATAGAAAGCATTGGAGATGATCCTTCATATAGAGATTTCTTCAAAAATGCAACTTACGCTATAAAATTTAACGAAAGTACAAGCTTTGAGGTGATAAACACAACACTTTGGGAAGTCTTGTCGTATAATACTGAATTTCCCAATCCTGGTGCTGGCGATGGATACGTTATAATAGATGCTGAAACAGGTGAAGCTTATCCAGATGGCACATATCGGTCTGGGGCTCACATCTATTTCGGCGGACTCTATGTGAAAATCATAGATGGACCCTCGGGACCCCCTGTTGCAGGCGATATATTCAGAGTTATTTCCACACCATCAATTGCACTTGGTGAAGATGTTGGTATCAAGAACTTCTATACCGACACAGGATTAACAAACGGACTTCAATATACTTATGCTGTTACCTCCTATGATACTGGGAACCCTAAAAAGGGGTTACCAGCAATGGAAAGCAGTCAGATTGAAACTATGGTTCATGTTGTTCCACGCGCACATCCTTCAGGGTATAGGGAACCAGCAGTTGAAGTGGATAAAAAGGAAAGTTTGGCAGTAACAATTGAACCGATGGTGTTAGCACCGGACAAAGTCACTGGAAATGAATATAAGATGGTCTGGTACGGGGCAAAACAGACAGGTCCAGGGGCATATATTACAGGCCCAGGTTATCAACCCCCTGCTTACGAAATTATCAACAACACGACGAATCAAATCGTAGTAGAAAAGCAAACGTTTGATTGGTATGACCCTATCAATAGGGAAGCTGTTGAAATTCGCACACCGATGTTTGATGGAGTCATCCTAAAACTAACAGGCGTTGACATATCTTACGGAAGTGCGTCTGAAAATCCAATTGAGGACGTTCAACTAACAGCAGGAACAGTAACTGACTGGTCAGTGAAAATCACATCTCCCAGTGAAGATGAAAACACATGGCCTAACATCTTCTGGACAACCTACTATCGTCCGCATACCTACTCTATCACTTTTACTGACGACACACATGTCAAAGTAGTAGACGAAACTACAGGGGAAGAAATCATGTTCAACGATCAACGGGCAGATGGATATGCCATCCTGACAGCCGCTGGTTGGAGCGATGAATACATTCCTGCTGACACAGAAGGCTACTTCCGAATTTTCATCCGTGGTGCTTATGTTTACATAATAGATCCTAACGGTGAACTTTCTGCTGGTGATGTATTTACCGTTGAAATGGGAGGCGTAGCTGCACCACAAGACGGTGACGAACTTATCCTGAATACTGTAGGAGAGACACTTGAAACTGAGGACATCAAAAATGATCTTGAAAAAATTCGTGTCGTTCCGAATCCCTATTTTGTGACAAATAGAGCAGTGACCTCAGAAGGAACCGACAAAATATTCTTCACACATCTGCCACCACGATGCACAATACGTATCTATACGTTGGCAGGTCAATTGGTTAAGAAAATAGACCACGTAAGTAGCAATGAATTCAATGCAGACCAACGTTTAGCTCAGGGGAACAAAGGAGGCACTGCTGAGTATAACCTCCTCAATCGTTACGATCAAGCTCTGGCAAGTGGGGTTTATATCTACCATGTTGAAGCTGTTGAAATGCAAGGCGATAATAAAAATGTCATCGGAAATAAGATCGGAAGGTTTGCCATTATACGATAACACAAAATAGGTCCTAATATGAAACGTATCCTACACATTTAGGAGAAACTCATGCACAACACTAATATCTATAGACATCCTACGGACAACCAGCATAATAACAGAATGGGTAGATTTAACCTGCTTGCCAGGAACGTAGGAGGTCGTTCACCACTGATGCTTATATTGGTTCTAACGACAATTATAGTTTTTGTTAATATACCGAGTCATGCAACCACTAATGTAGGAACGGCAGGGGCACAGTTTCTGAAGATCGGTCCAGGTGCACGGGTAGATAGTTTAGGAGGCGCGTTTAGTGCAATCGCAAATGATGTTACCACCATCTATTGGAACCCCGCAGGATTAAGTCAACTCGAAAAACTAAGTTTTTCTGATACACATACGATCTGGCTTGCAGATACCCGCTACAACTATCTCGCGGGTGCTATACCTATAGAACATGTCGGCACTTTGGGAACCAGCATCACATTTCTCAACGTGCCCGACACGGAAATAACAACACTCGCACAACCTGATGGAACCGGACTTTGGTATTCAGCCTGGGACACCGCTGTATCCTTAGCTTATGCCAGACAACTCTATCACGAAGAATCTGGTGCCAGACTCTCTATCGGTATCAATACGAAATACATTCACCAACAGATTCATCGTGAAAGCGCGAACGGTGTTGCAATTGATGTCGGCACTTTATATCATACAGGATGGCGCAGCCTACGGATCGGTATGTCTTTTTCAAACTTCGGTCCTGAGATGCGTTTCAGCGGACCTGACCTTCAAACTGGTGCAGAAGAAGCCGGAGATGAACGCAACGCCGATTATCGCCCTTTCCCAGATACAACTAATCCATCACGGAAAGCAGAATTAGCAACCATAGAATACCCACTCCCAACTAATTTCAGGATCGGCATCGCTTATGATCTGATTGATAATGAAACGAACCTGTTGACCATCGCGGTTGATGGAAACCATCCGAATGACAATAGCGAACGATTAAACTTAGGACTTGAATACTGGTATAGAAAAATGGCAGCAATTCGCGCAGGGTACAAACTCCGTTTAGGTCCTGATCGACTTGATGATGAGGAAGGCATTACCCTCGGTTTCGGTACACATCTAAGGTTCAAGCAGACGATGGTATCTCTTGATTACGCATTCGCCGATTTTGGAAATCTTCAGCAGGCACACAGATTCAGTCTAGGGTTAATGTTTTAAATTAACACGACAAATGTAACCACAATAGGAGATTAATATGAAAACTCAAACCTTTACGGCAAGTATTACACTTGAAGACAAGTGGTTTGTTGCACAGTGTTTAGAAGTAGATGTAGCAAGCCAGGGAAAAAGCGAAGACGAAGCAATCAACAACCTTAGAGAAGCATTAGAACTGTATTTTGAAGATCCTCGTCCCACTATAATGCCAAAACTACGAAAATTCGAGGCGAAGATAAATTCTAATGAAACCACTACCCTATCGTAAGATTAAACGAAAACTTGAAAGAGCAGGCTTTTCGATCAAACACCAACGCGGTAGTCATGTAAAGTTCGTTCGTGAAAATGGTGGTGAAATTTGCACGGTAATAGTTCCAAGACATCGTGGAATTCGTGTAGGAACACTACGGGCCATTAAAGATATCTGAGAGGATATTGCTATCAATACCGGTTCGTTTAGAAAGTTCAGTAACTCCGCCTTGTGATTCTATAAAGGTCCGAAGTCCCTTTAGAAAAAAAGGAAGATCACCGTCGACTTGGTACTCCTCTAATGTCAATTGGAGATAGTCAATTGCTGCTTCACGGTCTTTAGCAAGTCTTTCAATTTGGTATTCGCGCCAGTTTCCCATTTCTCTCATCTGTGTATCTCCTTATATTCTCTCCAATAGGTTCTTGCAAGTTCTATATCTCTTGCTTGTGATGCCTTGTCCCACCACAAAGCAGAAGAACGTGTGTGTCTTCAATTTGATCAAAATAGTTGCGATATCCTGGTCCAAAGTGCAGACGCAGTTCAAAGACACCTCCCCCGACAGATTGTCAATCACCAAAATTACCATTTTCAAGCCGTTCAAGTCTCTTGTCAATTCTGTTCTGTGTATTTTTATCTTGGATGCCCGCGAACCATTTCGTGAAAGGTTGTTTTCCGTTGTGGGATCGGTAGTATTGTATTTCTATTGTGTGTTCATTCTCTATTGACGATCTTTTCATATTTCAGCCCGTGTTAATAAACTGCCAGCAGATACATTATACTTCATTCTTTCTCAAATAGCAACGTAAAACCAGGGGTGTCCAGTTTTGCACAAGTTCCTCATAAACCATTGTAGAGCAGGGTCTCTGTGCCCCGCTATCTTTCAATCTCCCTACAAATGCTGGGCACAGAAACCCCGTTTTACAATAAGAGACAGTCGTCCAATGAAAAATGCCTCTTTACTGTAGCACATTCTGTTAGATTGTGCCGTTCCCCGCTTCATCTCTAAACAGTCGGTAATGAGAGAAAAATTAATTGAAATGTATTATAAAGAACAAATGGTATGAGTTTTCCTGGGTGAAAAAAGAAAGGGCAGGCACGGACGCCTGCCCATAACAATGACTGAATACAAACACCGGTTTCACAAATCTAAAAGTTACACGGGTGTTAATTGCTAAAGAGATATCCTAACAAATCAATAATTCCTTACTACGGCTTCAGAATCCGTGTATAAATTATCAGAATTTCTTAGTGTATCTTCGGTCCTCATCGCACTTTGTGTCTGCGAATGTTGTAATTCACCGTGCACAAAGCGGAAAAAATCGGTCTGACCTTTGAAATATATAGTTTTAATATATGTCCCATTTTCATCAAAATAATTAAAGGCTGTGTTCTCTTGAATTATAAAGTTCCCAACACCATCTGTCGGAGTAATTACCACAGATGTTTTATAGGCTAAACGTTTTAATTTCCCATCTTGTATATCATAAACGCTGTTTATCGTTGCAAAATACCTAGCCCAAAAGCCGGTGACCAACGGACTCATAAACAATAGGGAAATTAAACATATTGAAGCAATTAATAAAAAATGTTTCCTAAGCATTGTAAACTCCTATTTGGTTTAGAATTTATAGAGCGTATCTCATAAATAGACATTATAATGATTTAGTTTCAAATTTTGCTAACCTATGTTATACTTACTAGA
>CAZURU010000042.1:0-19932 GCA_964623585.1 uncultured bacterium
TCAGATGCACAAGCGAATGAATACACGCGTCTCATAAACGAGATCGCCAATATAAATTCAAAATTCGACAATATGAATTTAACATTCGCCAATATGAATTTAAAAATTGACAACGCTTCAGAAGCGACAAAAAACGACTTTGCGCGTCTCACGAATGAAATACAAAACCTGAGTTCCAAACTTGCCATTGAGTCTGAAACTTGCCCCGCTCAGTTTGACAACCTGAACGGCAAATATGATAACCTTAACGATAAATTTGACAACCTTAACGATAAATTTGACAATGGATTTGATCGGGTTTTTATTGATATAGACAAACTCCGCACAATAGTAGAAGCCAATGCTCAGCAAATAGAATTGAATACCTCAGCAATCAAAAACCAGAGTAATGACATTAATAACTTAACGACGATCGTTCACGAATTACAGCTGATTGTGCATAAAGTTATAGATACCCCTCAACTTTCTTAACACCTACCCCAATACCTTCGCCAAAAATAGACATTCTGTTAGATTGTGCATGTTTTCGTAGCACATTAAGAGAGACGGCACTCGGAAAGAGACGGCACTCGGAGTGTGCCTCCTACTATTAAGAGCATAGTAAATCCCAAAATTAAAACTGCCCCGAAACAGAAATCCTTTGTGATGCCCCGAGGGTGTGTGTATTAAATGCGTAATCTACAAAAAATGTGATTGAACTAAGTTTCAATTGCAGACCGGTTCCAGCTGCGAATCCGTGTCCGTTCCATCCGCAACGCAATGCGAGTATGTCAAACAGCAGGTATTCAGCACCTGTCCTGATGAGTACACCTGCATTTGAATCTGTTCCCTCCTCTAAATCCGTTTGGTCAGTTTCAAAGTCTATATCAACAGACCCCTTCCCGAAGCTGGGAAATGTGAATTGATATGCTGCCCCACATCTGAACCTTCTTCCACGTGTAAAGGTTGGTCTATCAGTCGTATCCCAACGGATCTGTGTGCCGGTTGCGTCGAGTAGAAGTGCACCGATTTGAAACCCTTTATAGGGTGTCAATAGGCATCCGATGTCTATCCCGAATCCTCTTCCGCTGTTTTCATAAATAGATTGACTGATGAGTTTAATGTTTCCACCGATTGAAATCAGTGAATGTATTTCGCGTGCATAAGATATTAGCAATGCGTTGTCTGAATTGGAGAAGTATTCTGCGACTGTAGGTTTATCAATATAGTGTTCCCCTTCGTCTTTAATACCGTTGCCATTTAGGTCATGAAAATCACCCAACATTCCATTGTTATCCAAGTCAATAAAAGTTGTTCGTGGTATATCATCGATTCCTTGCCGAATCCAACTGAGACCGAGGCTTCCGATTCCTTGAATTTGGTGTATATAATTGACGAAATTGTAGCTAACTAACCCTTGACTAAGGAAACTCCCTTCACCTGTTCTAAAAGTGTCGGAGTACATGGTTGAAAATCCGTTTTTGTTTATCTTTGCTAATCCTGCGGGGTTCCAATAAGTTGCTGTAGCATCATTTGCGATTGCTACGAATGCGCTTCCCATGCCTAGAGCTCTTGCCCCGACACCATGACTGAGGAATTCTGCGACGTGTGCCCCTTCATCAGCAGCTTGAGATTGCAAAGTGACAGTAAGGATGAGTGTGATGATTACGATAGTATATACTGAATTTTTCATATTTTTTATCCTGGTGCAAAGTCGTATATGGGTGCTCTGATGATGACGCTGAGAACGCTCCAGAACGCCCCTACACAGTATTCACCGAGTATTACGCCAAAGAAGAAGAAGATCATTCTTCTATATGTTTTTGGACCCCCAAATCGTAGAGCGATCCACTTTAGAAATGTACTAATAACGAGACAGCTCCAGAAATACCCGACGCCAAAGGTCATAGAGATCGGATAACCTGCTGGATGTAGGGGCCACCAGATGAACCGCATCCGCATAAACATAAGTAGGAAAGTAAATCCCATTCCGCCTGCCATGAAACTCATCGCAGGTACATTCGGATCGCGGGGAAAAGTGAATAACCCAGATAACCAATTGAACTGACCGATATGTCCTACTGAAGGACCAATTCCACCTCCTGCACCCGTGACTGCCCCACCAAGGCGATACAACTCGCTAAACGTTGCCCAGAATGCTGATAGTGATCCAACAATTACTGCAATTAGCATTGCTAACACGAGTCTTTTTGTGTTTATGTTAGCGCGTTCCGCCATTTTGAAGGCTTCAAGTTGATGTGGCATGATGTGTTCCCGATAACCGCGTCCACTAAAGAACCAAAAATATGGAAAAACAGTAAGGTTATTAGGTCCGATGCGTCTCGTGCCTAAAATATTCACTAAAAATTGCTGAGCATTACACATCCCAGCCATTTCGTGTGCCGGTGGTCCGAGTTCTGCCCGTACCCGCGTAATTCCGATAGAGATTGCATAAAAGAATGCAAAGAAGGGAAGTATAATCGGGAGTGTCATTCCAGCTTTAAGACAGAACCAGATGATAAATAGGCTTGCGCCAATTATGATGAGAAACGCTGACCGATATCGTATCGGTTCAGCAGAATCATCGATTCCGTCTGATAATCCTAGTATCGTTCGTCCCACCTTGACGATATGTCTACGTGTAACAAGTATAGCGATGACGAAGATTGCCATCCATCCACCGATAGATTGTTCGCTTCCATAAGGAAATGGTGTAGGAATACCTACTGCACTTCCGAAGACTCGTTGTATTTTCTCAAAAAGGTAGAAGAACCATAAGGAAAATGATAAATCGAGCGGTAGCAGGAATCCTATACCGATAACAAACGGATATAAGGGTACGGGTATATTTCCGACAGCGTTCCACGGTTTTTCAGTGAAGAAAGCCCCCCAGTTTCGTGCGTTGTGTCGGACGCTGAAATCTGGTAGGATGGGGAAGAAGTGTGCAAGTCCGTGCCAGATATTTGCTAAAGCAGCGATAATGAATCCGTACCATAGTAGTCTGTTTTTGAAGAGTTGTGCCCTTCCGCCGCCCTCAGTAATAGCCATCGGTAGTTGTATGATTGGATATGCCAGTTTTTCATTTTCTGTCCATTGCTTGCGAATGATTACGTTCAGACAGATCATGATTGCTCCCAGAGCGAGTATGAAGGATGTCCACCATAGTGTTGGCATAATCCATGCGCCACCTATTTCAGCGTTGTAGAATGGCGTGTCTCCTTCATAGAATCCTCTTATTAAGTCTCTATCTGCAACGACGAGATGTTGTGGGATATAACTATGAAATGTTCCCGCCCAATCGTTTTCTATTGTTGCGAACCAGAAGGCATGGGGGAGTGCTGGTATCGTCAGTGCCAAGGCATCATGTCCTGCTAATCCGGAGGCAATAGATAACATTGCGTAGATAGTGATCATTTCACCTTGGGTCAATGCAGATTTTGGAGCGTAACGTTTTAGGATTAGGTTGAATAGGATGAGGAAGAATATATTTAGGACAACATTCCAGAAGAGCGAGATGGTGGTAGGATGTCCTGAATGCCAGACACACTCGACCTCTATTACCCAAAAGACATTAGGGGGTATCAACAGTATTGCGATGAGAATTGCGCGCCATGTAACACCGAAATCCCGTTTCCTGTTTCTATTTTCAAGGTGTATTGTTGATGAGTCCATACAGTCATTCTACCTTCAGTTGAAGGACCGTGCAGCTGTTCAACCTTCATTGTTAATCCTATTTCTTCAGTGATAGTGTGTGTAGTATGAGTTGATAACGCAGTGGTGAACACTACCCGTTCATTCAAGGATTGACAACTGTGACACTTTCTCCTACTTTAAGGGAATGTTGTCCAGCGATGACCACAGATTCTCCCTCATCTAATCCATTCACTATCTCAACTAATCCATTCTGAACGAGTCCAACTTCTACAGGTTTTCGTTGACTCTTGCCAGCTTCTACGACGAAGACATTCTGTTTTTTCGTTGTTCCATCTTCAATCAATGACACACGCGGGACGAGAATGGCATCAGCATGAACTTTGACAGGAATATTAACCTTTGCAAACATACCGGGTTTCAGGAGTCCTTCAGCATTATCAATTCTGATTTCAACAGCTGCTGTCCGCTGCATCGGTTGTAATGTTGGACTGATATAGGATATTGTACCCGTTATGGGTTTGTTGATTCCTTCAACGACAATCTCCGTTTGCTGTTCAATGGATATCTGACTTAATTGTGACTCAATAACATCAACTTTTGCGTTTACTATTTCAGTATCTACTATCTCAAACAGAGGTGCAGTTGGTACAGCCATTCCTCCCAAATCTAAGTGTCTTTGAGAAACGATTCCATCAATAGGTGTTATGATTGTAGCATCTTTAAGTTTTTTCTGTGCAAGTTTAAGCGCAATACCTGCTTGTTTTTTAGCGGTATTTGCTGTTACTATTTCAGCTTCCCAACTTTTTGCATTTTGTAAAGCTTGTGCGGACGTAAGTCCAGCTTTTGCTGTATCAACTTGTGATGCGGCGAATGCGATATCTTTTTCCCAGGTTTTTGTTTGTGCTTGTAATTCTGCAAGTTTAAGTGCGGCACTTGCTTGTTCAACTTGTGCTTGCATCGCCAGAATATCTTCTTCACGGGAGCCGTTCTCAATCAGTTGCAGCTGCTCTGAAGCAATTTTATGTTGAGCCGTTACGACATCTAACTGCGTTTTGGTATTATCCAATGATTGTTGACTAATAGCCCCATTTTTGAAAAGGTGTTCTGATCGAACGTAATTGTTTTTAGCATTTGCAAGGTTTGCTTCAGCTTGATTTAAAGCAGCTTTCGCTTGTCGTCTATCTTCATCCCTTGCGCCCGTTTTTATTTTTTCAAGATTCGCCTCAAGCGATGTTAATCCTGCTTTCGCCTGTTCAATCTGTGTGACAGTGCGGAATTCTGCAAGTTCTTTTACTTGTTGTAGTGACGCTTCAGCAGCATCTAACTGTGCCTTTGCTTGTGCCACCTGTGAGAGAACCCTTACCTTAGCGAGTTGTTTTGCTTGCAAGTATCCTATTTCTGCTGCTTCCAGTGTTGCTTGTGCTTGTTGAACTGCGAGGTCTAATTCCGCATGTTCAACAACAGCGAGGATATCACCTTTTTCTACACGCTCACCCTCAGAAACGGAAATTGAGATGATTCTACCAGAGGTTTTAGGTATTATATTAACCCGTGAGTTGGCTTCAATTGTGCCAGATAGCTTAAGCTCTGCCGAGATCTCATCCCGTTTTGCTTTAACGATTTCAACAGGTTTTGATGCAGTATTGACCTCTTCAGGGATTGTTTCTGTTTGTTCAGGTTTCATTACACGAAATAGTATGATTACGGCAATAATTGCGATGATAGTTATACTTATCCAAAATCTCTTCAATTTTACTAAACTCCTTCAGTAGATATTATTCTAAAAAGTTGTATTTTTGTTATTATGAGCCTTGTGCTATTCAATACGCTCTCCAATTGCTTTTTCAAGTCGGACTAAACCGATCACATAATCGTGGTATGCTTGAAGTCGGTTGACTTTTGACTGCATGAGTGCAAGTTGTGCGTCTGTCATTTCGACTGTCGTAATCATTCCGTTTTCGAATTGCAGTGTAGCAATCCTGACGGTTTCCTCAGCTTGACTTACCGTCTCACGTTGTGTATCAATCAATGATCTCGCTTCATGTAGGTCGAGAAATGCTTTCCTTACTTCAGATTCAATACCAGTCTTTACTTGTGCTGTTCCTAATTGCGACTGCTTCAGTATTGACTCACTCTGTTCAATGGCTGCCTTTGTTGCAAACCCATCAAAAATTGGCACATTGATTTGAAGTCCTAAACTCCAAATACGATTCATTTGGGTTAGTCTCTCATTGTGAGAAATCTGATAATTTGAGAAGAAAGCGAGATCGGGAAGTCTTCTTGTTTTTGCTATACTTATCTGTTTCTCTCCAATTTCTTCATTAAGTAAAGCCTTTCTGACTTCAGGTCGTTTTTCAAGTGCGATGTCAATTAGATCATCAAGTTGTAAGTTATCATCCTTTACTTCAAAAGTTCCTTGAACTGAAATTTCTTGAGCAAGCGGTAAATTCAGTGTAGTTTTGTATATGTTTTTAGCATTCTTTACGCTGTTTTTTGCACGAATGAGTTGTGATTTAGCATTTGCCAGTTGAACTTTTGCTCGGAGTACATCAAAATTAGTTGCCGTACCTGCTGCAAAAGCCGTCTGTGCGATGTTAAGTTGTTTTTCAACAAGTTCAAGACTCTGTTCAGCAACCTTAACGAATTCTTGTGTGATGAGAACTGCATAGAATGCATTGAAGACATCAACGCGTAGTTTTTGATATGCAGTATTTACATCCTCTTGTGCTGCTTGATATCCAATTTTGGCTGCTTTGTAAGTGTTATAGTGTCGTCTCCATGCAAATATGGGTTGTGTCAAGCTGACTGTTCCTTGTATATTGTGTTGTGCGCCAAACTCCAGTTCAATCAGCTCTGCTTCATTATCTGGGTTTGAAGATTGCATTTCATTCATATCCTCTCCGGGGACAGGAAACTCGAACCCGCCTTCAGCCTGAATGACCGACTTTTGTACATCTTTAAAGTATGTATAATTTCCATTCGCTGTCAGACGTGGTAGCATTGTTGCGCGGGATGCAGTGATCTGTGCTTCAGCAGCTTTTAAATTCTCCAATGCGGCTTGAATTGCCAGGTTGTTCTCCTTTGCGGTTGCTAAGCTTTGCTCAAGATTTAGGACTTTCGTTTCATTTGCATGAACAGACAAAGTTAGTGATATCAATGGTGTAAATAGTACCAATAAAGGCAATAGTAAAAAAGGGGTTCCAAGGCAATAAATGCAATGGAACCTTTCAATATTCATTTGTATAATTTCCTCCGAACATGAAGATTAATAACGAAGGATGGTCGTTGCGTCCCCGATAATACACAATGTTCCGTTGGGTGTTTTGACAATTTCTCTAAGATTGTTTATCGTCGGTGAGCTATGTTTTAGCCAGGTAACACCTGCATCAGAGGTTTTCAAGATTAACCCGTTATCACCTGCAGCCCATCCATCTTTTTCATTTACGAATAAGATTGCATTAAGGTTTTCATCAGTTGGAACTGTTTGCTCGTTCCAGTTTTCTCCGCCATCTTGTGAATGCATAATTGTGCCTTGGTGCCCTGTTGCCCATACTTTGCTTGGTGAGATTGCGTACACGTCTTGCAGTTCTGCGTACCCCATCTGGATACTCCAAGTTTTGCCTCCGTCTTCAGTTTTTGCAATAGTTCCAGCTGATCCAACGATCCAACCTATATTTTCATTTAGAAAATGTACACCGTAAAGATTGTTGAAACCTGCGCCAGTGAAGTTAATGTCTATATCCACACCGGTCCATGTTTCTCCGCTGTTTTCAGTTTTCATGACTTTTCCAGTTTCCCCTACTGCCCAAGCGTGTGTTGAACTTGGAAAGCTCATAGCGTAGCATCCCATAGCACTTTTCCAACTGTTTGGACCGTCGAATTTTATACGTGCAGCTTTACCGTGTCCTTCATCGCCGGGGTCGCTAACGCTCTTCCATGTATTTCCACCATCTAATGTTTCAAGCAGAGCAGCATTGCTACCTACGATATATCCCTTTATTTCATCAACAAAACCGATGCCGAAGAGTTCAAAAACATCACCGCTATTTTGAGGTGTCCATGTATTTCCGCCATCAGTAGTGTGCATGACAGCTCCAGCCAATCCTACTGTCCAACCGAGTTTGTCGTTGTGAAAATAAGCTGCTCTGAGTTCATTTGCGCTTGAGACGATTTCCCAAGTGTTACCCCCATCTGTTGTATGTAGAATTGTAGATTTAACACCAACGATCCATGCTTCAGTTGGACTAATCATGTGGACACCTTGAAGTCGTGCAGCGACGGGCCGTTGTTTAATGGGTGTCCATGTAATTCCACCATCGTTTGTCCTGAGGATTACGCCGAATTCTACTGCGGCTAATCCGAAACTTGGATTTGCGAAGTGAACATCCCATATAGGTTCAGGCATTCCGTTAGAGTGTGGCACATTGCTCTGTTGAACCTGCCAATTTTTTCCATCTACAGTTGAAACGACTGCGCCGCCAGCACCGACAGACCACCCGATTTTATCGTTAAGCATTGAAATAGCGTCAAGTGTGTTGACAGTTGCGCTGGATTGGAATCCCCAGTTTACTCCCCCATCGGTTGTGTGAAGTATAGTGCCTCCGCCGCCGGCAGCCCAGCCGACTTTAGTGTTAACGAAATGAACACTCTCAATTTGAGAATTGGTTTCTATATCTTGTTGTTCCCATGAGATTCCGCCATTGTTTGTATGCATTATAAAACCACCGTCGCCGCATGCCCATCCGTTCTTTTCATCAACGAATGAGACACCTGATAGAGCCACGCGTGTATCTGTAACTAACTTGTTCCACGAGTTTCCACCATCTGTAGATTTCAGTACGGTGCCGTTTTCACCGACGATCCATCCGATTTTTGGATTGATGAAGTGGACTTTATTAAACTCTATGATAAAGGGTAATGGACGGTTCGGTTGCGGTTGCCAGGTTTTTCCACCATTAGTTGTGTTTAGAATCGCGGAGTTGCTTCCGACGATCCATCCGTGCATATCATCAACGAAAAAAACATCTGTAAAGTCTGATTGCCATTCAGATTCGCTAATTTTCACCCAATCCTTCTGAGCATAAGTGAACGGTGTAATGTGTAAGAACAGAAATAATAGAATAAAGCACAATGTTGAACGTTTCATGTTTAACGACCCCTCCATTTTTTACAATAATTTTCAGTTAATAGATTTAGTATAACACTTTGCCTTGTTAACGTCAAGATGAAATTGTTATCAAACGATAGATATTTGAATTGTGTCCATTCAAATTGACATCATACTGCTGAATATGGTAAAATTGCGTAATACAATGTTTGATGCTGTAACTGAATGTTTATATACATCTCAGACCGATGCTTATTTACTGTCTATAACCAACAACAAGGAGTAAAACATGTTGAACAATAATCCTTTCCAAAAACCCGGTAAGTGGTATAGAGGAAATACACATAGTCATAGTACAGAATCTGACGGTAGACTTTCTATCGCTGACAGATTTGGTGCCTATCGTGATGAAGGCTATGACTTTCTGGTTTTAACTGACCACAGGAAAGTTAATGATGTGTCTGCTAACTCTACTGAGGACTTTCTTGCGATTTCAGGAAGTGAAGTACATCCCGCTAACCCTTATGGTGGTCCTGTCTATCATATAGTTGCAATTAATATTCATGAAGCGATAAACTGTGCTAAGTTGCATCCGAACACAGTGATTGAAGAAATAAAGATCCAAGGTGGTGAAGCGGTTATCTGTCATCCGTATTGGTGTGGTCATACAATCATTGACTATCTACCATTACGAGGGTATTTTGCTGTTGAAGTGTATAATGATACTTGTATGGGTAACGGCAAAGGCTTTTCTGAACAAGCCTGGGATGATATGTTGGATAGATGTGGACCAGTTTACGGAATTGCCTCGGATGATGCTCACGGTATAGAACACGATTGTTTTCACGGATGGATTAATGTGAAAGCTGAGGAATTAACAATTGAAAGCATCATGACAGCACTTCGAACCGGGGATTTTTATTCAACTATTGGACCAGACATTGAGGATATCACTATTGTAGACAGACAGATGACTGTTAAGTGTGATGCAGCGCAATCCATTGTATTTAAATCGGAATGCAGTCGAGGTCGTCGTATAATACCACAGAATGGTGGGTTAATCACTGAAGCAACCTTCTCAGTTCCTGACAGTACAAAATATGTAAGAGTTGAAGTAACAGATGAGGTTGGTAAGAAGGCTTGGTCAAACCCCTTTTATTTCTGATGCAAAGAATATTGGTGTGTCATACAGGTGCATGGATTGGAGATATGGTTCTGTTGACGCCAGCATTACGTGCGTTGAAAGAACGTTTTCCTGGTTCTCACTTAACTTTTCTGTTACGATCACAAGTTGTAGACTTGATGGATAGTAATCCGTATATTGATAGTTGCCTTGTTGATAAGAAACAGTACGGTTTCTTTTCATCATTTATTGAGTTGACGAAGATTATAAGAGATCGTCATTTTGATATTGCTGTTGTTTTGCATCCTACGTCATTCCGTAATGCATTGCTGCCATTTTTTGCACGTGTTCCATTCAGAATTGGTTCAAATTATAAAGGACGTGGTCTTCTTTTTTCTGCTGCTTGCCCTGCCAATACAGATATTCATGAAGTCCAACGTTATCTCAGTGTGATTAGTCTGCTTGATGATAACAATGGATTTGACAGAGATAGACCTTTAATAAGAGATCGTGTAAAAGAAGAACGTGAAGGGGGGTTAGAATTTTGGCATACAGAAACTGAGCGGAAAAGCGTTAAGAAACTTTTGTGGAGCTATGGTGTATCTTTGAAAAATAGGAAGGATAGAATAATTGCAGTTAATATTGGCACTACTTGGCAATCAAAACGGTGGGATATTGAGAGATTTGAAACAGTAATTAAGGGGCTTATTGCTGCTGTTAGTGATACAAAAATCGTAATTACGGGATCAGTTTCAGAACAGGACTTAGCTGATCAATTACCTCAAATTGATTCTACCATTAATCTTGTTGGTAAGACAAATTTACTTGAACTTGGTGCCTTATTGGAATTGTGTGCATTATGTTTGACGTGTGATAGTGGACCTATGCATATTGCAGCAGCGGTAGGCACTCCGTGTGTTGCCCTCTTTGGTCCGACCGATCCTATGCGGCATCAACCTTATGGAGAGGGTCACACACTTATTGAGAGACCTGTGCCTTGTAGACCTTGTTACAAACGGACTTGTATGTATAATGATATACCCTATCTGTGTATGAAAGAGATAGAATCATCACACGTATTAGATGTCACATTAGAGAAATTAAACAGTGAAAGTCTAAACAGTAAAACAGCATAACATTAACTGAGGATACAAACTAAATGATTCAAGCATTGGTTTTTGATTTCGGTGGTACTTTAGATGGTAATGGTATACACTGGCTTGAAAGGACATATCAATTCATTCATAGACACCGTCCAGAAATAACACGTGAAGCGTTTGATGTTGCGGATAGAGAAACGATATTGGAATTTGCTTTTGAAAAATCACCTGATGAGGTATCATATCAAGATGGGTCAATGTTACCTGTAGGTTTGGTTGCGACAAATGTTAAGGCTGCAAATTACAGTCTACGTGAAACTGTTGATGCAATTGCGACAGGTATTTTTAATAGGTTGAATTTAACTCAGCAACTAAAAGATGAATATGTCGAGTGGTTCTACCAAGGCGCGTCTGATCATCTATCAAAAAACCGCGAGTGGTTGAAAAAACTACGTAATGACTATAAACTTGGTGTAATTAGCAATAACTTTGGTAACACCCGCGGTTGGTGTGATGAGTATGATCTCACTCCGCTGTTTGAAGTAATTATAGACTCAACAGTGTTTGGAAAGATAAAACCTGATCCGAGCATTTTTGAAGCGGCTTTGTCAGAATTAGGTGTTAATCCAGAGGAAGCTATCTATGTAGGTGATAGTTACACGGCAGATATGGTTGGAGCGAAAAGAGTAGGTATGTGGACAGCGTGGATGGTCGGAAATCAACCTAAAGAATGCCTGGATCTTTCAGTTGTTGATATACAGTTAACCCATTTGCATGAATTAACAGATTTTCTTTCAACGTTTTAATTCAGATGCGGTTAGGAAACCGCATCTACCGGAGGAGTGCGTAAGTCCTATCAGAAATTAGACATTGAACATACTCAAGTTCACAATTTTAAACGAATTGTAGAATCTGGACGTTTTAATTTAGTGGAGATATTAACGTGAGAAAGTACTTTATGATTTTTTTTGTTCTGGTAGTATCTGTCTGTGTCTTGTCCGCTGATAATGAAAAAGAGGAGTCTGTAAAGGTTGATGAAATCGTCAAAGAGATTCGGTTAGATAGTATTGAGAAAAAACCGTATACATTAAAGAAGCTCCTTGATAAGAAAAAGGCGGTTGTCCTTATTTTCCTTGCAACGGAATGTCCTGTCGTAGATGATTATGTAGATCGAATTACCAAACTCATCAATGATTTCAAGGAAAAAGAGATTCAATTTGTAGGTATCCATTCGAATAAACACGAAACGTTTGAAGCTATAAAGAAGTATAGTGAAAAACACGGTTTTACCAACGTCAGTTTGCCAATTCTGTTGGATCCGGAGAACAAGATTGCAGACTATTTCCAAGCCCGTAGGACACCTGAAGTATTCTGCATTGATGATAAGAAGATTTTGCGTTATAGGGGTGGTATAGATGATAGTCGGCGCACCCCCGAAGAGCATTATTTACAAAACGTGTTAAATTTGATTTTAGGAGACGAATCTATTCCGGTTAAACAGAGAAAGACTCGTGCAATTGGATGTACCATAAAAAGAGTGAGAAAAGCAGAATTAGATCGCACACCATAGAGATAAGAACGGGACTGTTCATGAGCGGACTGTCAGGTTGATTGATTATTGATGAAGTTAAAGTAATACTTTAGGTAATTTGGCGAGGTTAGGAAACCTCGCCAGCAGGCGAGTGCCGAATTAATTATTTAATCTTCAGGTATAGATGGATTTTCTGCTTGATGGAGGAAGTATGCGTCGGATTTTAAACAACATTTTACAATCACTTCTTACAATCGTCATGTCAGGATTATTGCTGATATTCTTTATCGCCTGTTTCTGTATTGGCGTCGTCGGTGGTTTTACAATTGGATGTTGGCAAGACATTGCAGTACTTGACCTCAATAGATTAGAGTATAAGGAAGACAAACAGACATGGCGGCAGCATCTTGAAGTCTATTCCACTATCTGTGAAGTTCAGAGGACTAATTCAGCAGTTTTTCTGATAGATAAGTTGCAGCGTTTAGAATATGAAGAGGTTTCACTCCCTACGAAAGGAGTAAACTCTCAAGGTGAGTTTCATGTGAAATTGAGTGGTGAAATAGGGAAACGGAATGGATCCATTGATGTGTTCACAAGGACATTTAAATATCCTTATTTGGAGGAAAACACGGGGGCACAACGGGTTAAATTAACGATTAAGAATGGAAAAGTCCTATATATACACGATGAGACAGGGAATGATCTAAGAAACTTCTATCTTGAACCGGAACTGATTGCTGAGTTCTCTGGTGATGACGAAGGAACAACGCGAAAAATTATTCCACTGACTGACATGCCGCGGAAGCTTGTTGATGCATTCATTGCGATTGAGGACAGACGATTTTATCAGCATTCTGGTATAGACATTGTGCGATTAGTTGGTGCGATTAAGGATACTGTAACGAAGAGCGATAGATTAGGAGCCACGAGTACATTAACTCAGCAGTTAACACGGAATGTATATCTTGGTAAGGAGCGGACAATTGCCAGAAAAGCGCGTGAAGTTTTACTTTCCTTCAGGATAGAACGTCAGTTGTCAAAATCCCAGATTCTGGAAGCCTATCTAAACTATATTGACTTTGGCAGATTCAATGGTCAACAGCTCTATGGCGTGCAGAAGGCAGCGATGGCTTATTTTGGTAAAGAGGTATCGGATCTTGAGTTCCATGAATGTGCGTTACTTGCAGGTATTCCTAAAGGAACGACACAGTATTCTCCGGTCAAGAATCCCAAGAATGCTAAGAAACGTCGTGATGTTGTTCTCATGTCAATGAACCACCAAGGTTTCATTCTACCAAAAGAATATCGAGAAAGTAGGAAGCAGCCTATAGCAGTAGTAAATCAGAATCAGATATCGGTCCGACAGAAACGGAACACTGCTGGACATTTTATTGATCATTTAAGAAACGAACTTGAAGACATATCAGAATTAAAGAACAGCTTATATAATGAGGGTTTAAAGGTTTATACAACGATTGATATGTCCATGCAATCCTTGGCGATGCAAACTGTTGCAGAACATCTGCGTTACTTGGATGTGAGATATGGGAAGCACCTCCCAGACTACGATAAGAATAAGGACAATCCAGAAGGTATAGATCCGCAGTCAATGTATCTACAAGCTGCACTCATTGCTTTTGAGCCAAAGACAGGTTCTGTAAAAGCGATGGTAGGGGGGCGCGAGTACCGTATAGATGGTGTAAATCCATACATTCGCAGAATGAGAAATTACAATTTCTTAAACCGTGCTTTAGGGAATGCCAAACGTCAACCCGGTTCTGCATTTAAACCGATAGTCTTCTCAGCCTTAATGGAGGAACCTGCCCTTCTCACGCCTGCATCCATCATCGTTGACAAACCGTGGGTGATTCAGCACATGCCTGGTCAAAGTTGGAGACCAACTAACTATTTAGAGGAAAAGTTCTATGGACCTGTAACTGTTAGAAGTATACTAAAGAAATCAATCAACGTAGCCACTGCAAAGGCTGCTTGGGAAACACCTGTGACCGCAGAAGGATATAGAGAAGGGGTTGTAAGAATTATAGACCTTTCTAAAAGAATGGGAATTTCTACTAAAATGGATCCTAAAAAGCCAGCACTTATATTAGGGGCATTTGGTATGACAGTGCTTGAACTAACTTCTGCTTACGGCGTATTTGCAAACCGTGGTATCAAAGTTGAACCGAAATACATAGAGTACATTACGGATAAGGAAGGTGGGATAATCTATCCAAATGAGAATTATCAACAGGATAGAACACGTGTGATTGATGAAAAGACTGCGTATCAGATGACCTCTTTCTTACATAGTGTTATAAAATCTGGAACAGGTATTAGTGCAACACGGAAACCGTATTATCTGAATCTACAGAATACACGTCCTGTTGCTGGTAAAACAGGTACTACAAATGACTTCGTTGATGCCTGGTTCATCGGATATACTAACGACTTGGTTGTAGGCGTTTGGGTGGGTCTTGACAGACAGCAAAGAGGTATACGTAACTATAATCAGCAGGGGGCATGGGCAGCACTACCGATTTGGGCACGTTTCGTTGCTGAAGGGGCACGCGGTCCTCATAAGGATTTTGAAGTACCGAAAGGAATTGAGTTCTGGGAGATTGATAAAACGACAGGATTGTTAAGGAATAAAGAGAAAAGTCCAGTGGAAAACATCAGCAACGAACCTTTCATTCAGGGACAAGCACCTACAAGAATAAGTGACAAACATTAGATGGGTGTGTAAGGTTTTTGTCACTATAAATGTCAATTTTGGGATTTCATAAGCTCTTAATATTAGTAGGCACTCTCTGAGTGCCGTCTCTTAAGGATGACAATGAGAGAGAGTATTGATTTACGTCCATCTATATCTCCTATACACGTAGATCCTGAAGCACCATCTAATGCTTTTGCGTTAGTCTCTGATTTCTCGCCTGAAGGTGATCAACCGCAAGCGATTGATAAACTCACTGAAGGTATTCTCAGAGGTGACAGAGCACAAACCCTCTTAGGGGTAACAGGATCTGGTAAGACCTATACGATGGCGAATATTATAGAAAACGCACAACGTCCGACCCTTGTTATCTCACCCAATAAGACGCTTTCTGCTCAACTTTACAACGAGTTTAAGACGTTTTTCCCGCACAATGCCGTGCATTATTTCGTCAGCGATTATGCATATTATCAACCGGAAGCATACATCCCATCTACTGATACTTTCATTGAGAAGGATGTGCGTATAAATGAAGAAATAACACGTATGCGGCTTGCTTCTACAGCTTCACTTATGTCACGACGTGATGTTATCATTGTTGCAAGTGTGTCATGCTTATACGGTCTCGGTTCTCCACGAGAGTTTGAAGGACAGAAAGTGGATTTAGCAGTCGGAAAGATTGTCCGCCGTGATGAGTTTTTACGTTCCTTAGTTGAAATTCAATATGTTAGGAACGACATCGATTTTTATCAAGGGACTTTTCGTGTCAGAGGTGATGTGATTGAGGTATTCCCAGCCTATAGCGAAAGTGCCTATCGCATAGAATTATTCGGTGATGAAGTGGATAGGATTTGTGAAATTGATACGACAACCGGTGAAATTTTAGGAAAATATGAAACGCTTGAGATCTATCCCGCTAAACACTTTATGACGGATGCCGATATTTTTGAGGAAGCTCTGATAAACATTGAACTTGAACTGCATGAACGGATTGCCACATTCGAAAAAGACAACATGTTGTTAGAAGCGCAACGCATTGAACAGAGAACCCGTTTTGATTTGGAGATGTTACGCGAAGTCGGTTACTGTTCTGGTATAGAAAATTATTCACGTCATCTATCTGGATTACAACCTGGGGAACCCCCTTACTGTCTTTTAAACTACTTTCCTGAAGATTTTCTTCTCTTTATTGATGAATCACACGTTACTCTGCCGCAATTAAAGGGTATGTATCTCGGTGATAGAGCGAGGAAAACAACGCTTGTTGACTACGGTTTCCGTTTACCTTCAGCATTAGACAATAGGCCTCTTAAATTTGAGGAGGTACAAGCCTATCTGAAACAGGTCATCTACGTGTCCGCTACGCCTGGCAAGTATGAGATGGAGGAAGGTGGACAGATCGTTGAACAGATAATTCGTCCTACAGGTCTGATTGATCCTCAGATATCTGTTCATCCGGTTCGTGGTCAGATTGATCATCTGATAGGTAAGATAAACGAACGGGTTAAGAATAAGCAGCGTGTTCTTGTTACGACTCTGACTAAACGGATGGCAGAGGATTTAAGCGAGTATTTTATTGAAGCTGGCATTCGTGCAAACTATATGCATTCTGAAATTGATGTGTTTGACCGCGCGCGTATACTTAGGCAGCTCCGTGAAGGTGAGTTTGATGTGCTTATCGGTATTAACCTGTTAAGAGAGGGGCTTGATTTACCGGAAGTCTCACTTGTTGCGATTCTGGATGCGGATCGTCCTGGTTTCCTTCGCTCTGTCACGTCTTTGGTTCAGACATCTGGTCGTGCAGCCCGTAATGTGGATGGGGAGGTTTTACTCTATGGTGATACCATCACTGATGCGATGGCAGCTGCGATGTCCGAGACACAACGACGACGTGAAAAACAGTTGATTTACAATGAGGAACACAATATTACACCTGTCACAATACAAAAAGCAATTGAACAGTTGATTTCTGAATCAAATGAAGAGTATCTCACTAAAGAACCTGCTAAAGATATCCCGGTTGTCAAAGAGACCAGTACAATTGAAGATATTGAATCTACTATTACGGATTTAACTCGGCAGATGCAGAAAGCTGCAATTGATTTAGATTTTGAGCTCGCTGCAAATTTACGCGACCAGATTAAAGAATTAAATGAGAAGTTGCCTGATGAACCGATTCCTTATTAGACAGAAATAGTCTCAACATATCCAATTTGGAGGAAAATATGATAAAACTATCCAACAATTCAATCATTTATACTGCAATTCTTGCAGTACTAATCAGTTTTACAATCGGTTGCGGTGCTGACGACGATCCGGAAGTTTTAAATACCGGCTACCTACCGATTGAAACCGGAAACTCTTGGATATTTATTGATCCTGAATATCCTGAAAACTCAGGATCTATCTCTATCACAGGAACAACTAAATTATCTAACGGAAAACCTGTATTTATTGCCATAACAGAAGAAAATGATAAAGGATTTCTGTCCCGTACAGCTAATGACCTTTTACTGTTCCACGAAACACTCGGTGATCTGCAAGGCGAATTGATTTACAGTCCACCCATTAAAGTTGGGACAACGTGGCAAGGACAGCAAGGTGAGGCAGAAGTTGTAGCACAAGAAACTGTCAACACACCTGCAGGCATTTTTCAAGGTTGCTTTCGTATCAATGTAAACGTTGTTGATGAATACAACGATTACTCGATTTGGCTTGCAAAAGACGTTGGACCAGTCAAGATAGCGTTTATAGATTCTACGGATGGTGAAATTGAATCGACAGTTGTTCTTGATAGATTCGGCAAAAACCTTGTTTCGCAACGGATAATAGACACTGAAGATGACGACGATGATGGCGATGCTGATGTTACCGCTGTATTTACAGGTGCTGATCCCGCTTCTGGCGGAACAATACCAGCGAACCAGTCCATATCCATCAAATTTTACAAAAACCCAGGTGATGTAACAGTCAGTGCTGGAACAGTCTCTACATCTGGTTCAACTCGGACTATCAACCCGCCCGATGGAGATTTTACTGTTGGGGAGCTTTCCATTGAAATTACTTGGTCTAATGGTCCGGATGGTGGTGAAGGCAAAGAGACGTTGACTTATACCGTTATAGAAGCAGATAAAACCCCACCCGAAGTCGTAAGTACTGACCCAGAACACGGTGCTAAAGACCTTGATCCTGAAAAAGTGTTTGCCGATGGAATTACGGTTACATTTGATGAATCCGTCACAGGCACACTAAAACTGATGCAGGGCGATAACGATGTCGGTTGGACATCTGCTACTGATGGTGATACAATTACCCTTACCGGTAATGCCAATCAAACGCTCAGTAACGAAACCGACTATACGGTTATGGGAACGGTCACAGACGCCTCTGGCAACTCAACTGAAGTTGATAAGCCCAGTTTTACCACGAAAGCAAAAGAGTAAATTTCCGACTATTTCGCTATTTAGCATATTCAATTCTGATCATCAACATAAAACTTATGCAAAAAGGAAGTTTATTGATGCAACAGATTAGACCGAACTCTATACCTGATAAGTTTGTTGTGCTTACATTTGATGATGGCTGTAAGTCCCAAGCAACATACATCGCGCCACTGCTTATCAAGTATGGTTTTGGAGCAACTTTTTACATTACAGAAGGACTGAATTTCCTAACGAATAAAAATACCTATATGACCTGGGAAGATATTCGTGGTCTGCATAATACTGGTTTTGAGATTGGTAAACACACCCGTCATCACAAAAATGTCACACAACAATCAGAACAGGACCTAAGAGACGATTTGCACCATATAGATTTGCGTTGTGAGGAATATGGAATAAGCAAACCGACAACTCTGTGTAATCCTGGATATAGCAATAATGATACTGCTGTAGAAGTAATTGCAAACCATTGTTTTCGGTATGCGCGTCGAGGTGTATATCCAGAATATGAATATGATTCTGAAGGCGGACGCGGTCCTGCTTACGATCCATCTGCACATCATCCATTTCTTGTTCCGACAACTGGTGCATCTGGCCCGAATTGGGATTTTGATGATTTTATTTGGGATCCTGAACAAGCGGAAGATGGAAAAATAGCAGTATTGACATTTCATGGCGTTCCAGATTTAGAACACCCTTGGGTACATACTGAACCTGATGATTTTGAGAAATATATGCAATATCTCACAGAAAGGAACTATACGGTCATAGCATTACGTGATCGCAGTGGACAGTCCAAGTTAAACTTGTAGATGGGGTAGAACGAAGCGAAACCCGACTTTGCTTATTGTATGTGGTTTCATGTCGGGTTCCGTTCCTCTACCCGACCTACTTTTTTAGCCTGAACTATTCACTATAGGCAATGAAGTTAAAGAAAATATTGGGTAATTTGGCGAGGTTAGGAAGAAATCAAGAAATCAACGGTATGAATGCCATTTAGGCATTCCCCGCCTCGCCAGCAGAGCGGTGTACCTGCAATTATGCAAACAAGAAATTACCCGTTTAATTATTGAAACTTCAGGAGAGTGCCTACTACTATTAAGAGCATAGGTTTTCAGATGAGACAGCATTCGGAGAGTGCCTACTACTATTAGGAGCATAGGAAATCCCAAAATTGACAATTATAGTAACACTAACTTTACGCACCCAATAGAAATTTAGACTTGACAGAGACTATAAAAAACGGAATAATGTTAAACGGTTTGTGATAGTTAATCCTAAAGTT
>CAZURU010000043.1:0-19797 GCA_964623585.1 uncultured bacterium
TTCCAATATAAAACCTAAGAATCACCAGAGCTTTAGCTCGGTGAGTATGTCAATGTGAGGAGAGAACACCGATGTCAACCAACATAAAAGAGTTTCGTAAAGAAATCCATATCCCTGTTGTTCCTACAGATGGCGGGATATTTTATCCTGAAACGGATGGTGAACCGATGGCAGCAAGCGATCGTCATAGAAAAGAGATGACGCGGACGTTGGATACCTTTGAAGTGCATTTCCAACCGAAACCGGATGCCTATGTTTCCGGTGATATATTTATGTATTATGTCAAAGGTGAACCGGATGCAGTTATTGCTCCCGATATTCTCATCTCTTTCGGTTTGGATAAGAAGGATCGTCCGACGTATAAAGTGTGGGAAGAGGACAAGGTGCCCGAGTTCGTGATGGAGTTCGCGAGCGAAAAAACTTATGACAAAGATCTCACCATTAAGAAGGACACGTATGAGTCTTTAGGTATCCGAGATTACTTTCTTTTTGATGTACAGCAGCTATATTTGCCTGTTCCTCTGATGGGTTTTAGCTTAGTAGATGGTAGGTATGATCGGATTTCGGAGGATTCTGTTGGTGGTTTGCACGCTGCCTCTCTGAATTTAGATTTTCATGTTCGTGATGAGCGTTTAGGTATTTATGATCCTGTTGCAGGTAAATGGCTTCAAACGGCTGCGGAGATAGAGGCTGCCCGTGCGGATCGGGAAGCCGCTGCCCGAGAACAAGAAGCCTCCCGTGCGGATCGGGAAGCCTCCCGTGCTGATAGTGCTGAAGCGGAAGCGGCACAACTCCGAGAGCAACTTGCACGCCTGCAAACACAACAATAATATCAAGTTAGTTCGTTCAATGCAAAACTATTCATCCAGTTCGTAAAGCAGCAATCCACTCCCATAAGTGCCAACATAGAGTTTGCTACCATCAGCGTCAAAACAGGCAACGGGATATGCAATTTTTGGTGTAACTTGCATCCATTTCTCATTGTCCCGGTTTATGCTATAGATAATTTGATTGGATTCTCCGTAAAGTGTCGTATCAGCGACTGCCAATCTATTCATAACAAGTGGATTGTCATTTTCATCTGTAAGCGTCTTCCAGTCTTTACCATCTGTTGAGCGAACAACACCTTTGTCGGTTGCGACATAAAGACTCTCACCTGCAAAGACTACGGTTTTGAAAGATTCGACTGTAAATGGTAGGTTAGAGGTGACATCTGTCCACGTTTCACCTTCATCCAGTGATTGCATCAGGTGTCCGTTGTGCATGCCTACATAGAGTTTTTTCGCTAAAGCAGCGATTTTCAATTCTGAATCGTTATCTGGCGTTTCATCACCAATTTCATTTGCTAATCTGGTGTCATACCAATCTAATGTACCGGATTTCCATCTATATAGATTGTTGTTTGATTCTGCGTAGAACGTTGAACCTGTCACTGTGAAGTTGCCTGGAAGTGTTTCAAAATTCGGTAAAGTTCTCGGTATATAAGTGGGTGTTACTCTTGTTAAGGATTTTTCATTGTTTCGGGGTTGTATTCGTAGTATGTTCATATTCCTAACTTGTTCTTTCATAGCAATTGCATTAACATCTATTTCCTCATCAATTCCATTAGCATCCGCTATGATGTTTAGCATTCTATCAGTCCTGACATAAACTTGCTGACCAGATTTCTCTAATGAAACGGTAATATCCCCCGCATCAAGAAATACGTTCTTCCATGATTCACCCCCATCATTTGAACCAATTATCCCATTCGGCGTGTATGCATAAAGATAATCGTCAACTATAAATATTTCCCAAATAGTTCTGCCATAAATCCCATGATTAAATCGCACCCAATTTTTCCCTCCATCCAAGGAACGGAGTATACCAAATCTATGACTCCTATAGATGACATTTGGGTTTAAGAACACGGGTGTAGCATCTGCTTTATCTATATTGAATAACATATTGTGAGTATCGTCTAAGACCCAATTTCCATCATGATTTAGTGCGTATGATTGGTATTTGGTATCAAGTACTACGATTCTTCCTTTTGTTGCACTTATCTTCACATTGAAATTTGGAAGCATTACTGTCTTGGGAAATTGGTGTTTTCTTGGACCAAAAGTCTGTAATGGAAAATACATCCTATTTGGTTCAGTAATATGTTTTTTGTCTGCTATCAATTTCCATGTATTAACTTTATCATAAGAATGATAAAGCACCCATCCAAAACCTGGTATTGATTTTGTAACACCTTGTGCAATACTGACTTGATGTCTTGTAGTATTATCAGTATCTGATACAATAATCGCGACAAAGAGATTGTCACCTGAAACGGTAATATCTACAACTTGCTCTTCTTTGTCATTTATTGTACCATCTTCAACGGGCAATCGTTCCAAACCTTCATCATCCAAACGATATAACCCTTCGTCTGATCCAACAAACACAGTGTCTTTGATGGATTCAATTGCATGAATTTTGATGTTAGTTTTTTTAGTTTTTTTACCAGATTCCTCTACTATACTCCAAAGTTTCCACGTAGTTTTGTCTACACCCTTATCATCTGAATAAAAGATTCTATCGCTGAATCCGATGTAAAAAGCATCCTTGGTTTTTACAAAACCTGTAGGTAAACCCCCGGGATGTGTTCCGACTGTCAACCATGTCTTTCCCTTATCAGAAGATGAGATAATCTCGGTATCAGTAGCAATGTAGAGCGTATCATTCCTTTCTGCCATGACTCCCCAACCGATCTCGGCATCTTGTTCATTGAATGGAGGTGCGTTTCGTATTCTTATAAGTTCCCATTTATCTCCATCAGCTGAAAGTCTATATAGGCCGGTGAGTGTACCTGCAAATAGGTCTCCGCCAGTTGTTGCGAATAGGGTTGGAACTGGTCCACCTTCCATACTGGCTGCTTGAAGCCATTTACCTTCTACATCTGAGATTTCATCTGTATCTGATACTGCTTCTGTAGAAAAAGATGAATCTGAGTTTTGACCAATTCCATTGATCTGACTCGGAATTTCTGTCCTACCAGTTTGTAGGCGGAGTTTGGGAATTGTATCTGTGTGAAATATAAGCTGTGCTTCTGTGATTTCAACGCTCTGATCAGATACTGCATCTAAATTAAAAGGCTTTTGAAAACTAAGTATGTGTTGTGCACCGACTCCTATCAACAGAACTGCTATAATAGCTGAAGCAGCAGATATTGCTAATGGTATTAGCGGTTTTGTTACTGAAGGTGTTATGGGTTTGCTGTTCATAATGTTTTCCATGATCTTCTCCGTAAATTGTGTTGGTAGTTGGAAACTACTCAGATTTTCTTTAAGCATTGATTCCTCTTTCTTTAGACGGTTCCGAGCACGACTGAGTCTACTCTTGATTGTATTCTGTGATACACCGAGAAACTCGCCTATGGATTCACAACTCATCTCTCCAAGATAGTGCAACGACATGACTGTTCGTTCGCTTTCTGGCAGCTTCTTTAAAAGGTTTCCAATAAGTTCACGTCGAGACTCGTTAGCATCTTCTTCAGTCTGTTCCTCAATGTAGTTTGTATAAGACACTTGATCCACCTCTTTGGTATCAACAGTTTCCAGCGATTGTATCGGTAGCCGTTTCTTTCGGAGCCAGTCATTACAAAGGTTTGTAGCAATCACATATAGCCATCCACAGAACAACTTTCGGTTTTTCAATGTACCAAGTTGTTGATATGCTTTTAGGAAGGTGTCCTGCGTTATCTCTTGTGCTATGTGAAAATCTCCAGTTTTCTGCCACGCGAGTGTATGAATACCCTTCTGGTATTTTTCAACAATAGCAGTGAACGCTCTATCGTCACCATCTAATATCCGCTGGATAAGCTTAACATCTTGCTTTTTCATAGTTTTCCTCCGAAATATTTACTACCCCTCACTTAATTAGACGGAATTGGGATGACACGAGGTTGCATTTTTTCATCATAATTATTTTCAATTTACAGTCATTTGTGTTATACTTTAAATAGAAGTAATATACTATAACATAAGTACAGAAGAATCCAAACATTTGAGTCTTGCTTGGAGGAAATGTATGGAACAACATATAACAGATGCTCAGTGGGAACATTTTGATGAATTCGGTTTTGTCCGGATTGGACAGGTCGCTACTGATGACGAATTTGCACAGTTACAGCAACGCATGGATGACATTATGCTGGGTAAGACTGAGCTTGATTATGACAAGATCATGATGCAACTGGATCGTGCACCTGGAACAGATAGACCCGGTCCACAGTCTTCCGGACATAAGGGAGCAACGTTACTGTATCGCAAAATTCAGAATCTTGAATTTGACCCTTACTTTTTAGCTTATCTGCAAAATCCAACTTTTGAGGAAGTCTGTGCAAGAATCTATGGTGAAGGTGTTCCGATATTATGCTTTCGTGCCATGTTTATGAATAAACCCGCAGGTGAAGGAACATACCTTGTCTGGCATCAAGATAGATGGACTGATCTGGATCGTGACCCACAGATTACAATTTATACTGCATTGGATCCTGCAACGATAGATAACGGATGTGTGCATATTATCCCCGGTTCACATAGCAGTCTAATTAATCCTTCCCACGGTTCAGGTTTCTTAAATCAAGAACAGATTGATGACATTGTGGAGAATTCAACACCGATACCACTTGAATTGGAAGCAGGGGAGGTCGTACTGTTGCACAACTGGATGTTGCATAGTTCTGGAACAAATCAGACTGATATTCCTCGTCGTGCATTCAGTGTGTGTTATATGCATGGGGATACACAATCACGTGGTGGGGGAAGGTTTAGACGTGTGTTTGGTGAAGGTGCTTTGCGCTTGGAAGACTTAGCGAAAACTGCATAAGAACAGTGTATTCAATAAAGATAGGACAATAATAGAATTTGGAATTAACGTGAGTTTGATAAATCAGATTTTCGTATTCGAAGCGGTTAGGAAACCGCTCCTACCGTGTTTATGTGAGTAATATTTTGGAGTTTATTGAAGTCCATATACCTATTATCAAACTCCCGTTGGAATTAAGGAGAACACGATGTCAAAAATTCGGCTTGCCATGATTGGCTGTGGCAGGAACTCAGGTGGTCATGCGCGACGCATGAATGGTAATACTGACGTTCAAATTGTTGGTACTTGTGATATAAATACCGATATTGCTAATCGTTATATTGACAGAAACCTACCTGAACTATCACCACGTCCTAAAGCTTACGATGACATAGCAAAAATGCTGGATGAAGTAAAACCGGATGCAGTCGTAATATCTACGCCACATACACTACATTTCGAGCAGGGCATGCAAGCACTTGAAGCTGGTTGTCATGTCTTGATGGAAAAACCGATGGTTACCTCTTCAAGGGATGCCTATACACTGGCAAAGAAAGTTGAGGAGACAGGTCTAATCCTAACAATTGGATACAACACACCATGTTCAGCAAATTTTCACTATATCCGAGAGAGCATCCGTAGTGGTGAATTTGGTAAATTAGAACTGGTAATCGGTTATATTACACAGAATTGGAAGAGAGCAACGGTTGGGGCATGGCGTCAGATTCCGACACTTTCCGGTGGCGGACAGGCTTACGACAGCGGTGCCCACCTTCTTAACAGTCTCTGTTGGACTGTTGAATCCAAAGTAGAAGAGGTCTACGCTTATACAGATAATCAAGAGACAGAAGTTGATATCAATTCATCTATCAACATCAAATTTGAGAATGGTGTGCTGGCATCTATGGTAATTAGTGGAAACTGTCCAAGTCCCGGTGGAACACACATGGCACTTATCTTTGATAACGGTAGAATTGAAGTTGACGGTTGGGGTGGTGGTTGGATACGCGTTTGGAAAGGTGGAGAAGCGTTAGATCCGCCAATTACACCAGAGATGTCTGCGGGGAACCCAGATGATAACTTCATTGATGCAATACTGGGTAGAGCAGAACCCCGCACTGATCCGATGAACGGAATAATCCAATCTGAATTGATGGATTTGATTTACGAATCTGCTGAGACAAAAACCCCAGCACGACCTAAACGGTAAGAATAGTTTCCGTATATAGGATACCTATATGTCAGACATATCTAATCATCACTCCGAGGTGGCACCAGAAGATAAAGAGTTTAGATCAGGATTTGTTAGCATTATCGGTGCACCGAACGTTGGTAAATCCACGCTTCTGAATGCTTTCTTAGGACAAAAATTAGCGATTGTCACACCAAAACCGCAGACGACGCGCAATCAGATCCGTGGGATTGTCACGACTGGAACAGAGCAGATAGTATTTGTAGATACGCCTGGTTTGATGAAACCGAAGTATCGACTGCAATCTGAGATGGTTAAAACTGCTTATGGTGCTTTACGCGATGCTGATATAGCACTTTTCATTGTAGATGCTGCAAATAGGAATGTCCCTATTGAGAATCAGATTTTGAAGAGACTTCAGAAGACGCAATCTTTCAGAAAGATTCTCGTCATTAACAAAGTTGACCTTGTTGATAAACCGACTATCTTACCTATTTTTGACGAATATAGCCAAAAGTTAGACTTTGATGAAATGATACCTATCTCAGCCAAAACTCGAGATGGCGTGGAACTATTACTTGGTCAGGTGAAGTCTTTACTAACCCCAGGACCGCAGTATTTTCCGGAAGATCAGCTGAGCGATTTACCTGAACGTTTTTTCATCTCTGAAACCGTCAGAGAGAAGATCATGCTTATCACCAAATACGAAGTTCCCTATTCAACCGCTGTTGTCGTTGAGGAATTTGAGAAAAGACAGAAACGAAACGGTGATGAGATTCTATATATCAGAGCGATTGTGTATACAGAAAAACAATCACAAAAGCAGATCATCATTGGAAAAGCTGGAAAGTTGATTAAACGTATCGGAGAATTAGCACGAACAGATATTGAAAGATTCTTGGATAAAAAGGTCTTTTTAGAATTGTACGTTACTGTAAAATTGGATTGGCGGAGGGATATGCGAAAACTTAAGGATTTAGGTGGTTTCTTAGATATGGATTAAACAGATTGTTCATGTCGGTTTAATTCACGTGGGCATATCCTCGTTGAAACTTTTGAGAAATAGCACACTTCTTTACAAGACAGTCGATGAACTGTCCTACTATGAACGGCAAGAAAGGATAAATTACTATGACAGATGCGTCAATAGATATTCACGGTGCAAGAGAACATAATCTAAAAAATATAGACATCCAATTACCGAAAGATAAGTTGATTGTTTTCACAGGTGTAAGTGGTTCAGGTAAATCTTCACTTGCGATAGATACCGTATATGCAGAAGGTCAAAGACGTTATATCGAGTCCTTATCCGCCTATGCAAGGCAATTCTTGGGGCAGCTTGGGAAGGCAGAAGTAGATAAAATTGTCGGATTGTCTCCATCTATCGCGATCGACCAAGGATCCACTGGTCATAATCCACGTTCAACGGTTGCTACCGTAACAGAAATATATGACTATCTTCGTGTTCTATTTGCACGTGTCGGTCAGTTTAATTGTCTTGAATGTGGCGAACCTGTCGGTTCACAGACAGTCGCAGACATAGTTTCTCATATCCTCAGTTTTCCTAAACGAACACGGCTTATGATATTAGCTCCTATTGTCCGAGGCAGACGTGGTGAGTACCGAAGAGAATTGTCAAATGCACACAAGTTGGGTTTTGTACGGGCAAGAATTGATGGTGAAGTCCACGAAATAAGTTCAAACATATCACTAAATCCCAATCAAAGACATAATATAGATATCGTTATTGATAGAGTCATCATAAAGGATGATATTGAAAGTCGCGTCACGGATGCTGTGGAAACTGCTCTCCGCATGGGAGACGATAGTCTAATTGTCAATGTTTTGTCAACAGATAATAGGACAGGAAAATCGAATTCGGTAGGTGAGGATTTACTTTTTAGTCGGCAATATGCATGTGTGAAATGTCAGATTAGTTATGACGTACCTGAGCCCCGCCACTTCTCATATAATAGTCCTTACGGAATGTGTCTGCAGTGTCGGGGTTTGGGGCTCCAAATGGCAATATCCCCAAGATTAATTGTCAAGGATGAGAATCTTTCATTGCTTGAGGGGGCATTACTGCTGTGTGAGAATCCTGAACCTGAAGAGAAGATGGTTTTACGCACGTTATCAAACCACCTTAGATTTAGTATAAAGACACCTTGGAAAGATCTGAAACCAGAACAACAGCAGGGAATATTGTATGGAACAGGCGATAAGGTTTTAACATTTAATCCAACATCAAAGGATAGTAGACGTCGCAGGAGAAGAATTAAGGGTACTTTCCAAGGATTAATTCCTAACCACGAGGCCCATTTCTTTAGTTTTGGGGTTGATGAGAATCATAATTCTCATCTTCCAGATTATTTCACCAAAATGCCGTGTCGGGCATGCAATGGTTCGCGTCTAAATGAATTAGTAACAGCAGTTACAATTGACGGTTTAAATATCTCCGATATACTTGACATGTCCATTGAAGATACTGCAGCCTTCTTCAACACAGTTGAACTACCGGATCGTAAAGCATTCATCGCAACAGAACTACTGAAAGAGATACGTTCACGTTTAGGCTTTTTAATAGACGTTGGCTTAGGTTATCTGACGTTATCGCGTTCTGCGCCAACACTATCAGGTGGAGAGGCGCAACGGATACGACTTGCCAGTCAGGTAGGAGCAGGACTACGCGATGTGACCTATGTTCTGGATGAGCCGAGTATTGGATTGCATCCGCGCGACCATGCGGGATTACTAAAAACCCTACTCAACCTACGCAATCAGGGAAATACTGTTATAGTCGTAGAGCATGATGAAGCGACAATGTTAGTTGCTGATTGGTTAGTAGATTTTGGTCCTGGGGCAGGTATAAAGGGTGGAAAAATAACCGGTATGGGAACACCAGAGCATTTCATAAAAGAAAACAATTCGTTGACAGCACAATATCTGCGCGGAGAAAAGGAAATAGTCCAACCTGATAGTCGACGTTCCACCGGAGAAAAATGGATAGAAATTCGTAATGCCCGACAGAATAATCTTAAAGAAATTAGTCCAAGAATTCCAGTTGGTACATTATGCTGTGTTACCGGGGTTAGCGGCTCTGGTAAGAGCTCTCTTATCCACGACATTCTCTACAGTGCGTTGGCAAGAGACCTAATGAAAGCTAAAACTGTACCTGGAGACTACGACAAGATTCAGGGTATCATTGATGATAAGGTCGTACCAGTAACAGATGTCATTGATAAAATTATCAACATTGACATGGCACCAATCGGCAGAACCCCGCGTTCCAATCCTGCTACATATACGAAGGTATTTGACGCTATTCGGAACTTTTTCACGAGTTTGCCGGATTCGAAACTTCGCGGCTATAAACCAGGAAGATTTAGTTTCAATGTCACAAGTGGCAGATGTGAAGCCTGTAGTGGTAACGGTGCAAAAAAGGTTGACATGGGTCTGTTGGCTGATGTATGGATTGAATGTGATGTCTGCAACGGTAAACGTTATAATAAGGAAACCTTGACAATCAAATATAAGGATAAGAGTATATCTGATGTTCTTGAAATGGATATAGAAACTGCACTTTCACATTTCGCAGATATACCGAAGATATCAAAAGGTTTACAATTGCTCCACGATGTAGGCCTTGAATACATCAAACTTGGACAACCAGCCCCAACTTTGTCTGGTGGTGAAGCGCAACGCATTAAGCTATCAAGGGAACTATCAAAGCGGAGTACTGGCAAAACGCTCTATATTCTGGATGAACCAACGACAGGCCTACATTTTGACGATGTTAATAAACTATTGACTATTCTTCACAGATTAGTGAATGAAGGCAATACAGTAGTCGTTGTTGAACACAATCTTGAAGTGATTAATTCTGCTGACTATCTGATTGATTTAGGTCCAGAAGGAGGATTAGCCGGGGGAGAAATAGTCGCTACAGGCACACCAGAAGAGGTAAGAAACGTATTAGAATCGTATACCGGACAAGCACTTAAGGGAGACTTTGATCTGTGGAAGCATCTGGATGAAGATGAAAACATAGCAGACAATGGTAGATTACTGCCCTCACATTTAGCCGAATCAGGTTCTAAAGGCCGTAAATCCATAGTTGTTCAAGGAGCTGAAGAGAACAATCTGAAAAGTATTGACCTTGAAATTCCACATCAACAATTGACAGCTTTAACAGGTGTTAGCGGCTCTGGTAAGACATCTCTTGCACTTGATACCATTTATGCAGAAGGTCAAAGACGGTATATAGAGACACTCAGCACTTATGCACGTCAATTTATTGGAACGATGGAGAAACCCAAGGTATCTAAGATTGAAGGGCTGTCACCCGCCATCGCCATTACACATTCAAGCCCAAGTCAGAATCCCCGTTCAACTGTAGCAACGATCACCGAAATTCACGATGGTCTACGGACGCTCTATGCAAGATGGGGAAAACCATACTGTCCTAAGTGTGACGTTGCGGTGCAACCGCAAACTGCTCAGCAGATCGTTGATCATGTATATGACTTATTAGAATCCAAGAGGGTAGACGTTCTCGCGCCGCTGACAAACTTCAAACTCAAAAGAAACGAGGCAGAAATTGCTATTTCTGATGAGAAGACCCCAGGTTTGAAAGGGAATGAGGACTATGCTGATGCTTTTAGTAGATTGCAAAAAATCGGATATGCACGGGTACAAATTGACGGTGAAGTGTTCCGTCTTGACGAAGCACCTAAAATATACAAGAGACGTCGTCATGAAGTTTTCCTTGTAATTGATAGAGTACAACTTATTGATGAAGAAAAGAGTCGATTCACTGAGGCAATTGAATTAGCACTGATTGAGAGTGAAGGGTTTGTTATTATTGAAGATAAGAGTAAAAGTAAAAATCCTGTCAGACATTTCTTTAGTGAACACGCAATGTGTTTGAGTTGCGGTCAAAATTTTCCGCAACTCACACCTAGACATTTCTCCTTTAACAACAAATTAGGTGCATGTAGTGTTTGTGATGGAATCGGTAGGACACCGAATAATGAATTGCTGATATGCAAATCTTGTAATGGTACTCGGTTAGCTGAGTTTCCACGCAACGTAAAGTTCTCTGATACGACCATTGCAGATTTGATGTCAAAGTCGATTTCTGACATTATCGCATTCATTGATGATCGGGTGCAAGAAATTGAATCATATCTCACGACCAACATCGGGCCAGAAGAAGCTGAAGCCGAGAGAAAACAGGTTAAAGGTGTGTCTACCTCAAGGGCAACGTTGACTACCCTTCAATCACATACATCCCCTGAGTTTGAAGCACAACTCCTAAGGCAGCTGCAGTTCCGTCTAAAGTTCTTAGCAGAAATTGGTCTCGGTTACCTTGGATTGGACCGGACCGCACCAACACTATCAGGTGGTGAAATACGAAGGATACGACTTGCAAGTCAACTGGGAACAGGATTGACAGGTGTAACGTATATCCTTGATGAACCGAGTATTGGGTTACATCCGCGCGATCAAGAACGACTCATCTTAGCAATGAAGGATTTGAGGGATATTGGGAATAGCGTCCTTGTTGTAGAACATGACAAAGATACAATACTATCAGCAGACCATATTATAGATTTCGGTCCAAATGCGGGTAAACTGGGTGGAAAAATTGTTGCTACTGGTACCCCTTCTGAATTCACAGGAAAAGAACCTATCTATTTTACACAGGATGTCGATGAAGATAACTCTGATGATGATACCGATTCTGTGCCAAGTGTGCAGGATAGAGGATTGACACAAGCCTACCTATCTGAAGAGATGCAGATACCTGTTCCAGCAGTCCGTAGGAAAGGTACAGGAAAATGGTTAAAACTATTTGGGGCGAGCACCAATAACCTCAAAGAAATTGACATTAGTATTCCCATCGGTACAATCACTTGTGTAACGGGTGTGTCTGGTTGCGGCAAGAGTTCACTTATTGAAGGCACATTACGTCCTGCACTTGTGGCTCGGAAATCCATCAGAAGTGGAGATATAGGTACAGATAATTCGTCTGTAGCAGCAGTCTATGATCGTGTTCAGGGGGTTTCATACATAGAGAGACTTATCCATATTGATCAGAAACCTATCGGAGAAACACCGCGTTCAAATCCTGCGACTTATACAGATCTGTTCACAAAGATAAGAGAACTGTTTGCTGAATTGCCGGATGCGAAAATGCGTGGTTTCAATCGTGGCAGATTCAGTTTCAATTTATCTTATGGACAGTGTGAAGTATGTGATGGACATAGATTTAACCGGGTTGAGATGCATTTCCTTCCTGATGTCTGGATTCCATGTGAAGCTTGTAATAATACAGGCTATAATGCTGAAACACTTGAAATCCGATATAAGGGAAAGAACATCGCTGAAGTCTTGCAGATGACGGTGCGTGAAGCACTTGAACTATTTAGTAACATCAATCGTATCAAGCTACCTTTGCAGATGCTATCGGATGTTGGTTTGGATTACATTCAGTTAGGTCAAGCAGCGACAACGTTATCAGGTGGAGAAGCGCAACGTGTAAAACTTGCAAAGGAACTCGCGCGTAAACAGACCGGTAAGACTCTCTACATTATGGATGAACCTACGACAGGATTACATTTTGATGATGTACAGAAACTGCTACAAGTGCTGAATAAACTGGTTGATGCGGGCAATACGATAGTAACCGTAGAGCATAATCTCGATGTCATAAAATCAGCAGATTGGGTGATTGATCTGGGACCAGAAGGGAGCGATGCTGGCGGGTATCTTGTAGCAATGGGTACACCTGAAGAGGTCGCTGAAGTTAAGGAATCACATACCGCAAGGTTTTTACGTGAAATTTTGGCGTGAAGTGTTGTCGTAACGGAGAGACAACCAGATATTTGTAATTTAATGCTAACCGTTCTGTTTAACGGAACCCGATTTAAATTTCCTTTTTTGCAGCTTTTCAACGAATTATCTTTACATTTATTACAGGACTATCCTGAATAAAGGTTCTACCGTTGATAATTGCTGTTGCGCGGAATTTAACCTGATATGTTTTGGCTTCAAGAGAACTCACTGCCTTCAGGTCCACCGTGACGTCATTCTCATTTATAGGGATCGTAGCATCGGGGATAGAAATACCTTCAGGTACTGTTATCGGTTTAATCGTAACAATATCCGTAAAACTCCCGCGTCGCACTATACTCATTGTAAGTTTTGCTGATTTGGTTGTCGATTCAACTTTTTCTGTATCTCCAGATTCAGTCTGTTCCGTTGATGGTAGATTTGAGACAGCAACGGTTGCTGTGTCATCAGATGCAATTTCTCCATTTTCTTCAGCCTTTGGAAAAACGATGCTGAATCGGAGGGGCTCAACTGTCACGATGAAAGGTGCTTCCACGACCGTTAGCGGTATAACAGGTGAAGACTCCGTATAATTCTCTCTATCTACATTTGCTGACCCGCTAACTGAGATATAACTTGTGCCTGGTGTGGGAACAACCGAGAACTGTTCGCGACGTTCAACAGTGCCTGCTCGGAGTGAAATCACGGTACTGTTTTGTCCTGCTGGAATTGTTGCTTTTCCACCTGAAATTCGTGCTGGCACACCCTGAACAGAGAGGGCGATAGGACCATTAAAGCCATCTTGGCGGTTTGCAATCACATGAAAGTTTGTAGTCTTGTTGTGTGTAACGCTTAACGCAACATCAGCGAACGCAAGAGTGAATGGCGGTTTATCCATCACAGTGAGTAAGATTGCTTTAGGTGCTGTAGATGCTTCAATACGATTGCCGCCTATAGCACCAACACCAACGATTGTGAAAGGATGAAGGCCGAGGGGTGCGTCAATAGGTGCAGTGATCGTTAAGAGTGCTTGGTTCTGACCGGGATACATAATCGTTGGACTTACGATGAAACCTTTTGGCAGATCTGGCGAGTAAAATCGCAACGCACCGTTGAACCCATCTAACCGTGCAGCAGACACTGTAATCATGAAAGTTCCACCACGCGCAATTCGAGGATTATCTGCATTAACATTGATACGAAAATCAGGTTTTAAGGGTCTAATTGTTAGTCTGTATGGATAGTCCTCTCCTCCCGCACTGTTTAGGTCACGGATAGATAGTCCATAATTACCTGCATCTGGAAATGTAAAAGTAATCTGTGCATCCGTTCCGCTTGCATCGTCATTGACGCTCAAAACCTGTTCGGTGACACTCTCCGCTGTTTCACCCGGTTTATGTGAGTAAATTGTCAGAATTGGGTCAAGTTTAGAGCGATGTTGACGAGAATTCACACTACAAACTAAACTCGTTCCCTTCTCTGCTTTGATGATAAAACGATCAATATCACCCGCTTTCTGTATTTTTCCATTGACAGTTATCGGTGTTCCTATTGCGTTTTCCTGCTTTAGAGCGTCATTCGGTTCATTCTCGTTAGTCTCATTGAATTCACCAATTGTGAATGGATACGGATTCGTTTCTAATAAATATGAACTTTGGGCGTTAGGTATTTTGACACGCAACTCCTGAATTCCGATCTCAGCGTCAGGTGAGATGTCCAGTTGTAGTGTATTGATTGAACCTAAATTTGCGCCTGACACAGTGACGTTATTCACTGCACCCCGTTTGCCACCCAGAGGAAAGACGTTATGGAGATAAGGTAATTCACCGACGCTTAACCGATACCTATAATTTCCTCCACCCTGAAAGCGAACATCACGAAGGTTTAGCGTGAATTCTCCTCCCACCTGTGTTGTGTAATCAATAAATGAGTCTAATCCGTTCCCGTCCCTACTCTTTGCAACTTCTTTACCATTTGGGTCATATAGTTCTAAGTATGTGTCTAACGGTGACCCCATGCGTTGGGCACTAATATCACATATCAAACGGGCACCCTTCCTTAGTTTGAATTTAAACGAATCCAGATCATCAATAGAGGAGACTACTCCGCTCACTGTAACAGGTAATTCAAGCATGTTTGCCTGTTCAGGAACACTGTTTGGTTCTTTTTCGTTCATTTCAAGGAGGTTTCCAACTAAGAAGTTCAGAGGATTGGATACACCGTTTGATGTAATAAGACGAATCTGATGGTTACCTAAAGGTGCATCTGGTGCGATATCAAATGACAGAAGTAAGCGGGGATTGCTTGGTACTTGACCGGTGATACCAGTACCGTCAAACCGGACAGTGGGCACTTGTGTCCTCTGTTTTATTGCTGCAGTGATCCCCTTTTTGCTCAACCATATTTCAGCGGTTTCATCAATGTTCTTTCCTTCTAAGGTAATTTCGATTGTTTGACCCCGTTGTGCTGCTGTTGGTGATATGCTTGTTAACTGCGGTGCAACTTGTGCATGCACAATAAACGGCGCAGCAAAAAGAATAACAAATAACTGAAACAAGATTATCTTATGGATATAGATTTGGGTTTTGGCTTGCTTGCAAAGTAATGAAACTAACATAATTATTGCCTCTAATGCAAGAACGTAATACATGGTATTAGAAAACCTGCACGTAAACTCATGAACGTTCAAGCGCAGGTTTTCAAAACAGTGGACAATTTAGAATATACCTGTAATGACTTCACCCTTGACTAATTCTCGGGGTTGGTCTAAGTGGTTCATAACAATTGTGTGTGGGTCAATACCGAGTGTATGGTAGATGGTAGCAAGTATATCGCGCGGATGTACCGGTTTCTCAAGTGGAGTTGAACCTGTAGCATCTGACTTCCCGTAGACCTGACCGCCTTTGACACCTGCGCCTGCAATTAGACCGGTATAGCAATAGGGCCAATGATCTCGTCCATCTGGTGCGTTGCCATTACCTGATGTACTAACTCCCATTCTGGGTGAACGTCCAAACTCTCCTATTGCCAGAACAAGTGTATTCTCTAATATTCCACGTTGACCTAAATCTTCAAGGAGCGAGGATACAGCACTGTCTAACTTCGGACAGTGTAAGTTTTTCAATGGTCCGAAGTTTGCTGCATGTGTATCAAATGCTGTTTGGTTCGGATTTCCGTTTGCAACCGAGGGCCAATTCACTTGAACGAATCGTGTTCCTGCTTCAACTAACCGTCTGGCAAGTAGGACACTTTGCCCGAAGGTATGTCGTCCATATTTGTCCCGCATTTCATCTGTTTCCTGTGATAGATCAAACGCATTTCGTGCCTTCTGTGATAAGATAAGATCATACGCTTTCTCATAGTATTCGTTGAGTGCGTAATCATCTGCGACTTTGTCAATTTCAGGCATATTTGCATTAATCGTCTCAAGGAGCGTTTTTCTGCGTTGTAATCGCATCGGTGGAACTTCTGGCCGGAGTGTCAAGTCGTCAAGTTTGACCTCTTTATTTGGGTCTTGGAAGAGGAAATATGGGTCATAAGCTCTTCCGAGGAATCCAGCATTTCCCCCTTTACCGATGATATTACTCTCCTGCATGGGTCTCGGTAGTTGAACAGCAGCTAACATCGGTTCTTCTGGGGGTCTAAACTTGGCGATATGTGCAGCAGCATTCGGATGATCAGCAGGAGATGGTGGATCAAGCTGTCCTGAAGGGGCAACTTTATCCGGTGTTTCACCTGTAACCATCTGATACATTGCAGCAGTGTGATTGAAAAGTCCTGCCGGTGTGTAACTGACTGAACGTATGAGACAAGCCTTATCCATCTGCTTGGCAAGTTTCGGCATCGTTTCAGATAATTGAATTCCAGGTACATTTGTTGGAATTGGATTGAATTCACCGCGTATATTAGAGGGTGCATTCGGTTTTGGGTCCCAGATATCAATGTGGCTTGGACCACCTTGTAGGAACAGCAGAATGACAGAATCCGCTTTCCCCCATCCGTTGAGCGGTGCTGCAGGTGCTACAGTTGTATTTGCCTTTGCTTGAAGGGACAATACTTGTGGTAGACTAATCCCAAGCATTGCTGCACCACCTACACGTAGAAATTCCCTGCGTGAGAATCCATCACATAGTCTTCCGGGAGCTTGTGGTAACGATATCATCAATTATTTCCTCCATGTTATACCATTTCTAATTGATAATGTCCCGTTTAGTAGCACATTCTGTTAGATTGTGCCGTTCCCCGCTTCACTTCTAAGCAGCCGGTAATGGGAGAAAAATTAATAGAAATGGTATTATTTATGTCTAACTTCTATTTTACAAATAATTTACAAAATAGTGACACAAATCAGTATTGGACTTATCGGTTAAATAAGAATGCTGGACTATTTATCAATGCCCACATTAAATCTTGTACACCTTCTTCTTTAGATTCAGCATTCGCAAAATATTCAACCGCAGTAGCATATTCGTTATCTTGTGGTAACCGCGCAAGTGTTGCAAGATACAACTCTTCAACGATAGACCTATCGTCTTTATCCTCCTTGAGTAGTTTTGCAATGCGACCAGTCGGATCAATGATTGCATTTGCCACTGTCGGACCGTTTATCAGGTTCATTGCATGTGCAAGACTAACATCTGATGTGCGTTCACATTCACAGGAGCTTTCGCGCTCAGGTCGCCCGAACAGTTTTAAGAATCCATCATCCTTTACTTTACTGTCAGGTAATTGCACTGCGCGTAAGTTCTTTGGCACACCTTCAAACTTGGGTTGACTTCCCGTTGCAATACCGATTGCGTCTAACAACTGTTCAGCAGTTAGTCGTCGTGCTGTTGCATGTGAGAAGTTGATCGTATCCTCTTTGTTCCATTTGTTTGTCTTGATGCTTTGTTGATATGTCCGCGATCGTGCAATTGTTTTCATGATATGTTTCATGTCAAAACCGCTTTCAACGAAATCTTTTGTCAAGGCATCAAGCAGTTCCGGATTACTTGGCGGGTTGCTTGTTCGGATATCATCAACCGGTTCAATGATACCGCGTCCCATAAAGTAACTCCAAATTCTGTTTACGCCAGCTTTTGCGAACATTGGATTGTTAGCAGAAGTTAACCATTCTGCTAATGAATATCGCTGATCAACTGCACTTTTTTTCGTTTCGCCAAATGGCACAGAAGCTTCAACGACAGCCAATGTTCTCGGATGTTTTATAGGCGTAGGATTAAAACTTGCATAGACGACTTCTTCACCAGGTAATCTTCCGTTCTTCAGCTTAACATTAGAGAAGAACGCCCCGAATTCATAGTATTGGTTTTGTGTCCATACCTCAAACGGGTGATCATGACACTTATTACACGAGAATCGGACACCTAAAAATAATTGTGTGGTGTTTTCCACGGCTGCAGTATATTCACGTGAAACGCGAAAATAATTCGCGGCAGGATTTGCATAAGCACTTCCTGTAGCTGTAATCAGGTCATGCACAAACTGATTATAAGGTCGGTTCTGTGCGATTGCTTCATGAATCCATTCTTGGAATAACCACATGCCGCGTTCGCCGAGGAACTTTCTATTAGATTGTAACAAGTCTCCCCATTTATGTGTCCAATGGTCAACAAATTGTGTTGAATTAACTAATACGTCAATCAACTTCTCACGTTTCACCTTAGACTCTGTATTATCCATTAGGAAACCCCGTACCTGTTCAGGCGTAGGGGGGAGCCCGGTCATATCAAAGTAAATTCGTCTCACAAACTCTTCATCCGAACATAAATTTGAAGGTAGGATTTTCAACCTTTTGAGTTTATTGTGGACGTGCGTATCAATGTAGTTGTATTCTGGTGTTTCCACCCATTCGTAACCGCTACGGTCACCCATGACGATAATGCCGTTTGTGCTATATGCGCCTTCGTAACGTGTGAGTATAGCAGTTTCCCCTCTCCGTTCTGCTGTTATAACACCATCGTCAGTTACCTTAGCTACCTCATTCATACTGCTCGTGAATTTTGCTTCACGTGTTACATCACGCGTTGTACCATCAGGATAATGTGCGATAACGATTAATTGTTGCATTGATCCTGGCATTGACAGTTCAGCAGAATTAGGAAAAACTTCCAACCTTTCTACCCGTTGTGTTTGCCCGACGTCAGAAACAACACCTTCACTAATCCACTGATGTATACGCTGATAGTCCCGTGAATCTGGTTTGATCACCTGTCCGCCTTTGTGTGGAACTTCGGATGTAGGTTTGAGCAGCATAAGACTCTGTTCTGGAAACGCTCGATTAAAACGTCTACCTGATATATCCTCAATCAGCAGTTCATAGTCAAACTCAGGATCATATCCGCGTAGTGAGAGTTTGAAACCGTTCTTACCCTTTGCGCCACCATGACATGTTCCATTGTTACACCCTGCATGACTGAGAATAGGCATCACATCTCGGACAAAACTGATGGGGGGTGTGTCAATGCTCTTGACATTGATTGGTATATTAATATCAAGAGTCTTTACGGTAACTTTCAGATGTGTCGGACCAACAGTTTTAGGGAAAATGTAGCCATCATCAAGTACTTTCACACCGTCTGATGTCGGTTTGAGAACTGCCCAAGAAGTTACATCAATCCAATTCCCATCTTTTGTCTGTCCTGAAACGAGTACTCGCCTGCCATCGCGAGCATGTTCCAAAGTTAAGGACTCAGGAAAAGTTTTTAGGGTTGTTATTTCAGGAATTTGTACACTTTGTTCACTGCTTTCTATCTGACTCCAGACCGAAGGTTGACATATCAAACAGAAACAGAATGCAACAAGAAGTGTAAGAACTATATTATGGCTGGGTTTCACGTTTACCTCCAAATTTGGTATGAAACTTGACGAAGCGGGACATTCCGCTTCATATATTATACCATTTCTAAATGAAAATGTCTCTTTACTGTAGCACA
>CAZURU010000044.1:0-924 GCA_964623585.1 uncultured bacterium
GGTTAGGAAACCTCGCCAGCGGGGGAATGAACTTTTATCCTGTGAACAGACAATTACCGAATTAATTATTTGATCTTCATCTCAACTTTTTCGCTATTCTAAACGATTTGTGAAAAATAGTCAATTTATTTTTCACTTTGGGAATCTGTAAATGTTTCACCATTGACAATAGCCGCTCGACTCTTTAGTGATAAAACTTTACACATCCAAAAAGTTGTTGACTTTATGTGGTCAATGGTTTAGTAATAATGATAAGTCAGTTAACAAGATTTAATACTAATAATGTCTAATAAAACTCAACAAGAATTAGAATTAAATCACACTTAAATTACGTAGGAACCAATTCCCTTTTATGCTGTGTCAGTTGTGATTGCTGAACAAACCCCGTCCCGTAAATCCAGCCGATGCTCAAACCGTGAAGCCAACTCAAGATTGTGTGTCACTACGATTAATATATTCTTCAGCATGTAATGGAGCTCAAAAAGCAGATCCACGATAGCGGATGCAGTGTTCGTATCAAGATTCCCTGTCGGTTCATCACAGAGAATAATACTCGGTCGGTTTATAAGCGCACGCGCAATAGCAACCCTCTGACGTTCTCCCCCAGAAAGTTCGGCTGGACGGTGTAAGATGCGATCAATTAAACCGACCCGTAGAATCAGTCTTTTGGCTTCTTCTGATGTATCCGGATTGTTATTATTGAAGGCAAGGGTAGGAATGAGAACATTTTCCAAAATAGAATACTGTGGTAGTAGGTGGTGATCTTGGAAAACGAAACCGATGACATCGTTACGGAATTTTGCTAAGTCAGGTTCAGATAAAGAGAATGGGTCAGTTCCATTAATCTCTACACTGCCAGATGTCGGTTCTTCTAACGCTCCTATGACATGAAGTAATGTACTCTTACCAGAACCAGAAGGTCCT
>CAZURU010000044.1:934-19667 GCA_964623585.1 uncultured bacterium
TCCTGTAATGGCAACTGATGAACCTTTCTCAAATCCAAAAGATACATCTTTTAAGACTTGTAAAGAACCGAAATGTTTTGACAAATTCGTTACAAGAAGTTGTTTCGGTATTTCTTCAGTATCTTTCATAAGTCCAACCACTCCCGCCTATCTATTCTCAACTGAAATTTTTGCTGTAAGAAAATCGGGTATGGGAATTGCTTGAAGTTTCTCACCTGGATTTGCTATACAACATACTGTTGTCAACTCTCCACGTGCAACATCAACACCGTCAAGTGTAAATAGAAATTGATAGGTTAACGATTTTGATCCTTTATTTGACACCCACAGTCTAATGTCTACCTCATCCTCAAACCTGAGCGGATGCAAATACTCACACGATGCGGTGATGCGAGGCCAACCGATTTTATTACCTTCCCACTCTGTTGCAACACTGGTACCTAAACTACGCAGAAACTCATGCTCTGCAGTCTCCATAAAAACAAAGAACTTTGTAAAGTGCACAATACCTGCCATATCGGTATCGGCAAACTCTATTTTTCTTTTAGTTTTGAACTCAGTACGCATGTTTGACCATGATTTACAGGATTAGACCAAGATTTATAGGATTAAACCAAGATTTGCAGGATTAATAGGATAAGAAATGCCACCACTTAGGGACCTCTTATCCTGGGAGTCATGCAAATCTTGAAAATCCTGGTCAATTTTTGGGATACATCGGTACTTCCTTATACCGACTCCAAGTTTCTGAGTATATCCTCCAATACCCATCTGCAGGATCAATCATCAAGTTTAGCTTTTTTGTGCCGATGTCAGAATATGCAGGACGACTTCCTGAAGCAGGCATACCTTTGAATTCTTGCAAGAATGTCACATCGGCAACAGCTCTATCACCATTTATTATGAGATTAGAAATTTTTACCTGAATTCCTGAATAACCCAGATTTAACCGCTTCATCTTCTGTCTTAACTGTTTTTTTGTTAGAAAAGTAGATGTTTCTCTATCTCCTCTAACAGTTACCCTTGTAATTAGTGCCTTTTCTGCATAAAGAGACATATATGTGTCAAGGTCTTTGTCCTCCCATGCTTTCTGCCATTTACCCAGAATTTGACTAACCTTGAGTTGTGTATCTAATGGTGCATTACCATTAAAGATTCCACCTACAGCCTCTTCTATTATAGGTTCATCAACTAATGGTTCATTCTGTGATATAGACGGATCGGTAATATCATCATCATGCAACTCATCATTGATTATTTTCCATTTCCTAATGAAGAAACCTTTCTTTTCAATCGTTAACTGACGCGAATGCGTCTCAATGAAGGTACCACTGCTATATACAGATACATTTATACTGTCTACAATGTGTTTCGTTTTAGAATAGGCAATAGCTTTATACTTAGCTTGGGAAAGGTCAACTTCCAGTTCCTGGGAAATATGACCGATGGCTAATGTATAGTTTCTTCTCTGTTTCTTTCGTGCAGATTTGTCCCAAAGAGAAGTATATTTCTTCTGATCCTGTGATTCTAAAGCCTTTTTCCATTCTAAGACTAATGGTGCGACAGGACTATCTATACTTTGAGGTGAAGTATCTACATCGTCAGAGTCGAACTCAGGTATATGTGTTGCAATCTCTTGAGAATCTACTTCATCTCGGACAAGTTTCCATCTTCTTTGAATGATTCCTGTTCTCACGATAGTGAGAGTCCTGGATTGCTGCAGTGGTTCACCCGGGTCATTGATCCATATCGGAATTTCTTCTATCCTTAGATAGTCTTTACCTTGCGGGTCATTCCGTGTTCTGTTTTCAGCATCCCGGATATCCACGTCAATGTCCAATTGTTCTTTAAATAACTGAGCGGTATGTTGATAACCTGCGTTATTTTTATTTCGTGCATTCGTACCCCATAGAACATCATACTTTTCAATTTCACCAGATTCCAGGGCACTTTTCCACTTGACCAAAAACGCTAATGCTGATTCATTTGAACGAGTGAGGAGAAGTCCACAGAACACCAAAATGAAAACTACGCAGGCAATCGCTCCCCATTTTATATAATCTCGGTAATTGAAGTTTGACAGTGCCCGCTGGCTGTTTTGGTTTGATTGAAACGAATTCTCGGCATTCATAAACTCACTCCTTATAATTTAGGTATATTCTCATAAACTTGCCAGGTTTCGCGATAAATCTTCCATTTACCCGCTACCTGATGTGTCCAGACTTCACGAATCCACAATTCATACAAAGCAGTATCATCTTCATCTTCTGCTGGTGATATTAATCTACTAAACCTATATGTACCTATGACACTATCCCGTTCTACTTCAGATAACACATCAGATTTAGTCCACGCAAGTTTGTTCATCTCTCGTAGTTTTTCTTCAAATTGTGCCCTGTTGAGAGTGGTTGCATTCTCCTTACTCTCTCGTACTACGATGTGTTTAGTCGTTACATCGGGTGCATAAAAGGTAATATGTGCATCCAGGTTCTTACTTTTCCACGCTTTTTCCCAATTTGTTAATGCAGCTTTACCCGCATTTATTTGTGCAGTAGATAGAGAAGTTCTGCCTGTACGCGGGGTTTTAGTACTGGGGAGTTGGGTTGCAAATGCTCTTGCTTTTTCTGCTTGTTTTCTGACAAATTCCTGATGTTCAACAGCGATATTCTGCTTATTGGATTCAGTGAGTTTTTGCGTAAATATTTTTGCTTGTTCGCGCATCTGCTTTTTAACTGCCTCTGTTTCAGCGATCGCCGCACGTTTCAAACGGCTCTCAGTTTTCGCTATAGTTTCCGCTGCATCAACCTTAAGTGATAACTTATCTAATTCCACTCCATAGTTTTTCACATTAGATTCTGACTGCGTAATTCTTGCTTGAAAGGATTCTATAGAGGCATTGAGTTCTGCAACTTTTTCGTTATGTGTTTTCTGTTTGTGAATTAAATCCTGTCTATCTGACTCAAGATTACTAATTGTCGCTTTAAGACCAGATTCAGAATCTTGTAGTAACTCTATATCGTTTTCTAAACTGCCAATTTTTGTATCCTTTGCCATTAATTGCTTCCTCAACTCGCCAATTTGGGCATCTTTTGTTAGGATATTAGCATTTGCTTCTACATCCTTTGTGTTCTGAATAGCAATTCTTGAAGCGAGTTTAGCATAAGTGATTGCATTGTTGGCATACTTAATGGCATCAACACCCACCTTATTTTTTTTCGCGTCTATTGCCTTTTCAAGTTCCGTTTCAGCTTGTTCATAAGTTTCAAAAGCAAGTGATTGTGCGTTGACTTCTCGTGCAGTACTTAATGCTGTTTCCGCTTGCGATAGCAGGGGGTCAATGTCCTGTAAATTGATAGCTCCAAATTTACCACCGCATGCAACTATCAACAAGAGTGGACAAAGCAGACAAACTAACTGTATAACGTTACCCGTTTGGTGTATTAATAGTTTCCTATAGTTCTTTAATGTCGTCATTTTCCTATTCATGTATAGACTCCTTTGTGTTTTTATTGTGTGTATCATCAATAGTCGGGAATCGCCCAAAAATATGTTGACTTGCCTCCTACAGAACTCACTATGAGTAGGAGCGATCTCCGAATCGCGACCCACATATATAGTCTGGACTGTCCACTATTCCCAATCAAAAATAGGTGAAGATAAAACTTGTGGTTGTGTCGCTCCAGTTTTCATCTCAATAAGAGACTCTTTGATTGCTTTCGCTCGCACTGTTCCAACACCTTCTACTTTTTTAAGCGCATTAACATCTGAGGTGATGATTGCATCTAAGCAATGGAAACTGTCAATAATGTTCTCTACTACGGTAATTGGAATCCGTGAAATCTGACTCAAGATTCTATACCCGCGGGGTTCTAAAGTCTCTTCAGGTCCAATCTCGTTATGCGAATATCCAAGTGCTTCATAGATGGTTTTCACATCTGACAACTCTGACACACTCAAACCGAATAAATCTTCATACGCTTCGGATACGTCTCTCATTTCATCATTAAAATAATCTCTTATGATGAGTAAAGACCTTTGAATTTCAGTTGCTAACTCAGTAGGAATTAACTGTAATGACAATGCTTCATTCCCTAATTCTATTCTATATAGGTTTAGATCGTGTTCTGTTCTTCTGACGCGTTCACAAACTTGTATTGCTGTCAAGACGTCTGCCATTCTGACTGTCCCACTCAGTTCCACCCAGTTTAATGTTGCTAATACGTTCTGCATAGTTTTTGCATACTGGGTTAGCGATAACATCGCTTGATTAGCACCAGATATTAATATAGGACGATCACGAAAGAGATAATGTTGATAACGTGTATATAAGGTCAGTGTATTCCTACGCCTTGAAACTGCGATGACAATTTCACCCGTTTCTTTAGCGAACTTTTCTGCGGCACGATGACGTAGACCGGTTTCATTAGAGGTAATTGATGGATTTACTTTGAGAGTTACGTTTGCACGTACAATACGTTTCATATCAGATGAAAGGATGATAGCCCCATCCATTTTAGCCAATTCGGCAAGACGCGAAGGTAGATAGGGACAATCTATTTGAAAACCATCCTCAGTAAGATTCAGCACATCAGGTGAATCACCTACAACAATCAATCCGCCCGTTTTTGCCTGAAGTATGTACCCAATACCGTCACGCAGCGCAGTACCGGGGGACAATAACTTCAAAGTTTCAATGAGTTCTCTCTCTATAAAATTCTCTGTTGGTATACTGAGCACTTCCTATACCTCCCACTATATATTATAAAGTAACACATTAAATTATAGTCTGTCAAGTTAATCTTATGAAGAGGTCTACACTTTCTCATCAACAGTCAAACAACTTTATTCTTGACTTCCTAATCAGAATTATGTATCATGAATAATATGAGTTTGGGCAGGGACGCTTGATTGTTTACGATATACGGCACACGGAGTGTGCCTACTACTATTAATAAGGTGATATTTCCGTGAGTTGTTTGCAGTAATTATGAAAAAAGATAAAGATACATTACAAATTGTAACGCTTGAAACCGATAAAGGAAACATAATAATTGAACTATATCCTGAATGCGCTCCCTTAACCGTAGTTAATTTTGTTAAGTTGATTCGTGCTGGCTTTTATGACGGTTTAACCTTTCATCGTTTTGTCAACGGTTTCGTCATACAAGGTGGCGACCCAGATGGAACAGGAACAGGTGGACCAGGTTGGACAATTCCAGGTGAATTCAAGAAAAAGAAACTCCGAGAATTAATGCCACAACACGAAAAAGGTGTATTGGCAATGGCGCGTAAACCTTCACCTGATTCAGCAGGAAGCCAATTTTATATCTGTCTCAGCGATGATCCAACTATCTATGAACATCTAAATGGAAACTATACAACATTCGGACGCGTCATTGAAGGTATGGATGTCGTTCAATCACTACGAGAAAGGGATGTAATGACACAGGTGTCGGTTAAATCAAACAAAGAACCGGTATAACAATCTACGCTTTTGTTAATTGTTGGAAGGATTTTATGAATGGAAACATGGAAACAACTTGTACGTGATACAGTTAACACACCAGAAAAACTTGCAGCTAAATTTGACGACGTTGATATTGAAGAGATGCGACGCATACACAAGGAATTTCCTATTCGCATCAATCCTTACTATTTGAGCCTAATAGAAAAACCAGGAGACCCTATCTGGAAACAGGTAGTGCCTGATTCACGAGAATTGATAAGCACTGGCGTTGATGACCCGCTTGATGAAGAACACGACAGTGAAGTACCGAATGTTACACATCGGTATCCTGATAGAGCACTCTTTTATGTCAATTATATGTGTCCTATCTATTGTCGGTTCTGTACGCGAAAACGTAAAGTCGGGGATCCACATTCAATATCTGAAAATAACATTGAAATAGGACTTGATTACATCAGATCACACCCAGAGATACGGGACGTTATCATCTCTGGAGGCGACCCACTCATGTTAACAGATAAGAAGATTGACATGGTAGTTGGAGGGTTGCGCGATATTGACCATATAGAGATAATTCGCATCGGCTCACGGGTGCCAGTTACGCTTCCCCAACGTATTACACCAGAACTATGTGCAATTCTCAAACAGTACCATCCTTTCTATATTAATACACATTTCAACCATCCCCGTGAGATAACACCTGAAACTGAAAAAGCATGTGGTATGCTCGCAGATGCTGGAATACCACTCGGGAATCAAGCTGTCCTACTAAAAGGTGTAAATGATGAACCGGAGACAATGGTCGAATTGATGAAAGAACTCCTGAGAATTAGAGTGAAACCTTACTATATTTATCAGGCTGACCTTGTTTTTGGTACAGACCATTTCAGAACATCAGTTGAAATAGGACTCAAAATCGTCGCTGCGTTACGTGGACATATATCCGGTCTCGGTGTACCGCATTATGTTATAGATGCCCCAGGGGGCGGTGGAAAAATTGCTATAATTCCAGATCCAATCGTTACTTTTGACGAAGACGAAATACAACTCAAGAACTATGAAGGGAACATATATAGTTATCCCAGCACACCCTTCTTTGATGAAGACTGGTAATTCAAGAGTCGCTACTTTTCCTCTGACTCCTGCTTACTATCCTTGCTCATAAAAGGAGTCAGTAGATCGATTGGAATTGGGAAAATCACGGTTGAGTTCTTCTCTGCACTGACTTCAACCAATGCCTGCAGAAAACGGAGTTGTATAGATGTTGGTGTCTTACTTAGTATCTCTGCTGCATCCGTAAGCACCTCTGCAGATTCAAACTCACCTTCAGCATGCACAACCTTAGCACGTCGTTCTCGTTCAGCTTCTGCCTGTTTCGCCATTGCCCGTTGCATCTCCGCGGGAAGGTCTACGTGCTTAATCTCCATAGAAAGCACTTCAACACCCCACGGTTCGCACTGCCTTTTTATAATATCCTCTAAGTCTGTATTGAGTTTATCCCGTTCAGATAGTAAGTCATCAAGTTCAGCGCGTCCAAGCACACTCCGTAGTGTTGTCTGTGCAATCTGTGAGATAGCAAATCCGAATTCTTCTACTTCAATAACCGCTTTATCCGGTTCAGTTACCCGAAATGTCAAGACAGCATTGACGCTTACAGAAACGTTATCCTTTGTAATAACATCTTGTGGCGTGACATCGTTCACGACTACGCGAAGACTTACCCTTTGCATGCGTTCAATCCAGAACGGGATCAGCATCACAAGTCCGGGACCTCTTGCCCCCTTAAAACGTCCTAACCTGAATACAACAGCGCGTTCATACTCCTTAAGTATCCTTATACTTGTAGCAAGCATGATCACGACTACGATTGCAATTACAAAATATAATAGTTCAATTTGTACTGGCATCTGATAACTTCCTTTCTACGCTCCAATTCCGGTTATCTCTCTAATTTTCTGAAAAAACGCCCGTTTACGTGGTGTATTGATCTGCCACTGGACAGGTACAGATTGATATCCGTGATGATAGTCATTCTCACCAGGATCAAAATATCCCCAAGACGCGTATTGACTTACAGCAGCCATACAGTTGTTTATAGGTTTATCAAAGTCAAAATGATCATCTTCATTGAATAGAATCGGCATCGGTCGGTATCCAGGAACATGTCGCGTCTGTTGCACCATTTCAAGAATCCGATTTGGATCTTTTACGCCGTTACCATGCACTAAGATAAAATCTGATGCGCGAACTACGTTCTCATAGGGTACTCGTCCTCCACCGTAGCTTGTACCTGCTAAATAGCTCCTACCGTTGTGTGTTGTTGATCTTACCCGTTCAATCAATTCGTGTACTCTTTCAGGTTGCAAGATTTCATGCTTATATCTTACATTACATTCATTATTAACCTCAACGATCACATTCGTCCATTCGTTATCAAAGAGCCATTGTGTTGCGTTGTCAACAGCAGCGATAACAGCGTTCTCATCTGAAAGTCGATGATCTTGCCCGAAATAGAAATACCCCAGAATAACGACCATCCCAAGTTCATCAGCAAAATCGATGATACGTTTGAGTCGTAATAGATAATCCGGGTTAAGACTACCGTCCGATTCTAATCCTGAATTATGCCACGGTTGTGATTTGGAATATCCTTCCGGACTTCCACCCTGCAGGTTGATAGTAAATGCTAATACACCATGTGCACACCATACTGGCATAGCAGAAAGGAATTCCCGAGTGTTCCTTTCAGGATCCCATTTACCTGTGTCAGGGTATTCCCAACGGTGAACGGTTTCAGCATTCCTATCATCAAAGATGCCTTGTACCATGCGACTGTTCATCAACAGTCCTTCTATTTTGTTTCCCTGATAGTATCGATCAGGGTATGTTATTTCTCCGTTAATATAAAATGCATCTTCAACAATACTAACTTCAGTGTTCATAGGACTCCTTTCTTATAGATGCTGGAATTCTGTTAATTATCGTTCAAAAAGTTTTGCAGCAGATTCATAGCAAAATCGGCAAATTCCGGATTGAGCTCTATACCCAAATATTCAACTCCCAATGTTTGTGCCACGACACATTCCGACCCTGAACCGGCAAACGGAACAAGTACCTTTCCATTAGTCCCGTTGATACGAGATAGTATGAGTCTTCTTGTCAATTCCATCGGTTTTTGAGTTGGATGCTTCAGTATATCATGTTCTCGGTGTTCAGATAGTTCAGCAGGAGGATAGATTTGTGAACCACATGTTCTACAGACGAACCATCTTTCAGAACGTCCAGCCCCCCCTGCTAATGCGGGGATTTTGATAACATCTCTTGGCAAAGCACCATTTTTGTGTGCGTTATAGATTGTCTTTTTCCCTGGTGAACCGTAGCGTGAAGGAGTATCTTTGCGTTCTTTTCCTGCAGCATTCTTTAGGAAGTTCTGAGTGTAAGGTTCTCTGATCTGATCTACTTCCAAATTTGTGCGAGGCATATTCGGTTTCCATAGACACAGTATCGTCTCGTGTGACCTTTGCCAAAACTTTAGGGATGGTACGGTTTTGTTGGTATAATGCCACACCAACCAACGTTGCTCATGAATAGGGAAACAGACAGATATTCTTGCGATGATTTCGGGGAATCCGTACAGGTAAAGTAAACCGTCATCAGTGAGGAGGTGAAGACAGTCTTTTATCCACGATTCTGACCATTGGACATAATCGTCTATAGGCATTACTTCTGTATCATTCCCGAAATCTTTACCGATATTGTAGGGAGGATCTGCAATAATCACATCGTATTGCTTATCTGCTTTGATAAGTTCTGGTAATACCTTCGTTGTATCTGCTGTGATAATTGTGTTGATGTGTGTGTCTTCCTTCATGTTCTGTTCAATGTGTTTTCCATCTATAAGTGTGTCGGTGGTGATTAGTCTATTCTCTAATAGATTTTCTTTAAGAAGACGTTGATCAGCGGTATTCATGATTCCAGATCCCTTGAAGTTAATAACGTTCCTGATTAACTGTAAGATACATTGGGTATAAATAGTATATCAGAATAGTATAAAGAATTCAATATTGAATAGAGATAATGGCTGGATTTCCAAAGAAAAGAGAAAAGATAAGATACACTACCGAAGCGTCACTGGTAACTTACCTGTTGCCTGTTTCTTACCTAAAAGCACCTCTACTGCCGCAAGCAGTGAATAGTAATTGGTATCATACGCAGCGATGGCACATTCAACATCAGGACATATACTCAGTAGATAAGGGGATGCATGGGATATGACAACGATGGGAACATCCGTTTTCTGACTGAGTAGGTGTACTACTTTTGCCTGATCGCTGTTTACTATGCCTGCAACAATTTTGGACGGTTTAGACAGTAAGTGTTGGGATGCAACCTGTTCAGGATTGACATCTCTGGGAATCAGTATAGGTGTGATGTGTGTTAGATCGGTATGTGCCTTCAGGTAAGCATTTGTAAAATTACGAGATGGACTGAGTAGTAATACAGGTTCTTTCGGCTCGGCACTCATCGGAATAATGTTCTGCGTATTCTTTACAACGGTTATGGACCTGTTAGCAATTGTTTGTGCCACGTCTCTGTGCTGCCTATTGCCTACAATTGCTATTTCAGTGCCGATATTATCTGGATTATTCAATAATGCCTTCTGTTGATCAAACAGACCGTAAGCACTTTTGTAGTATAGGATTCTCCGTACAGAATTGTCAAGACGTATGGGTGTGATAACCTTCTGTTGGACTGCTTGCCGAATAGCACTATAGACTCTCTGCTGCATTTTGAAAGTAGATGACACGAGTATAATGTCAGCTCCCGCCTTTATAGCTAAGACAGCTGCGTTTCCGATTTCATATTGGTCATCAATTGCCTTCATCTCCATATCATCAGTCATGATAAGCCCTTCAAATCCCAGACGTTGACGTAGGAGTCTCGTCAGTATCTTTGACGACAATGTAGCGGGGTATTCTGGGTCTAATTTTGGATATAGCACATGTGCGGACATAATTACTGCTACATCTGAATCAATAGCAGCACGAAATGGATGCAATTCAATCGCATCCATTCGCTCTTGGTTGTGTTCAATAACCGGTAGTTTAAAATGTGAGTCCAGACTTGCGTCCCCGTGCCCGGGAAAGTGTTTCGCCGTTGCAAGAACACCATTCTTTTGAAGGTTCTGGATATAGGCTGTACCGAGTTTGGATACGAGGGTAGGTGTTTCACTATAGGAACGGACCCCAATAACTGGATTTTTCGGGTTGGTATTTACATCCATGACAGGTGCACAATTGAAGTTAATCCCTACTGCAGATAATTCGATAGCGGTTAGTTCACCGGTCTTTGCCGCTAAATCCTGAGACCTTGTTGCACCTAACGCCATATTCCCTGGTAGAACTGTCGCACCTTTCTTAAACCTCGCAACGATGCCACCTTCTTGGTCAATGGCAATAAACAACGGTACACTGTTAGGGTTCTCCGCTGCCAATCGTTGAAGTGATGTTGTCAGTGCAACGACTTGCGATGCCTTTTGAATGTTTTTGCTATAGAGGATAATTCCACCAACACGACGTTTTGATATGTGGGCTTCTGCGACTGGGCCGATCTCTCTACCGCCGATACCGTATAAGAGAAGTTGACCGATCTTTTCATCTGTCGTCATCCTACCTAACATCACCTCAATTTCTGCATCAGACAAAGCATAAGAAGAAACTGAGGCATATAAGATAAGGAACAATACAAAAGGGACTCTATAGAATAATTTCACAAGATACCTCCATTAATAATCGAGTTTATTCATCAACTGTCTTTTCCGAGAGTGCTTTGAAATACTGACGAAGTTGTTCACGATACTGTAAAGGTATGTTCTCAAATTCCTTTGCATTGGGTGCTATATCAAGTTTACGCACGTATTCTAAAAGGTCTGGATGGAGAGGTGGCACATCTTGAACGGGTGTAGAAGGCTTTTTAGCGACTTGTGCCTTACGCCTTCTGCCGACATCTCGTTTCTCCAAAGATTTTAAACTATCCAGCATCCTCGTCAAAATACGTTTTTGTTGCTCAACGACATCCTCATCCAGAGTTCCTTGTTTCAGTTTTGTTTCTACACTTTCCATCTCTTCTGCAACATTCTGTAAACTCCCCAAGATCTCTGATGCATCTTCAGCGATTTTTGACAGTCTTTCTGTCGCTTCTCTGATCAGCTGTTGTTGTGAAGCAATTCTTTCAAGTCGTTGTTGAAGACTGGGTGTGCGTCCCTGTTCCCGCATCTGTTGACTCAGTCTCTCTGCCATATCATTGAGTTGTTCTTGACTCTGAGCGAGTTGTTGCAACTGTTCCAACATGCTTTGTAGTCCACCTGCTCCCATCTGCTGATTCATTTGTGCCATAGCATCTAACATATCAAGAATTGCCTGATTGATGTCAGCGAGTCCTATTCTTTGTATAGGAAGCGCGAGCGATGCTTCTCTATCTTCCAAAGCGCGGGCAGCACGACCAAGTGCATCACTTGACGCATTTAACCGCCATACGATCTTAGGGTCCACCTCCACCTGCTGTTTACCTAGCTCCCACAAATTTTCAGCGATTTGAGATATACCTTGAGACGCGCTCAATTCTTTAGCAGCGAGTTCTTGAAGCCGCTTAATCTCGCTTGGCACATATTCTTCAAGAGAGGATATAGTCAACCCCTCAGTTTGATCAATTACTTTTTCATGTAGATGTGAATAATACAAGCTACTCTTTATAGCCTCATTCATAGCAGCTAAAACCTGTTCATTACCCGAACCCTGCATAAATTCCAAAGCATTGTCTAATCCTTGCGCTAACTCAGTCATAGTCTGTTCCGCTTCCCTACCGGTTTCTAAGGCTTGTTGTTTATTCTCATTGCGCAAACTCTGACTGGTACTCTGTAAATTATCGGGAAGTTGCTGGTCTCTTGTGTACTGATTAAGTCGGTTTATCTCATCGGCAACTTTCTGAATCTGCGGTGCTGTATTCTCCTGAGATTTTGCAGTTTCAGCCAATTCATCTCCGATTGAATCTAATTTGTCCCTGAGTTTATCTGTTTCTTTCTTGATCATGTCCTCTTTCTGTGCAGCGTCATTCAATTTGGATTTATCTGAAAGACCCGTATCAGAACTATCTTTAGAACGTTCATCACTGCCTTCAGAATCTTGTATATCTTCTGTATTCTCAGATACAGCAGTGTCAATAGAGTCCATTAACGTTTTCTGTTGTTCGGCTAATTGCTGAGCTTGCTTGGCTGCAGCCTCAAGCTTCTGTTGTAAAATGAGTTGTTCATATAGAGATTTGAGCCGTTCAAGCTGCTGTTGAAACTGTTCCTGATTGAAATTGGCTTGAGCAAGATCACTCTCCTGTTGAGAAAGTTCCTGTTTCGCTAACGCTTCACCCAATTGTTTGAGTATCTCCCGTTGTTCTTCAGTGAGTGCTTTCTTCATCAACTCTTGAAGTTCTTGGTATTTCTGAATAGTTTCTGATTCAAAGAGTTCATTCTTTTCCATATCAGTAGTTGTCTGTTGCATTGAATCGATGAGATCGTTTGCCTTTTCTTCTATCTGCTTCTGCGAGTCAACCACTTGCTTTAGCAGTTTTTCATCTGTCAACGATAGGTCTTTGAACTTTCTTAATTTCTCAAGTATATTTTCAACCGCGCTGGTCGCTTCAGCCTGTTCATCATAGATTTCATCAAGACTCTGTTGCTCAGTCTCCTGTTCCGCTGCAATATCTTCATAGAGTTCATCAAGTGTTGGAAAACGGAGAGTATATGTCCGAGATTTTCCAATATTTGGACCGGAGACATCATCAGTATCTGTTGCCTGTACGTAATATGACAGTGTCTCACCAGGAAATAAACCTATCGGGGCGATATCCCAAGCATAAGTAAGAAATTGTGTCGTCAGCGGGGGTGAGGTGTTATGTGGCACATGTTTCAATGTCGTTTTTATTGGGTTAAAGTCATCCTTCTGTATACGATAAACTAATTGAACATTTTGGAGTCCGTAGTCATCAGTTGCATCAACTTTCAAACTGACGATCATGTCTGTATCCAATACAAGGTCCTTGCCCGGTTCAATGATGTCAACCTGTGGTGCAGCATCCTTAAACACATTCAACGTGTATGTAAGTGGCACCGTATTAGACAAACCGTTTTCATCCTGAATGTGAATATGATATGTGCTCGCTTGTTCTGCTATAAAGCCACCCTTCATTTGCGTCCCATTCTCTAAATTAATGTTGACAGGATCAGAATCTTGAAAAATCAGATGTGCATCAGAAAGTGGTTTATTGCTAATACCTGTAAACGTTATCTGCGTGCCATATAATACCTCAACATCACCAACATTTGTATCTAACTTTTGTGAAGGTAACTGTGTATAATGGGGATATGTGAGTTCAAGTTGAAAAGTCTTGACAATCGGTTCTTCATTGACCGTAATTTGAAAGTGTGTTGAGGTTACATCTTTCGTTGAAACATAGTATTGAATTGAACGGTCAATTTGTTCTATCGTTTCAGAATAGAGAGTTTGTTCAGCGGTTCGATTCATCTGAATAGATTGCCATCTGTCAGGATCAACGTCATGTGGTAATTGTGTTTCCGCATCAACTACATTTCCCTTGATTTCATTATTGACATTGGTATCATTATCTTCACTACTTTCCGTTTCCATGAATTCTGATAGTTGGTAATAGATCGCAACCGGTGCATCAAGATGTCCACTCACTTTTGCTGTAACGGTGATATCCTCTCCTCTCTTGATCTGAATATTACCAGGGCTCACATCCTCTATACGTGCAGCGAATCCATCTGATGGTTTTATCGGTATAGACTCAATAGTTCTTGCAAAGCCATTCAGCGAAGTGGGGAGTATGAAGTTAGCCAGAATTAGTAGCCCAAATCCAAGAACAGCGAAGAGTGAATTCATTCTGATTCTTTTGAATTCAGTTTGAAAAATCGTTGATGATTTAATTTTAACAATGTCATCTTGCGTCTGTAGGATCAACCGTTCAATAAAATCCGTAGCAAATCCTAACCGATTCTCATCTAATGCGGGTCTCAGTTGAATGGAACTTAGTATCCTATTTTCTATACTGGGATAAAATGTTTCCAGAAATGCAGCAACTTTTGGGTACGTTAACCTTTTTGTCAATGGGATAATAAGAACACGTAGTGTCATGTAGACTCCAAAACCGATAAAAACAACTAAGAGGAGAGATGACATAATCGGGTTTAGCGGTAACTGAAAGATGAACAAAATAACTGTCAACGCAATGGCAAAAATACTGAGCAATTTTAGCAACCTTTCAGAGAAGATTAACCAACGCCAATTTCTTCTGACAGCATTTAATTTGTGTATGATATTTTGATAGACCTGATGAGGTGTGTTTTCTGGCATAAGGATATCCTATTATCAAATAGTTCTTAATGTGTTAGTACATAAACAGCAAGGTTAACAGCCATTTTAGATGCCAATTCACGAACTTCTGGTGTATCATCAGGATGCACTCTTGCGTCTTCTAATCCATCTCCTATATCCGAACTATAAGCATAGAAGAGGACCATCCTACCATCGTGAAAAAGCCCGAAACCTTGGGCTGGATGGGAATCATGTTCATGTATTTTTGGTAGACCGGGTAAGTCATAAAAACAGCGATATATCAAGTGAGAATTTGGTATTGGTTGTAATTCCTGTTTTGGAAATACACGGCTTATCTCTCGCCGAAAACTCTTGTCTAAACCGTAATCATCATTTACGAATAGAAATCCGCCATGTGTCAGATATTGACGTAACGCAATAACTTCAGAATCTGTTAATCGTATATTCCCGTGACCAACGAGGTAAAGCATAGGGTATTTATAAAGGTTATGATCTGTTAGTTTTAGTATAACCCTATCCTCAGCTGTATCTATATCTGTTCTTTCCCGAAGTATACTCAGCCAATTCTTGATAGCGGAAGGGTCTCCATACCAATCCCCTCCTCCTGCATATTGAATCTGAGCAATCGTAAAACGTTCTCCAGCACCTTGTGTGCTGAACAGCAGGAAGAAGAATATGCTACATACTGAAAAGAGGTTAAGATTAAACATTTTTTTCATGCGACAATTAAAACTATTAAATGACATAATACACGTATTTTCTTGTAAAAACTTTAAACGAGTCCGACGCGTTTGCGTATGATCCATTCTGAACCTAATAAACCGACTATAATTATAAGTAAAAGTGGATTTGTCCATAAATCTCTTTGAGTGTCAACAAATACCGGCTTTTCAACTGTTTTTATGTGCTTATGTAAGTTGTCTATGGAATCAATGTTCAGATAAACACCACCTGTCTGTTGTGCGATTTCCTTCAACAACGGTTCATTTAGTTGCGATGACTCCATTTCAATAAGTTGTTGATGAACAGAAATGTTTATCTCATCTTCATCAAGTATCCTATTCTCTCTCATAGCAACAGCACGGATTTTGTATCTACCATTTTCATCTAACTTTAATTTCGCTGAATGCTGTCCCACATTGCTTGATTGTGATTCTATTTTACCACTCCGAGTTTTCAATGGATACGTTGTGCCACTTGGCGATGTTATTTCCAATTGGACATCTATAAGGTCTTGTGATTGAAATGTTTGTAAAAATGTCCTGACCTGAATATCAACTTCATCATACTGTGCGTAACTTGAAGCGTCTGTTGAAATATATACGGTCTTATCTTCAGATTCCTGTGCCATCCAACGAATTATTTGTGCCCAAAATCGCTGATAGGCAGTTTTGTATTTTGAATCTTTGTATGAATTGACACCAAATCTCCAATTCCACAATCCTTCGGCAGTAAATAACAGGCTCTTTCCCAATCCGACTCTCTGGAACAGAAGAATAGGACTCCCATCATGTTTATTTAGTAAAGTGGTTGCTCCCGCTTTCTGTTGATAACCAGTGAAGGATATTGTTAGCACAGGTAAGTTCTGCCATATTTCAGTATTCCGTTCATAAGAGTCATCCAACTGTAATATCGGGTGAAATAAACCTGCTTGTGTAGGTGCAACTGTAAATTCACCATCTTGTTCATTACATCCATTATTCGGTATCTGAATCGGCAATATATCAGCAAAAGATGTTAAGTTAAATCCACCTCTGCCTAAGGCTGTTTTGGACGGAAGAAATATCACAGATTTACTGTGCTCTATAACATACGATGATATTGCCTGCTGTTGCGTTTTTGTCAGATATTGTTCTGATAAATCACCAAGAATCAGTACATCGTATTGTCGCAGCTCTTCAATAGATTCTGGAAATCTAATAGGCTTACTGTTAACAGTTTTTCTGGTAGATTCAATCGGATAGTATCCACTGTTTTGACTCAATACAGTTTCTGGATCTACCTTGTTCGTTCTCATCACAATGGTTGCATCTATATCGGGATCACGTTCTAATGTCCGTTTGAGAAAAGCATACTCCCATCGTGGTCTACCTTCATAATAAAGCACATTTAACTTTGCTTTGACAACTTTCAATGAAAACGTCTTCTCATTATTGGCATAAGTAAGTTCCCCTTCAAGTGAAGGTATAGTTACTGAATACTGATAATTACCTTCTCTTTCCGGTGTTAGTTTAAGTTCAACATAATGTTGTTTTGTGTCTGTTATACTCCGATCTTGAATAGAGGTATCCTCTGAAATATCAAGTATCGTAGCATCAACAAGTTGATTGCTGGCAGCTTCGCGAAGTGCAACCCTTACCGATTCATTTTCATATCCAGATTGCGTAATCGTAATACCGATTATGCTCTCGTGTCCAATATATGCAACCGGCAGAACGTCAACCTTACCAATGCGTAGGTCTTTTGGCGGCACTGCTGAACCGACACCAATTGCATATACGGGAGTATCCATCTCTGCGATTTCCTCAACCCTCATATTTGATGCATTATGTGCACCATCGCTGAGCAGGACTACCCCTGCGTTCTGTTGTCCCTTCCATAGACCAACTACATCACGAATGCTTGATGTAATATCAGTTAGTAAACCTTGAGGCGAAAAATCTAAAGCAGCAACTGCATCTGTGTGCGTTTTTGTATCAAAATTGTATATATGTACCTTGTAATCACGACTCAATGTTGAGATGAATTGATGCGTTTCTTCATTAAGGATCTGTTTAACTTGATCTAATCGTGATTGATCGGATTTTCCTGAATATTTATCCTCCATTTGCATACTTAATGATGTATCAACAAGAATTGACAAATTAGTCGGGGGTGTAATATCTTTATTTTCAATGATTACGGGTGCTAACAGGCAACACAATAGAATTGTTATTGAGCAGAACCTCAGCGTAATTAATATGTTACGGACTGTATTCTGTAGTGGTTGTCCAATCCTCAAATATCCGTATACGGTTATGCTGACTGAAATGACAATACAGAGAAGAATGCCCCACAATGGTAGATAGTATGAAAATTGCATGCGTCAGTATGCTTTCTGATTGTATATTAATGATTAAAAGTATACCTTGTTTCATGTCTAAATGTCAATAGGAAGTGGAAAAGTGTAAATACTTGCAGATTCACTGTTTCCATAAATTTCTCATCTCTTGGTCTGTATTGTTTGTATTTGCTGGTAATTACCTAAATCCAGCAGGTGCCGGTCTCGGCTTATGATGTAATCGGCGGATGCTGCAACAGCACAAGCAATAATCATGTCATCTTTAGGATCACGTTCTATCACACGAATTTCCGGTAGTTGTGCAACTATAATGCTAATATCCTTCAAATAATCGATAAAGTTTTCCACTTTTTCTGAGGAATATGCATAACGATTCCGCAAGTGTGGCTTCTCTAAGAGTACATAGCGGATTTCCTGTAAAATTTCTACCGCCGTGTAAAGGTTGACATTTTCCTGACACTGAGACACCAAATTTGCTGTCAATCCTTCGGTAAGAAAAGCACTCACGGCAACAACACTATCAAGTACGACGTGCAGTTTTCTTCTGTTTGTCATATTCTTCCTGTCGAAGTTCTGCGACTGCGCGTTCGACATCTTGATAGACTTCCTCTTCGCTAACACCTTTATTTTGTTCGTGGACACTTTTCATGACTTGCAAGAGTTTAGACCAATTTTCAGGTGACGTTGATTTCTTAGGCATGATCACCACACAATTACCCTCAATCCGTGCATCTACGACATCGCCCTTCTTAAGTCCTAAACTCTCTCGTATCTGTTTAGGAATGGTTATCTGTCCATGTT
>CAZURU010000045.1:0-13593 GCA_964623585.1 uncultured bacterium
ATTGTAATCTTAAGTTAAGTCATTATAGAAACTGTCCAAACTATAGTATTGTTTATACGACTATTCTTTTGGAAGGTTAACTGTAACCTGCTCTACACCGAAGCTACTTTTTATTTCAACTTCCAGTTCTCCAGCTTTTTGCTCAAGTTGAAGGATTGCTTCAAGAGCTGCGACATCAGGTATCTCTTTTCCGTTGACTTTAAGGATAAGTGAACCGCGTGGGATCTTTGCGTTGTATCCTGGAGCGTCTATTTTCACTCTTTCAACAACAACGCCGCTATCTTCTTCAGTTAGATAAGTGTACCTTTCAAAATCGTGCTTTTTCAATTTCCGTACTGCTAATCCAAGTGTTTTCCATGATACGGAATTGTCTTCGTAAGGTATCCCCGCTAATTCAGGTGGTATCTCATCGATTATTACATTTAAGGTTCTATCTTTACCGCTGCGCAAGACCTTTATGACTGCTTTTTTGCCAACTTTTGATTCAGCGATGAGCATCATAAGGTCAACTGATTTTTTTATTCTTTCACCGTTATATTCAACGATGACATCATTGCGTTTCATCCCTGCTCGGTATGCGGGTGTATCTGATCTGACGAAAGTAACGCGTATCCCATCCTGGACTTCCCTCATCCTAATGCCGAGATAACCACGGATAATTTTCCCATGTGCGATGAGTTGATCCCCGATGCTATTGACCATATTGCTCGGAATGGCGAATCCTGCGCCTGCCCGAACCGGTGCAGGTGTATTCTCTACCTTTCGTATAAGCGCGTTTATTCCGATAACTTCTCCGTAGATGTTAAGTAACGGTCCGCCACTGCTCCCGGTGTGAATCCAAGCGTCTGTCTGAATAAAGTTCTGGTGTCGTATAAATTGAAGTCCAAGCGGTACTGACCGTCCCTTACCACTCACAACCCCCGTCGTTACGGAATACTCAAGTTGAAAAGGGTTACCGATGGCAACGGCAAATTGTCCGACTTTAACCTTCTCTGAATTTGCTAAGGGTAACGTTGGGAACACCTCATCACGATCCACTTTTAGGACAGCGATATCGGTGATAATATCCGCTCCAACTAATTTTGCATCAAGTTCAGTTCCATCTAATAACCTGACTCTATAATAATCTGCTCCTCTGACGATGTGGTCATTTGTCAAAATATGACCATCTCCGCGGTAAAAGAATCCAGAACCAGCACGATTCAACTCCCGGTCTGTGTGTCCAGCAAAAATCCCAACAATTGCAGGTTTTGCTTTCGTAGCAATGTCAACGAAGGCACTTTCAATACCGCTTAGCAACTCCAAATTACTCGGTAATTCTGTTTTGTTTGTACATGATGAACTTATGACGATCATAAGAACAAGAGTGCAATACAATACTATCTTTTTTCGCATAGTGTGTTCCTTTCTTAGTCAATTCCTACAGATGGTAGATGTATAGATCATTTTAACAGAGTCCCATGAAATTATCAATGCAATTTTATGGACTATTCAAGAATATTTTCCATGCGTGCTTGAATCCAAGGTTTGTGTTCAGGATGGGTGTGAATATAGAAAACACCGTTCTCAATTGCGTTGACAACGTGTTCAGCAACTTCAGCTGGTGACAAACCTGCTTGCATTTCGTTGATAACATTCTGTCTAAAACTCTCTGTTGCAGTATGGCGTTCTACATCAGTTTCTGGATTCTGTAATGAATCTGGACGGTTACGTTCTGTGTTTAGGATTCCTGTTTGGACCCAACCTGGACATAGTACATGCACCTGAATCAGTGAATTGATCTGCGCTAATTCATCTGCAAGTGTTTCAGAAAGTGTCACTACGCCGTGTTTACTGACCTTATATATACCTTGACCTGGACTTCTAATCAAACCGAGTATTGAAGCAGTATTTACAATATGACATTCCGTTTTTTGCGACAGCATCTGTGGAACGAAGGTTCGAATTCCGTGTATGACTCCCCAGACGTTGACGCCTAAAACCCATTCCCAATCGGCGATTGTATGTTCCCATATTGGGCGACTGCAAACCACACCGGCATTGTTGCATAGAATATGGACAGCACCGAATGCGTCAATTGTTCGCGTTGCCAGATTGTCAACGTCTTGTGCCTTAGACACATCCGTTTGCACAGCGAGGACGGTTGCACCTTTGTTTCGTAAATCGGTTTCAAGTTTGAACAGTGGTTTTTCCTCAATATCTGCCAGGACCACCGTCATTCCATCTGCAGCGAAACGTTCAGCCATTCCTCTCCCTATACCACTCGCTGCACCTGTAATTACTGCCACATTATTCATTCATATTCCTTCTTGTTTATTCATATATGTCAGAAACCCTTTCCAGTTCACTCCCCTGCTGGCGGGGTTTCCTAACCTCGCTAAATTACTTAATACCATTTCTAAAAGAAAATGCCTCTTTACTGTAGCACATTCTAACAGAATGTGGCAGAATACGCGTTTGGTATTCTGCATTAATAAAGCAACATTTTCAAGTAGAAATGGTATAACTTCTAACGGGACTAAAGAGGGTGGATCCAACTTTTTCATCGTTCCAATCTCCATTATTTATAGATGTCGGATGTTCCGCGGATATTTCTACCGAGAAGGGATGTCCCACAGAAGCACAGTACCAGCCTCATGACATGTAAAAATTGTCCTACTGTCTGGTGAAAATGTCAATCTATTGGCACAATTGTCATATCCTTTAAGTGTTTTTAAAAGTTTTCCTGTTGTGGGATTCCACAGTCTTACCGTGCCTCCTCGATTACCAATCGGTATTGTTGCGAGTGTTTTGCCATCTGGTGAAAATGCAATGCCAGTTGTTCCATCCGGTGGATCATCTTTCAGAGGTAATATCGGTTTTCCTATATGCTTTCCTGTGATAATATTCCACAGTTGTACCGTCTCGTTATGCCTAACAGCCGCAATAGTTTCACCATTCGGTGAATAACGAACTGATCGGACCTGTTCTGGTGGCCATCCTACACCATGAGATCTTCTATTTCGATATCTCTTAGGTAAATATCTTGTTTTAGGTCCATCAAATGTCTTCAAAAGTTGAGTTGTTGTAACATCCCAGAGTGACAACTTATCCCGATTTACAGTAAGTGCTAAAGGAATTCCATCTGGTGAAATCATTGCTGTGATCACTTTATCGTCTATGTTGAGAGTTTTTATTTTATTTCCTGATTGTGCATCCCACAACACAACTTTGCCATCTCTACTTTTAGTAACGATACTCATACCATTAGAGGAATATAATACGGTATATATATGATCGGATTGACCATTAAGGGTATTTATTTTCACTCCTGTTCGTGTATTGTACAAGCGGACTCTCCCATCTGAAAACCCAACGGCGAGCGTCTCACTATCTGGTGAGAACATAAAATTCAGACTATCGTTTTTTGATAGAATAGTTTTTATGTTTTCACCTGTGGTGGCATCCCACAACCGCAAAGTTTCGTCTCTACTCCGAGTTGCAAGGACTCTGCCATCAGGCGAATACACGGGTCCATAGACTAGATCTGTATGTCCTTCAAGTATTTTTACAGTTTGTCCAGTGTGTAGATCCCATAAACGTGCTGTATGATCCGCACTCCCTGTAGCAAGTATCTTACTATCAGGAGAAAAATCTACAGATGGAACATAACCTCTATGCCCCTTAAGAGTTCTGAGATACTGTGCTGTGGCTACATCCCACAGATGCACCGGTCCTCCAGCAGTGATGGCAATTGTTTTTTTGTCAGGTGAGTATCTTACGGAGTTACCTCCGAGATATCCAGTAAAGGTTCTTCTGTTTTCTCCTGAATGTACGTCCCACCACTTCACTGTTCCATCCCAACTACCCGTTGCGATTGTTTTTCCATCTGGAGAAAATGCAAGAGACTTAACTCGATCTTTATGTGCATTGATCTCTTTTAAAGGTTGAGCATTAGCATCCCACATCCGTAACATAGAGTCCCCGCCACTCGTTGCGATTGTCTTCCCATCTGGAGAAAATGCCAGAGAACTGACTCCATCTTTATGTGCATTGATCCTTTTTAGAGGTTCAGCAGTAGCAACATCCCATAACTCTAACGTTTCCAATCCACCGATTGCAATAGTCTTGCTATCTGGAGAATATGCAATGGAATAGATGTATTCTGTATGCGGATTGAATGCGATGATGTTATTTCCTGTGCGTGCATTCCAAAGTCGCACACTATTTTTCCCTTCAATGCTTGCGATTGTTTTTCCATCTGGAGAAAACTTTACTGAATTTACCCCTTCACCATCTTTGGTAAGGATTTTTGTGTTTTTTCCTGTGCGTGCATTCCAAAGTTGGAGAGTCTTATCTGCATCTCCGCTTGCGATTGTCTTTCCATCTGGTGAATACGCTACTGAGGAAATGCCGTAGTGACCGTGTCGTTTGAGTGTTTTTCTGTTTTTTCCTGTTCGCACATCCCATAACCGTATCGTATTATCCCAACCACCTGTAACGATCGTTTTTCCATCTGGAGAATAGGCTGCAGAATAGACAAAATGTGAATGCTCTCCAGCAAGCAGTTTAAGTTCTTCACCAGTGTGTGTAGCGTAAATCCAAACACCAATTCCAGTCGTAACAGCAAGCTGCGTTCCATCCTGAGAATACATAATCTCATGTATATAACCTCTACCAAAACGCGCTAACGCACCTTCGGGTAAGCCTAATTGTGATGACGGTATATATTGTGCATTGGCAAACGATGAATTCAATAGCGCAATTGAAAATACCATTAACATCAGAACAGATTTCTTCACTTTGTTATCCTCCTAACAGCATCAACAACAAGTAATACCAATTTGAATTATTTTTATTCCATTCTTCCGTAGGTTGGGTTGAGGAACGAAACCCAACATCTTGACCCATTATAGAGCAATACAGGTCGCCAGTTAATATTTTATTGGCGTGCATCTACACGACCTACGCAAATGGTATATTATAAAGTAGAAATGGTATAACATAGAATCAGATGAAAAACACAGCAGAGATCACAAGAACGGATAAGTCGCATCCGGTTTATAATCAGGCAGTAACGCGTTATGCGGTTGTCCTGCGATAAGTGCCTTCCCATCAGTAAAACCTTCGGGGCGATCCTTGAGAATTTCAATTAAGCGATTGCGCCAAGGTATTAAAGACGTCTCCGCATCCTTATGCAACGCTAAATCGCGGGTTTCGTGTGGATCCTCGTCCAAATTAAAGAGATGTTCCCGCCCTGTCTGAGAATACCAAATATACTTACAACGTCCATCTGTTAGATAGTGATTGCCGTGTTTGTAATTGTAACAACCAGAATGCTCCCCGTGCAGACATTCACGTACACGGTCAACTTCACCCTGCATAATGGATAGCAGACTCTTACCGGTGCAAGTATTTGGGATCTCAATATCAGCAGCGTCAAGTATCGTAGGCATGATGTCCTGCAAACCGACAGGACTGTTACAGACGGTTTCCTTCGGATATCGCCATCTTGCAGGGGCTCGCATAAGGAACGGCACCCGTGCTGATGCTTCATAAGGGAAGGTTTTCCGATACATATTATGGTCACCCAGCATTTCTCCGTGATCAGATGTGAAGATTACGAGACAGTCATTCAGTCCCCCTATGTTCTGCATCAGACGTCCAATTTGATCGTCAATGAAATTGACCATCCCGTAATATGCAGCACGTGCACATTGCATATCATACTTAGAAAGCGAGATCTCCCACGCATTTGGATTAAAACCTTTCTGTCGTCCATTTAATTCTGGTGCCCAATCACCCACTACAGGTTCAGGCAACTCTCGTTGTATATATCGTTCGTAGTAGTGTGCTGGTGGTGTTAGGGGTGGGTGCGGGTCGATAAAAGAGATGTTGAGGAAAAAAGGTGTAGAAGGGTCCCGTTTTCGCATGAATTTCAGTGCACGATCAACGCACCAGAAGGTGTGCATCTGCTCCTCTGGTAAGTGGTGTGGACGACCTACCCATCCGTTAGCAGAAACACCGTGTGCCATACCAGGATCATAATCGTTGCGATGATGGTATTGCTGTAACCATTCTACATAGTCGTTGTTTGCGGTTCCATGCGTTGCATCAGATAATTGGAGATGGTCAAATCCGAATCGTTTACGCGGTGGACTCAGATGTAGTTTACCGATCATCTCCGTTTGATAACCGGCCGCAGACAACTCACCAGCGAGAGTATGCGGCGGATTCCAATCTGCTCCTCTATATCCGACTGCTCCATTTGCAGCGGGTGCGGTGCCGGTCATTATCCCACGCCGTGCGGGGATACAACTCGGACATTCAGCGTAACCACGACGGAAGTGTGTCCCACTGCGACCAATCCAATCCAAGTTAGGTGTCTGTAGACAATCGGGACTGTTTGAATCAAGACCTAAACAGTCTCCGCGTTGTTGGTCAGTGGTAATTAAAAGTATATTTGGACGAGTATCTGGCATTTTAAACTCCAAGATGGGAATAAAAAAAGCGTGGTGAATGATGTTTCAAATTAAAAGAACTTGCATGATGTATAGCATAACACAATATGTCTATATGTGCAAGCAATTGAGAACGGTTTATTTGCTATAAATATTTGACATATAAAGGAGAAACATGCTATTATCTATCAAAGCAACAAATCTAAAGGCAACATGGAGAATAACAGATGAAACAACAGAAACCAAATCGGTCATTTTTCAAGAGAAAACATGTAAAGTCCATGATTGTATGGTATCTGATTCTTCTTGGTGGAATCATTGCATTAACATGGAAGATGAAAGATATCGTTTCACTGTTTTAATGTCTGATCCAATTTTTCACAACTCAGAGGAGAATTCACTAAAATGTCCAAGTCTTATCCCTTTCTGCAAAGGTATACAATACATAACATTGGCAAAAACATTGCAACATTGGTAATCATACTGGTTGGATTGACGGTTTTCTGGCAATGCCAACCAAGCAAACAATCAGATGATCAACTCGTCATCATATCACCACATCCAGATGGTATTAAAGAGGTGTTCGGCAGCAGTTTTAAAGCGTGGTACAAAGAACAGACAGGTAAAACAGTGGAAGTCAATTGGAGGGATGCTGGCGGAACATCTACCAATTACAAGTTGATCACAACAGAATTTGATCGCCTGCCTGATGGAATTGAACATGACCTCTTCTTCGGGGGTGGAACCGATAGCTACCTTAGATTAGCAGAATTGGACCTATTGACCCCCTATAAACTTCCAGACGAACAACTAAAACTGATACCCCAATCATATCACGGTATTCCGGTATATGATGCACAATATCGTTGGTATGGAGCAGTGTTGTCCAGTTTCGGTATCATGTATAACGACCAAGTGCGAGAGATAAAAGAACTACCTAAACCTGCAAAATGGGAGGACTTGGGTAACATTGCACTGATCGACGAAATAGGGGCTGCTGATCCAAGAGATAGCGGCAGTGCACACATGATGTATGAGATTATCCTCCAAACACACGGTTGGGAGAAAGGTTTTGCCCTCTTGACGAAATTGGGGGGGAATGTCAAGAAATTCTCTGCTGGGGCAAACGCTATACCGAGAGATGTTGCGAATGGAGAGGTGATCTACGGTCTGGCAATTGACTTCTATGCATACAGTCAAATTGCTGCTGTTGGTGAGGAGAAAATCAAGTATGTAATACCGACTGATGGTATTGTCGTCAATCCTGATTCAATTGCTATACTGAAAGGTGCGCCAAATATGGAGGTTGCTAAAAAGTTCATTGCGTTTGTTCTATCGGAGCAAGCACAAAAACTCTGGATGCTTCCTGAAGATGACCCCGAAGGTCCGAATTGGGAAGGGGGACTCAATCGCGCAAGCGTGATACCAACACTCTATGATAAATTAGGGGAAAGGTCTATCGTAACCAATCCCTTCAAATTACCGGTCGATCCCTTTCCTTATGATGCTGAAGTAGGAAGCAAACGATGGCATATTGTGGACGATCTGTTCGGTGTGCTGATCATAGATTCACATAAGGATCTTGTTGATGCTTGGACTGCAATCAGCAGCACTAAGGATCCAGCAAAACGCGAAGCAGCAATAGCAGCACTTGTGCAGATGCCAATCACGGAACAGGAAGCGTTGACGATGGCTGAGACAAAATGGAACAAGGACAATCCAGTTTTTCGAAATGAGAAGATTAAGGAATGGGGGCAATTCGCAGAGGATAAATTCAAGAAAGTCAAAGAACTTACAGAATAAGCTTGAACATTGGCATAATAATTGCAAATAGAACTATGCCATCTCAAGGGGACATTGAACGTTACAGAAACCAATACACACGATAAACACTGCTGTGATAGGAGCTCAGGGTGTTTTATATCAGAAAACAGCAGTTGATATGTAGAAATAGTATTAGAAAAAAGAACACAGTTTATTAAAAATAGGGAAACACTCTCAATTTTGTGAAAACTTGGAGCAAAACAGTGAAAAACCTAAAGAGAATAATATACCTTACATTGATGATCGTTCTATTTGCAATGACAAACCTGAATTTGGTTAATGCCGATGCACCTGATGGTATGGTTCTGATACCTGCAGGTGATGGTCTTGAATCTTTCTATATGGACAAGTATGAGGTTACAAATAGGCAATTTAAGAAGTTCTTGCATGCTAATCCGCTATGGCAACAAGACAAAGCACTCATCTCACTGGTTGGGAATACATATCTCCCAGGCTGGAAAGACAATATGTATCCGAAAGGTAGAGCCGATCATCCTGTGTGCGGTATGAGCTGGTTCGCTGCAAAAGCTTATGCCGAATGGGTTGGTAAGGATTTACCCACGCAAGCACAATGGGAGAGAGCAGCACGCGGTCTACTAAAAGCGAAGAAGTATCCATGGGGTAACGACGATCCTAAAAACAGAGCAAACTTCGGTAGATACACCGAGAAAGTTAGTTTTCGCATTCCACCGACAAGAAAAGTTGGCAGCTATCAACCAAACGATTTTGGCTTATACGATATGATCGGTAATGTTGATGAATGGTGTTTAGATAGGTTAGATGCAAACGATATACACGGAAGATATCATAGGACGCGCGGGGGTTCCTGGTTTGAGGAAGCAGATGAGTTAGACATAGCAACCGTAAGTCAACATCCTGCTGCTGATGGTATAGGTACTCTCGGATTTCGATGCGTCTCAATTGCAAACGGGAAAAAAAATGTCAACCTTGTCTCGGATATGTCATATTGGTTGTATGAGAAAATACTCGAGGGATATGACAGTGCCATATACAGCGTCTCCAAAGGTTACAAACCGTTGAGTGAACTTGAATATGCGTTTGATGAAACTGTGAAATATTATACTGGACAGAAACGTTCTTATGAGCATGAACTCATTCGCGTGTATCGTGAAGTCAAAACTGAACAAATTCCTGAAATACAGACAGAGGATATCTTTATTGACCGTGAGTTCACACTCCTATTATGGATGATTTACCTTGAAGTCCATTTCGAGCATTTTGAGAAAAGTGAACATGATCAATTGCAGTTATTCAAGAAGCGCATTATAGAAAAAAGTAAGGACGGTCTAATAGCAGAGGACGAATACAATTGGCAATAAAAAAAAGGGGGGACGTATTGATAGTCGGGCATTGCTCATTTTAGCCGACCTCCTGCAGAATCCAATCATTCCCACTTCAAGAGACTTCCATCTCTATTGATACAAACGAGTCTTTCTGTATCACTATCTCTGTCTTGTAAAAATGCTAATTTCCAAACAAAACCTTCCCTAATAGGCATAGTATGCAGGAGACCCCTTGCTTGGGCATTCCAAATCCGAATATGGGGGTCTCTTCCACCACTGGCAAGCATTTCTGCGTTATCGGAAAATGCTAATGCATAGACAGAATCAGCATGTGCTGTCAAAGTAGCAAGCAGCCGATGATCACGCATGTCCCATAAACGGACGGTAGTATCCGAACCACCACTGGCAAGGAATTGACCATCCGAAGTTAGGGCGAGAGATAAGACTAAACCGTCATGTGCAGCAAATGATGCGTTTTGGCGTCCCGTCTCAATTTCAAAGACACGTATCTTACCATCCACGCCACCACTGACGAGGGTAACTCCATCATCTGAATACTGCAGTGTTCTGATACGTGAAGGTTCAGTACCAGAACTACTGAGCAGTCGGACAGTCTCTTCGTTCCATGCTGTCAAAGGAACACCATCAGGAGATGATGCTAAGGCTGTCGCAAGGTTTGATGTATCACCTGCAACTGTTGCAATCTCGTTTTCCTTGTTCGTGTCCCATAGTCTGAGTGTATTATCTTCACTGGCACTTGCAATGGAGGTGTTGTCAGGTGCAAATGCCAAAGCTCGTATGCGATCTGCATGTCCAGCAAGCATTGCTAACTGCTCGCTGCTGTCCAGATCGTAGACCCATATACGTCCTTCACCACTACCAGCGAGTTTTGTGCCGTCGGGTGATAAGGCAATCTCAGTGATCTGTTTACGGTCAAGTCTTTCCTTGAATTTAGGTGGTAATTCAGATCGTGTGTAGTTCTGGAAACGTTCATTGATATTCATGGTATTTTACCTGCTATCTATCAGAAGTTTAGGCATTGCGCTTTCTATTTATAACACCTAATTATATCAGTTTCTTGATAGATAGACAATAAATATCAGTGTTGTTCAGTGAACGCAGTCGATATACTATCCTCAATAGTACTCCGCACTAAACTTGCATCATTAGATAAATGCTGTGATAGATCATATTGACTAAAATTGACTTGATTCGCATACTCTGATGAACCTATGGACTTCTCAATATTCTCTCCCGTTTTATCATCTTGAATGCTTTTTGATGTTTCAGACGAACTAAATCTACGTGTTTCTGATCACAAATAGAGATAGATTCGTAATGCATATTTACATACCTCGGAATAACGCAAGAGTTGTATTCAGCAGTAAAGAGGGAGGAATTTACGAATTTGGTTTAAAAAAATGTAAGAAAACAGTGTTTAATTGTATGGCATAGTCATCATTTCCTTGACAGCATATCAAATCCAACAGCTGCGACGAGTACAGTACCGGTTATGATGTCCTGCCATGAGGGTCCCATGTTTGCCATACTCATGCCATTACTGAGACTTGCCATAACAAACGCTCCTAAGATTGCACCAAAGATTGTTCCACGTCCACCCATGAAACTCGCACCACCGATGACACATGCTGCAATAGCTTCTAACTCAAGCAGTCGTCCTGCTTCAGGTCCGGCACTGCCGAGTCGCGTTGTCATAACGATACCTGCGATTGCCATTAAGGCTCCCATGACAGCAAAGACTCGCAACGTAATCCCCTGAACATTAATTCCAGACAGATAGGCAGCGTCTGAATTGCCACCGACTGCATACACATATCTCCCAAAACGGGAGTAGTTTGCAATGAAATGAACTATGAATGCTAAACCGAACATGATGCAAGCAAGCACAGGTATACCTTTGTAGGAATTCATAACCAACACAAAAGCGATAATAATGATCCATATTAGAATACTTGTCAGAATATAGTGAAGTTCTGTTTTGAGATATCTTCGTACAGTTGGGCGAACAGTTGTTTTCTTAAGTCGTCTCATATACACTAACACAAAAACGACGATGCAGAACAGCAGGAGATAGATACCAATTGCTTTAGGTATATGTGCAGTTCCAATCGCCTTTAACCAGTTATCGGGTAGTGCTATAGTCTCACCTTTTGTGACTGCTAACATCAGTCCTCTGTAAACCAAGAAACCACCCAGTGTGACAATAAATGCTGGTATACGTAGATACCCAACAAGATACCCTTGTATAACACCAATCAATATGCCTAAACATAAGACAATAAATAGGGTTAATGTAGCTGGCAGGTTTGCCCGAACATGTAGTATTGCAGTAACAGCACCAAGCAAGCCTGCACCAAATCCGACTGAAAGGTCGATATTCGCTGATATGATAACCAAAACCATACCAATAGCGAGAATTGCGGTAACAGCAGCTTGTCGGGTAAGGTTGAATAGATTACGTCCAGAAAGGAATAAACCATCGGTTACAAGTGTAAAGATAACCCAAATACAGAATAATGCAAATACCATTGCATACATGCGTAAGTTTAGTTGTTTCATGTGTGTTGCTGTATTTGCTAAGTCGTATCAACTCCGAACAGAGAAAAGAAATTGGCTGAAGTCATCTTACCGATGTTTTCCACTGAAGTGTTCCTGAGTGCTGCGATCCTCTCTGCGACTGCACGCACATAAGCAGGTTCGTTACGTTTCCCACGTCTGTATTGCGGTGCCAACCAAGGGCAATCCGTTTCAATGAGTAACCTATCAATAGGTACTTCTCTCGCTACGCGTTGAACATCTGTTGCCTTTGGATAGGTGACAATTCCACCAATGCCAATATGAAAACCGATGTCAAGACTCTTTTGCATGCGTTCTACATCACCTGTGAAACAGTGCAGTACGCCGCGGAGTTTACCCTTCCGTTTTTCCAGAATAGGTAGTATATCATCGTAAGCATCACGGTTATGAATAATGATAGGCATTCCCGTTTCTTCGGCAAGGTCTAATTGCTTTTCAAATACATCTTTCTGTGTATTTCGCGGAGAGAGGTCTCTGTAGTAATCAAGACCGATTTCACCGAGGGCAATGACTTTTGGATGACGTAGAAGGTCGCGAAAAGTAGATAGAACATCACTTGTGAAATTTACCGCATTATGCGGATGCATTCCAACCGTAGCATATAGGTGATTATATTTTTCAGCAAGGTCTACTGCAGCAAGACTCGTATCCGGATCGATTCCGATGATGAGAATATGCGTAACACCCGCATCGGTTGCACGTTGTAACGTCTCTTCGCGATCGTGGTCAAATTGAGATACTTGAATATGTGTGTGTGAATCAATCAGCATGTTGTGTATTGTTAAAAGACTACAGGAGAGGTGTTCTAATGACAGCCTCATACGATGTTCGCGCCTTCATTTGCTAACGAAATTGCAGTTGCACGGCCTATCCCACGACCACCACCAGTGATTCTTGCAATCTGCTCTTTAAGTTTCATAGTTTACACCTAATGTGACGAGTTATACCAGTTAACAATCTCATTATGTTGATTTAAGCTACTCTATACCGTTCCAATTTGTCTTGGTCAAACATGATTCCGTGCCCTGGTCTGTTTGGTGGAGAAAAATGTCCATCTTTTAGTTCCAACGTTTCGCTCAGGACAGGATCGAACGATGGAATATACTCTACGAAAAGAGAATGCTGGACTGCGGCTGACAGATGGACATGTAAATCCATAAGAAAATGCGGAGATACTGACAGTCCGAAACATTCGGCAGTATGTGCAACTTTCATCCACTCAGTTATCCCACCTACACGCACAGCATCCGGTTGTAAAATGTCTGCTGCACCTTGTGCAATATACTCCTGAAAAACAAATTTGTTATAGATCGTCTCTCCAATAGCAATAGGGATGGTCGTCTGCTGACGCAGGTCAACATGGCTGTCAACATCATCTGCTTCTATCGGTTCTTCAAACCAGAAAATTTCTGCTTCCTCAATGCGAC